>NZ_JAEMTF010000084.1:0-6636 GCF_016462415.1 Williamsia sp. | reverse complement strand
CGGTCATCGCGGCGTGCACGGCACGGGCGACCACGTCGCGCGGGGCGAGATCGCCGAGTGGGTGCAGGCCGGCCATGATCGACCGTCCGTCGGAGTCGACGAGCACCGCGCCTTCACCGCGCACGGCTTCGCTGATGAGCGTCCGCCGACCACGGGCGCCTGGTGAATACAGCATCGTCGGATGGAACTGGACGAACTCGAGATCCGACACCGCGGCGCCGACGCCGAGTGCCAACGCGATGCCGTCACCGGTGCTGCCCGCGGGGTTCGTGGTCGCGGCGTAGAGATGGCCGAGTCCGCCGGTGGCGAGCAGGACCGATGAACCGATGACCCGCGAGTCACGGCCGTCCGCGTCGCGAAGCGTCACACCGACCGCCCGCCCGTGCGACATCAGGATGGAGGTCACGATGCTGTCGTCGACGACCCGGACGCGGCCGGCATCGATCCACCGACGCACCGCGGCACCGAGGGCTCGCTGAACCTGCGCGCCGGTCGCGTCACCGCCGGCGTGGATGATCCGACGGACACTGTGTCCGCCCTCGCGCGTGCGAAGCAGGCGTCCGTCGGAGTCGGTGTCGAAGTCGGCGCCCCACCCGATCAGGGCGGCGACGGCGTCGTACCCGTGGGACAGGATGGCGCGCGCGGCCACCGGATCGGAATGTCCCGCGCCGGCCACGAGAGTGTCGGCGAGGTGGCGGTCGATCGAGTCCACCCCGTCCTCGGGGTCGACCGCAGCAGTCGGGTCGACGACAGCTATCCCGCCCTGGGCGTACTGCGTTGCGGTGTCGGAGGGAATGTCGAGACGCCACGGGCGGCCCTTGTTGATCACCGTGACCTGCAGACCTGCCTCCGCAGCGGTCACGGCTGCGGTCAGACCGGCCACACCCGCACCCACCACGACCAGGTCGGCCCGCATCGTCGTCTCGTCCATCACGACCTCCGTCGCTCGGAGTTTTCGCCTGTCAGTCGAAAACATCGATTCAGCATAGCTTCCTCGGCGCACCCCGACCGTGAGCACGATTGCGCACCGCCCGATCAAGCGCTTGGTCGGGAGTGTTGTTGACTGATCGGCGTGGATGAACTCGATCTCCGGACGCCGGTCATCGTCGGCGTCGGACAGGCGTCGGAACGGATCACCGATGACGACTATCGCGCCCGATCCGCCGCCGACCTCGCGGCTGATGCCGTACGCGCAGCCCTCTCCGACACCGGCGTGCCACCCGATGTCGTCGCGTCCGCCATCGACACCATCGCGGCCATGCGGGCCTTCGACGACTCCAGCCCGTTCTCCCAGGCACTGCTGGGGGCCGCCGACAACATGCCGCGCGCAGTGGCAGCACGCGTCGGCGCAGATCCGGTGCACGCGATCCTCGACGTCACCGGCGGGCAGAGTCCGCAGCGCTCGGTGACCGAACTGTGCGCGGCCATTGCGTCGGGTCGCAGCGAGGTGGCGGTCACCTTCGGCGCCGAGGTGATGTCCACGGTCCGTCACCTCGCGGGCACGGACTCGCCGCCCGACTTCACCGAGCATTTTGCGGGCTCCCTCGACGACCGCGGTTTCGGCATCCGAGGACTGACGTCCGCGCAGTCCGCCCTGCATCACCTCGTCAATCCACCGACGCAGTACTCGATCCTGGAGAACGCGCGCCGCGCTCGTCTCGGCGTGAGCCGGGGCGAGTACCTCGCGATGATGGGCAGGCTGTTCGCCCCGTTCTCCGCGGTGGCGGCGGGCAACCCGCATGCGGCCGCGCCGGTGGAACGCGACGCCGATGAGCTCGTCACGGTCACCGATCGCAATCGTCGGATCACCGACGCCTACCCCCGATATCTCATCGCCCGTGATCAGGTGAATCAGGCTGCGGCGGTGGTCATCATGTCGCTGGGTCGCGCGCGCGAGCTGGGCGTGCCCGAGAGCCGGTGGGTGTTCCTCCACGGCCACGCCGACCTCACCGAGCACGAGCTGGGGATCCGAGCCGACCTCGGCTCCAGCCCGGCCGCGGTCGCCGCGGTCCGTGAGGCGCTGGCCATGGCCGGGGTGGGGCTCGACGGGTTGTCCGCCATGGACCTGTACAGCTGTTTCCCGGTCCCGGTGTTCAACCTGTGCGACGGACTGGGCCTGGCCCCCGACGACCCCCGGGGTCTCACGGTGACCGGCGGGTTGCCCTTCTTCGGCGGTCCCGGCAACAACTACTCGATGCACGCGATCGTCGAGATCGCGCACCGTGCGCGCAACACACCCGGGTCGTTCGGGATGGTCGCGGCCAACGGCGGCATCCTCAGCAAACACTCGGTGGGGATCTACTCGACGAACCCGACTCCCTGGCACCCGAGCACGAGCCCGTCGCGCCAAGCCGACCTCGATCGGGCGCCGACCGTCCCGTTCGCCTACCACGCCGACGGTCCCGCGACGATCGAGTCGTACTCGGTTTCGTTCGACCGCAACGGCTCCCGCACCGCCGTGGTCATCGGTCGTCTCGACGACGGCAGACGGTTCGTCGCCACTCCCGTGGACCACGACGACGATCTGCTCGACCTGCTCACCGGCGACGCCGAGCCGATCGGGCAGCGGATCCACGCACGCGCGGTCGATGCGGGCAATCGGGTCGCGACCGATCGGTTGAGCATGGACCGGCTGGTGCCACCGGTGACGCCGGTGTTCCGCGACCGCTACGACGGCCTGCGTCTGGCGCGCCGCGACCATGTCCTGGAGGTGACGCTCGACCGGCCGTCGGCGGGCAACGCCGTCGACGCCACCACCCAGCGCGACCTCGACGAGGTCATCGGCGCCTACTGCGGCGACCCTGATCTACGCGTCGCGATCCTCACCGGCGCCGGGACGGAGTACTTCTGTCTCGGAATCGATCTCGAGGATGTCGGGTCGTCGATGCAGATCACGAGACCGGTCAACGGATTCGGCGGGTTGAGCGGGCGACGTCATCTGTCGAAGCCGGTCATCGCCGCGATCAACGGTCGCGCCGAGGGCGCGGCCATCGACATGGTCCTGTCGTGCCACCTCGCGGTCGCCGATGAGAACGCAACGTTCGCGCTGCCGGAGACCGGGGTCGGACTGGCGCCGGGCCTTGAGACACTCGGACGGCTGCCCGTCGTGATCGGGCGCGCCCTGGCGCACGACATGATCCTGACCGGTCGCCGCCTCGACGCGACCGAGGCCGCGACCGCAGGGCTCGTGTCGCGGGTCGCGCCGGCGGGCACGGTTCTCGAGGTGGCGCGTGCGATGGCCGCGGACATCGCGTCGCGGTCACCGGTCGCGGCGCGAGCCGCCCTCTCGTTCACGGCATCCGACGACACCGACCCGTCGCCGGTCGACGACGAGCTGATGGTCCACGCCGACACCCTCGAGGGGCTACGGGCACGCAGGGAGGGACGCGCGCCGCACTTCCGGAACCGATGATCGCCCGTTTTGTGGCGCGATGACCGATTCGATGGAAACGTGTGGGGGTGAGCGATTCCCCTGACCTGGTCCTCGGTCCCATCCTGCGTTACGTCGACACCCATCGGGCCACGGTCTGGGTCGAGACCGACCGGGCGTGCACGGTGGAGGTCTCGACGTCCACCGGGTCGACCGGCAGCGAGCCGACGTGGGGCATCGGCGGACACCACTTCGCGATCGTCGTCCTCGACGGTCTGCCGGCGGCATCCCTCGTCGACTACCGCGTCGAATTGCGCGCCGAGCAGGCGAGTGCGAGTTGCTGGCCACCCGAAGATGTCCGCGCGGTCTTCCGCACCGCCGACCCCGACGGCGACGTGGGCATCGCGTTCGGTTCCTGCCGACGCGGCGACACCTACGACGACGAATCCCTGCAGCGCATCGGCGCCGACGCGCTCGTCGGGCTGGCGCGACGGGTACGCACCGAGGCGCCCGTCCACTGGCCGGATCTGTTGCTGCTGCTCGGCGACCAGGTCTACGCCGATGACCCGTCGCCGGAGATCCTCCGACAACTCCACCGTCACCGGGCCGCGAACCCGGAGACGACGGCCGCACTGGGCGACGAGGTCGCCGACGAGATCTGTGACTTCGAGGAGTACACGTGGCTCTACAAGGAGTCCTGGGGCACCCCGAAGGTCCGCGGGCTCATGGCGAGCGTGCCGAGCTGCATGATCCTCGACGACCACGACCTGCGCGACGACTGGAACTCCTCGGCGGACTGGCGACGGACCGTCACCGCCACCGACTGGTGGCCGCGGCGCGTGGTGGGTGCGTTCACGTCGTACTGGATCTACCAACACCTGGGGAATCTCTCGCCCACCGAACTCGCCGACGACCCGATCTACGCCGCCGTCCGCGCGGCACCCGACGACGTCGCCCGGGAGAAGATCCTGGCCGACTTCTCGCTGCGCGCCGACGCCGAGCCCGATTCGACACGGTGGAGCTATGTGCGCGACCTCGGCCACACCCGGCTGATCATGATCGACTCACGCTGTTCGCGTGACCTCACCCCGGAACGCCGCGCGATGCTCGACGTCGCCGAGTGGGAATGGCTGCGGACGGTGACGCTCGAGACCGAGGCGCGCCACATCCTCTTCGGCACCTCATTGCCCTATCTGATGCTGCCGGCGTTGCATCACCTCGAACAGTGGAACGAAGCCGTCGCGCAGGGCGCCTGGGGGCCCCGTGCGGCGAAGGTCGGCGAGAAGCTGCGACTGGAACTCGACCTCGAGCACTGGGCGGCGTTCGACAACTCCTTCCGCGACATGGCGGGCCTGGTCTCCCAACTCACCGCCCGGCCCACCCCGCCGGCGTCGGTGGTGTGGCTCTCCGGCGACGTGCACTGCTCGTACGTCGCAGAGGCGCAGCTCACCGAGAAGGCGACGCCGCAGACCGCGCTGTACCAACTGACGATGTCGCCGTTCCGCAATCCGCTGGAGCGGCCCATCCGCGTGGTCAACCGCATCGCGATCCGCAAACCGATGGTCGGCCTCATGCGCCGACTCTCCCGGCGTGCGCACGTCCCGGAGACGCCGATGAGCTGGCAGGCGACGGCGGGCCCCTGGTTCGACAACGGGGTCATGTCGCTGACCATCACCGGAGAACGCCTGTTGATCCGGGTCGAGCACGCATTCGTCGCACCCGACCGCTCCCAGCGGCTGTCGCAGACCCACACCGGTGAACTGACTCGCTGACTCCTCTTCGATCGGCACACCCGGGCGGTCAGTAGGGTGGAAAGAGCTTCATTCATCACTGACTCCAGACCCGGGTTCGTGCACATTCGTCAGGAGATCTCATGGCCGAATATCGCGTGATCAACCCCAAGGGCGACACCGTCGCCACCAAAGACTTCGATGCTGCGGACGACGCGTACTCGTGGTTCAAGGAAGCCCAGGACAACACCGAGCTCGGCTGGCGCCTCGAGGTGAACCACGACGGCGACTGGGCGTTCGTCGACGACTCCGAGGGCACCGACGACTCGACCTCCATCAACGATTCGGACGGACCGTCCAACTGATGCCCGTCGATGCCACCAATCCGGCCACCGGCGAGACCATCGGGACGTTCGAGCAGCTGACCGACGACGCGGTCGCGGACAAGATCGCGATCGCGGCGGAGGCGGCGCGTAGCTATCGCCTCACCTCGCTCGACGAGCGTGCCGCCGGTCTGCGCCGAGCGGCCGACATCCTCGACGAGGACAGCGAGTCGTTGGCGGCGACCATGACCGCGGAGATGGGCAAGACCATCACCGCGGCCAAGGCCGAGATCGCGAAATGCGCGAAGGGGCTGCGGTACTACGCCGAGCACGCACCGGAGATGTTGGCCGACGACATCGCCGACGCCGGGGCCGTGAACGCCGCGCGCGCGTTCCACCGTTTCCAGCCGCTCGGGGTGATCCTCGCGGTCATGCCGTGGAACTTCCCGCTGTGGCAGGTCATCCGGTTCGCCGCTCCCGGTCTGATGGCCGGCAACGTGGGGCTGCTCAAGCACGCCTCGAACGTTCCGCAGACCGCGCTCTACCTCGAGGATCTGTTCCGCCGGGCGGGGTTGCCCGACGGTGTGTTCCAGACGCTGATCATCTCGTCGAAGCAGGTGGAGAAGATCCTGCGCGACAAGCGTGTCGCGGCAGCGACTCTCACCGGCAGTGAGGGCGCGGGGCGGTCCATCGGTGAGATCGCGGGCAGCGAGCTCAAGAAGGTCGTCCTCGAGCTCGGCGGCTCGGATCCGTTCGTGGTCCTGCCGTCGGCCGACCTCGCGGCGGCGGCCAAGACCGCCACCACGGCGCGCTGCCAGAACAATGGGCAGTCATGCATCGCGGCCAAGCGGTTCATCGTGCACACCGATGTCTACGACGAGTTCGCCGAGCACTTCGTCCGGGAGATGGCGTCGCAGAAGGTCGGCGATCCCACCGCCGACGACACCGACATCGGTCCGCTGGCGACCGAGCAGGGTCGCACCGACGTCGTCGACCTCGTCGAGGACGCCGTGGCCAAGGGCGCGAAGGTGTTGACCGGTGGCACCGTGCCCGACGGTCCCGGGTGGTTCTATCCGCCGACGGTGATCAGTGAGATCACCACGGAGATGGACATCTACGGCGAAGAGGTCTTCGGACCGGTGGCGTCGCTGTACCGCGCCACCGACACCGACGACGCCCTGCGCATCGCCAACGACACCGACTTCGGTCTCGG
>NZ_JAEMTF010000083.1 GCF_016462415.1 Williamsia sp. | reverse complement strand
ACCAGCTCAACGTCGGCGGCAACATGGACTTCAAGAACATGCTCGAGCGTGAGCGTCTCGAGTCCAAGAAGGTCTCCAAGACCCAGGCCGTCACCTCGAACCTGCACGGCTCGCTGGCCGGCAAGATCGACGACAAGAACGTCCACATCGGACCCTCGGACCACGTCGCGTGGCTCGACGACCGCAAGTGGGCCTACGTCCGCCTCGAGGGCCGCGCCTTCGGTGACGTGCCCCTGAACCTCGAGTACAAGCTCGAGGTCTGGGACTCGCCCAACTCGGCAGGCATCATCATCGACGCGGTCCGCGCGGCGAAGATCGCCCTCGACCGTGGCATCGGTGGACCCATCCTCCCGGCCTCGGCCTACCTGATGAAGAGCCCGCCGGAGCAGCTCGCCGACGACGTCGCGCGCGTTCAGCTCGAGGAGTTCATCAGCGCCGCCGAGTGACACCCACTCAGTGACCACGAAGGCCCGTACCTCGTAATGAGGTGCGGGCCTTCGTCGTCGGCGCGATCAGCCGGCGTCGAAGAGACCGGTGAGAAAGTCGCCGGCCGGTCCGGCGTTGGAACGCAACGGCGCGGTGTGCGCCGCACCCGACCCGGGAACCGACAGCCGCGAGCCCTTGTCCTCGCGGTAGGTCACCGACGCACCCGATGCGCGCCATCGAGCGACCAGAGCCGTCACCTGTGCGTGCGGGACCAGATCGTCATCGACAGCCGACTCGACGAGAACCGGGGCCGCGGGCCGCGCACCTCCGAGTCGCTGCTGCTCGAGTACGTCGCGCGCACCGGGATCCAGTGCCAGAACCGCAGGCAGCGACAGACCGGACGTCGTCCACTTCGACGACTTCGTGTACCGATAGCGAGCGACCGACTCGGCCACGCACTGGGTGCTCAGAGCAGTCAGGGCCCTGGTGCCGTCGGCGTCGACCGCCGTCTGCAGCAGCGCCTTCACAGCGGGGTACCGCGCGGCGAACCCGTTGAGGGCGTAGCCGAGCGTCCCGACCTGGGCGGTGCCGTCGACCGTCGCCAGAACCACCGACAGGTCTGCGGGTGGCGCACCGACGTAGGCCCCCTTCACATCGAGTTCCGGTGCGCGAGCGGCCACGAGCTCGATCGCCGCGCCCGATGCGGCCCCGCCCTGCGAGTAGCCCCAGAATGCGATCGGCGTCCGTGGTCCGGTGTTGCCCACGCGCAGCGCCGCGCGGGCGCCGTCGATCATGGCGTTGCCCTGCTCGATCCGGTTCAGGTAGGTGTGTTCGCCCGGCGTTCCCAGACCGATGTAATCGGTCTGGAAAACACGAAATCCCCTGTCCAGCAGGTCGAGAACCGGTGCCTGTCGTCCCGGGGCTCGTGACGGCGCGCACTGATCGCCCTGGCCGACGGTCCCGGCGCCGACGACGACCGTGGGCTGTGCGTTGCGTCCCTGCCATCGCACGGTCGGGACGTAATAGGTCCCGCTCACCGCGACCGGCGTCCCGTCGACCTGGCGTGAGGTGTAGAGGACCGTTGTCGCACTGCCCTTCCCACGCGACCCCACCGGAAGCGCCGAGACCTTGGTGGCGAGCACCGCTCCCGGCGTCGTGTCGAATCCGATCGGTGCGGTGTAGAAGTCGGGTGCGGCATGTGCTGCGGGTGTGGCGAGGCCGGCGACCAGCCCGCAGACGGTCACCGCCGTGGCGAGCGTCGAGGTCACCCTCCGCAATGGATTCATCGGATGAGAGTAGGTCCCGATCCCACACGCGGGGGTCATACGTACAGCCGAATTCTGCCCACCTGAGCAGCCGCTACCGTGGTCGGTGTGCGAGCACAGCGCTGGGAAGCCCACGGCATCGGCGGGTTGTCCGATTTCCGATTCGTCGATGTCGAGGTGACCGATCCGGCTCACGGTGAGGTCACCATCGACATCGCTGCCGCCGGGGTCAACCCGGCCGACCTCAAACACGCATTGCGCGCTGATTCCTCGACGCTCCCACTGCCGATCGGTTACGAGGTGGCCGGCACCATCGCAGCCATCGGCCCCGACACCACCATCGGGTCGGGACACGGTGCGGTCGGCGACGCGGTCGTCGCGTTCCGGGTGCACGGTGGCTACGCGACAGCGATGACCGTCCCGGCTGCCGACGTGTTCGCCGCGCCGGAGCAGGTGCCCGACGAGCAGGCCGCGAACCTGCTGCTGGCCGGGACGACCGCGGCGGAGATGCTCCACGTGTGCGGCGCGGATCGCGGGGAGACCGTCCTGCTGCACGGGGCGTCGGGCGCGGTCGGCGTCGCGGTGTTGCAGTTGGCCCGTCGCAAGGGAATTCGCGTGATCGGCACGACGAGTGACGCGAACTCGGAGACCGTCGCACGTTTCGGTGGGGTGCCCGTCCGCTATGGCACCGGTCTGCTCGACCGGGTCCTCGCCGACGGGCCGGTCGACGCCGCGCTCGACGCCGTGGGCACCGACGAGGCCGTCGATGTGTCGCTCGCCGTGGTCGCCGACCGGCCACGCATCGTGACCGTCGCGGCGCCCGCACGTGCCGGCACCGAGGGCTTCGCGGCGTTGGCCGGGACGAAGCCGGCCAGCGCGGCCTACCGAGACGCCATCCGCGCCGAACTCATCGACCTGGCATCGGCGGGTGAGCTCGTGGTGCCGGTCGTGCGGACATATCCTCTGGCCGAGGCGGTCTCGGCACTCGAGTTCGTCAGTGGCGGCCACGCGGGCGGCAAGGTCGCACTGGTGCCCTAGTTGTGCCGGCGTGTGGAACAGACATCGACTCTCCACACGGTCAGCCTCAGTTCCCGCGCTGTGAGCGCCCCCGGTACTTGCGGACCGGTCGGCCGGCACGGCCGTATTGCAGACGCACCTCGAGGACGCCCGATTCCAGGTAGTGCTCGAGATAGCGCCGCGCGCTGACCCGGGAGATACCCACGGCCTCGGCGCACTCCGTCGCGGAGAACTCCGCACCGCCGGCGACGGCGTCCAGGATCAGGGTTCCGGTCTCCGGTGAGAGCCCTTTGGGAAAGCGCTCGGCGGTCTCCCCGGGACCCACCGGGGACCCGGCACCGAAGAGCGAGTCGACAAGGTTCTGATCGGCCTCACCGCCGCGCAGAGCGGAGAACCGGGTCGCGAACGCCTCGAGTTTGTCGCGCAGCTGTGGGTACTCGAACGGTTTGATGAGGTAATCGGCCGCACCGCCGCTCAGCGCATCGGCGACCGTGTCGACCTCGCGGGCTGCGGTGATCATGATGACGCCGACCGGGTCCTTCGCCGCGCGCAACTCGCGGAGTACGTCGAGACCGGAGGCATCGGGCAGGTGGACATCGAGCAGGATCAGGTCTGGTCGCAGCGTCGCGATGCTCGCGCGTGCCTCGGCAGCCGAGTGCGCGACGCCCACGGCACGGAATCCGTCGGTCGCCTCGACGAACCGACGGTGGATGTCGGCCACCATGAAATCGTCGTCGACCACCAGCACTGTGGGCACTGTCTTCTCCTGCCGTGTCGTGAGCGGTCGTCAGCCGAGCGGAATGCGAACGCGGAAACGTGCGCCACCGGATTCGGCGTCGTCGATGACGGCGGTGCCGCCGTGTTGAGCGCTGACCAGACGCACGAGCGCCAGCCCGATCCCCCGCCCGCCAGGGGTGTCGGCCTTGGAGGTCACCCCCCGCGAGAAGATCAACTCGCGTTTCTCGGGCGGCACCCCGGGCCCGGAGTCGACGACCTCGATGCAGAGGTCGGGGACGTCCGAGGTCGAATCGTCGCGCACCAGAACGGTGATCGATCGGGATCCGTGGTCGCGGGACACGTCGAGCGCGTTGTCCACGAGATTGCCGACGACGGTGATCACGTCGGTCGACAGCGCAGGGTCGAGGGTTCGCAGGCGCGACGACGGGTCGAGCGTCAGACGGACGCCGGTCTCGGCCGCCAGCGACGTCTTCGCGATCAGCAACGCGGCGACGGCAGGGTCGCCGATATGCGCGGTGATGGACTCGCTGATCTCCGCGCGTCGACGCGTCAGGGTCCCCACGAAGGTGGTGACGTCGTCGTAGGCGCCCAGTTGTGCGAGCCCGGAGATGGTGTGGAGCTGGTTGGCGAACTCGTGTGTCTGGGCCCGGAGGGTGTCGGTGACACTCTTGTGCGAGGTCAGCTGGCTCTGCATGGACGCGAGTTCAGTGCTGTCACGCATGGTGGTCACCGACCCGATGTGTTGGCCGCGACTCTCGGCTCGTCTGCTGGTCGCACTGCGGCGGTTCAACGCCAGCACCCGCGTGGATGTCGTCACGATGACGTCCTCCACATCACCCGGTGACAGCAGTATCTCGCGGACACCGGCGTCCATGCCCGATTCGGCCACCGGCGTGCCCACCACGTCGGGCTCGAGGTCCAGCAGGGCTCGGGCACTGTCGTTGATCATCGTGATGCGACCGTCGTTGCCGACCGCGATGACTCCCTCGGCGATGCTGTGTAACAACGCCTCCCGGTGATCGGCGAGGCCGGCGATCTCCGCGGTTTCCATACCCAGGGTGTGGCGTCGGATGCGACGGGAGAGCAGCCACGACCCGACCGCCCCGACACCCGCGCCGATTCCGAGGTAGATCAACAGACGAGCACCCGCGTCGGACAACAGCATCCACGTCGACGGGTAGTTCTCGGAGACGGTCACCACCGCCAGGACTCGCCCGTCGGTGTCGAGAATCGGGACATGACCGGCGATGGATCGACGGCCGTCGATGTCGACGTCGCCGGACCACCCCCGCCCACCCAGGACGTCGCTGTCACCGAGGTCGGCGTCACCCCGCACCCTGGTCGGGTCGGTGGAGACCATCACCCTGCCGTTCGGGGACACGATCTCGGCCACCGTGGCACCGGACAGTGCGACAGCCCGGTCCACGTCGGGAGCGAGCACCTGCTCGACCAGCGGGGCAGCCAACTGCTCACGGACGATCGGGGTCGAGGCGAGGCTCTCGGCGACCGACAGCATCCGCCCGCCCGCGATGTCGCGGAACTCCGTGGTCGACTGGTGGATGGAGATCGCGGCGACCGCACCGAGGACCACGGCGACCACGAGCAGCTGCAGCACGAGGAACTGGCCCGCCAGGGAGCGACCTCGGCGGCCGGGACGTCCCGGTCCTCGCCGCGGACGGACATTCGGTCGCGACCACAAAGAACACTACTTTCGTTGGCTCCGAAAAGGTGACGTGGCTCACCTTTGGCTTCATGCTTGGCCTCGATCACAGTCTCACATCATCGACACGAATCGAGGACCGATGCGCAAACGGCTGGGCGCCATCCTGGCGCTGCTGCTGCTCGTCGCGGCGTGCGGCGTCACGCGCGGCGACGACGGCGAGGGCTTGCACCGTATACGGATGATGGTGCCCAACAGCCCCGGCGGCGGGTACGACCTCACCGCCCGCACCGCGGTGAAGGTGATGGAGGACAAGGACATCACCGGACGTGTGGAGGTGTTCAACGTCATCGGCGCCGGCGGCACCGTGGCGATGGCACGGTTGATGAACGAGTCCGGCAACGACGATCTCATGATGATGATGGGACTCGGGGTCGTCGGTGCCGGCTACACCAACGGCTCCAAGGCGCGCGTGTCGAACGCGACGCCACTGGCGAAGATGGTCGAGGAGCCCGAAGGCATTCTGGTACCTGCGGATTCACCGTTCAAGACTGTCGATGACCTCGTACGGGCATGGCGGGCCAACCCGTCGTCGGTGTCGATCGGCGGCGGTTCGTCACCTGGCGGACCCGACCACCTCTTCCCCATGGAGACCGCCGAAGCAGTGGGGATCGATCCCACGAAGGTCAACTACATCTCCTATGACGGCGGCGGCGATCTCCTGACGGCCCTGTTGGGCAACAAGATCGCGGCCGGCACCTCCGGCCTGGGCGAGTACGTCGACCAGATCGAGGCAGGCCAGGTGCGGGTGCTCGCGGTCTCGGGATCGGAGCGGGTGGCCGACGTCGACGCGCCCACCCTGCGCGAGGCGGGGATCGACCTCGAGTTCACGAACTGGCGCGGCGTGCTCGCCCCGCCCGGACTCTCCGACGCCGCACGCGACGAGATGGTCGCCGCGCTGACCGAGCTGCACGGGACCGACGAATGGAGAGAAGCGTTGAGCAAGAACGGCTGGACAGACGCGTTCGAGACGGGTGAACCCTTCGCGCAGTTCCTGCGTGAGCAGGACCAGCGGGTCGAATCCACGCTGACCGAGCTGGGGTTGGTATGACCGCCACACTGAACCGTCCCGAGGGGCCGGAGGAGACCGAGTCCGAACGTCCCGACTGGGCACAGCTCGTCGTCTGCGCGGTGATGGTCGTGGTCGGGGTGTTCCTGATCGTCGACGCCATGTCGCTGACCGCCGAGTTCGCGAAGGTCGACCCCGTCGGCCCCAAGCTCTTCCCGCTGGTCATCGGGATCGGTCTGCTCGTCTGCTCGGTGCTGCTGGCCATCGCCACCTGGCGGGGCAAGAAGGGGACGCCCGATGACGGCGAGGACATCGACACCTCCGCACCCGCAGACTGGAAGACGGTCGGGCTGCTGGTTCTCCTGTTCGTCGCGACCATCGCCCTGGTCGACGTGCTCGGTTGGGTGATCGTGGGCGCGGCGCTCTTCGGCGGCGCAGCGACCATCCTCGGCAACCGGCACTGGGTCCGCAATCTCGCGATAGGACTCGCGCTATCGCTGATCAGCTTCTACGCGTTCTACGTCGGACTCGGGATCCCGTTGTCCGCAGGCATTCTGGACGGGATCCTCTGATGGACAACCTCAACTGGCTGATGAACGGTTTCGCCGAGGCGGCGACACCGATGAACCTGCTCTACGCGTGTATCGGCGTCCTGCTGGGCACCGCGGTCGGCGTCCTGCCCGGCATCGGGCCGGCCATGACCGTCGCACTCCTTCTCCCGATCACCTACAACGTCAGCCCCAGTGCCGCATTCATCATGTTCGCCGGTATCTACTACGGCGGCATGTACGGCGGGTCGACGACCTCGATCCTGTTGAACACCCCGGGTGAGTCGTCGTCGGTCATCACCGCCATCGAAGGCAACAAGATGGCCAGGGCGGGCCGCGCCGCACAGGCCCTGGCGACCGCGGCGATCGGGTCGTTCGTCGCGGGCTCCATCGGCACCCTGTTGTTGGTGCTCTTCGCGCCGATCGTCTCGAAGTTCGCGGTGTCCCTCGGCGCCCCGTCCTATCTGGCCATCATGTTGTTGGCGTTGGTCGCGGTGACCGCCGTTCTCGGCAGTTCCAAACTGCGCGGGTGTATCTCGCTGCTACTGGGTCTGGCGATCGGGTTGGTCGGCATCGACTTCCTGACCGGACAGCCGCGCGCCACGTTCGGTATCCCCCAGCTGTCGGACGGCATCGACATCGTCGTGATCGCCGTCGCGGTGTTCGCCCTCGGTGAGGCACTCTGGGTCGCTGCGCACCTGCGACGCAAGCCCGCCGAGGTGATCCCCGTCGGTCGACCGTGGATGGGCAAGAGCGACTGGAAGCGCTCGTGGAAGCCGTGGTTGCGCGGCACCGCCTTCGGGTTCCCGTTCGGCGCGCTTCCCGCCGGCGGCGCCGAGTTGCCCACCTTCCTCTCCTACATCACCGAGAAGAAGCTGACCAAGCACCCCGAGGAGTTCGGCAAGGGCGCCATCGAGGGTGTCGCCGGGCCGGAGGCAGCCAACAATGCTTCGGCCGCAGGCACTCTCGTGCCCATGCTCTCGCTGGGTCTACCGACGAACGCGACCGCGGCGGTCATGCTCACCGCGTTCGTCTCGTACGGCATCCAGCCCGGGCCAACACTGTTCGACAAGGAACCGCTGCTGGTCTGGACGTTGATCGCCAGCCTGTTCATCGGCAACTTCCTGCTGCTCGCGCTCAACCTGCCACTCGCGCCGCTGTGGGCGAAGCTGCTGCGGACACCGCGGCCCTACCTCTACGCAGGCATCCTGTTCTTCGCCGTCCTTGGTGCGTACGCGGTGAACCTGCAGTGGCTCGACCTCGCGCTGCTGCTGGTCTTCGGACTGATGGGGCTGATGATGCGCCGATTCGGACTCCCGGTGTTGCCGTTGATCATCGGCGTCATCCTCGGGCCGCGCATCGAACGCCAACTACGCCAGACCCTGCAGCTCAACGAAGGTGACTGGAGCGGCATCTTCACCGAACCGATCGCCGTCGTCGTGTACGTCATCATCGTGTCGTTGCTGGTGTTCCCGCTGATCGCCCGGTTCTTCGGCCCTCGGATCACCCTCACCACCGACACCGCCCCCACCCGCGAGAAGGAGAACGCATGATCGTCGTCGGCTACACCCCGGATGTGTACGGCCGGGCCGCTCTCGAGCACGCCATCAGCGAGGCGCGGGTACGCGACACGGCCGTCACCGTGCTCAACGCGACCAAAGGGGACGCGTTGGCCGACCCCCGCTTCGCCGACTCGACCGACGTCGGGAACCTCGAGGAGACCCTGGGGGCGTCGGGCATCAGCTTCGTCGTCGAGCAGGACGTCTCGGTCGACCCGGTGGACGCTCTGCTCGACGCGATGGACCGTGACGACGCCGACCTGCTGGTCATCGGCATCCGACACCGGTCACCGGTCGGGAAGTTGCTCATGGGCAGTACCGCTCAACGGCTGCTCCTCGCCTGCCCCAAGCCGGTTCTCGCGGTGAAACCCGCACTGGTGCAGTAGGTTCACCCACCATTGACGACAGATGCCGCGCACCCCGATCGGGTGCACGGCATCTGTCGTTCGTGTCGGTCGGCACGGGGCCGATCAGTTGGGCGCGTTGAACCGGTCGTAGAAGAAGTTGTAGACCGGCACCGTGCTGAACAGGTACGGCAGCGCGTGGTTGACCGCCAGGCGCGGGAAGATCGGCGGCGTGCCGTCGTTGATGACGGTCACCTTGGCACCCCGTGACTTCCAGCTGTTGGCCATCTCGATGACCTGTCCGTGCGGGATGATGTCGTCGTTGATCCCGGTGTCGACCAAGACCGGGGCGTTCGGCGTGAGCTTGCCGATCAACTGGTCCTGCAACGCCCTCTGGATCACCGGGTACCGCTGGGAGACCGCGTACAACGACTGCTTCGACGTCGTCCACTCGCTGGTGTTCCGGAAGCCATAGCGGAACGCGGTGTCGCCGATGCACGAGGTGGACAGCGTCTTGAGGATCTGCTTGCCCGCGGGGCTGGCCTCGCGGTCGATGATCGGGCCGAGCTCCGGGTACCGGGCGACGAGCCCGTTGACCGTGTATCCGATGACCCCGGTGATCGACGTGCCGTCGACCTGCTTGAGCACCTTCTCCAGGTTCGCGGGCGGTGCGCCGGCGTAGGTCGCCTTGATGTTCAGCTCGGGAGCGTACGACGACGCCATCTCGGCCGCCGACGCCGTGGCGCCGCCGCCCTGGGAGTAACCCCAGAAGCCCACCGGAGAATCGGCAGGGAGCTTCCCGTAGTTCAGGGCCGCGCGGGCGCCGTCGAGGACAGCGTGTCCCTCCTCGACACGGTTGACGTAGGTGTGCACGCCGGGGGTTCCGAGGCCGATGTAATCGGTCATCAGCACCCGGTAGCCCTGGTACAGGAGCAGATTGGCGAACAGTCCCTCGTAGTTCAGGCCGATGGTGAGCTTCGCGGGATCCAGCGACAGCGGGAACCCGACGAGCTTCGACGGCGCGCACTGGTCGCCCTGACCGATGGTGCCCGGCGCCATGACGATGGTCGGTCGGGCGCCCTTGCCGCGCCACGGCGCGAACGGCTCGATGTAGGTGCCGGTGACGGCGGCGGGCGTGCCGTCCTGCAGCTTGGAGGTGTACATCACCATCGTCCCCTTGCCCGGGAACGGGCGCGGATCCGCAGGGATCTGCAGGAAGATCGGGGTCGATCTCGACTTGATGATCGACCCCGGTGCGGTGTCGAACGTGGCAGGTGGCGTGTAGAAGCTCGTCGCTGCCGATGCCGTCGGAACGGTAACGGAAGTCAGGGTCCCCGACCCGATGACACAAGCGACGGCGACCGCGATCGCGCGCAGATGTGATTTCACGCACTCACCATATGACACAGGTTCCCATCTGGACAGATGACCCTGTCGCTGTCCAATAACCGTGCCCGATCAGTCGGGGAGCTGTGGGACTTCCATGCCCTCGCTGCGGTTGAGCAGCACGGCGCGGGTCAGCACGGACGCACCGAAGCGGTTGCGCAGGTCGTCCATCGCGCCGTCGAGGGCGGCAGTGTCCATGGTGACCGCGGCGCCACTGCTCTCCGCGCGGAACGACCCGGCCTCGGTGTCTCCGAACGGCAGGGCCAGCTGGATCGCGTCGTCGTTGTCGAGGTTGGTCAGCGACAACCCGATGAGGGTGCACCCGCGGTCGGTGAGCTGTGGCATCGCGTCGGACAGCAGGCGGCGGGCGGCCAGGAGGATGACCTCGGTGGAGGCGGTCGCCTCGGACAGCGTGTGCGAGCGCGACGCCCGGGTGAAGTCGTCGAAACGAAGACGCAGGACCACCGTCCGGCAGACACGGTTCGCGGTGCGCAGACGCTTGCCGAGACGGTCGGTGATCGCGACGATCGACGCCTCGATGTCGGCCTCGGTCTTGGGTCGGCGGCCGAGTGCGCGCTGCGAACCGATCGACCGTCGGCGGCGGCCGACGTGGACCGGACGGGGGTCGCGGGCCATGGCCAACGCGAACAGATGCCGACCGGCGGACGGGCCCACCAGCGCGGTCATCATCGCCTCGCCGAGATCGGCGATGTCGCCGACGGTGTGGATGCCGCTGCCGTGCAGCTTTGCCGAGGTCACCTTGCCCACGCCCCACAGCCGCTCCACCGGTAGCGGGTGGAGGAACTCGATCTCGCCGTCCGGGGGGACCACCAACAAGCCGTCGGGTTTGCCAACCGCGCTGGCCACCTTCGCGAGGAACTTCGTGCGAGCGACGCCGACCGTGATGGCGAGTCCGACCTCGGCGTGGATTCGCGACCGGAGCCGGGTCGCGATCTCGACAGGTGAGCCGGCGATACGACGCAGGCCGCCCACGTCGAGGAACGCCTCGTCGATGGAGATGCCCTCGACCAGCGGGGTGGTGTCGCGGAAGATCTCGAACACCGCGCGGCTCGCCTCGGTGTACGCCTCGAATCGGGGTGGGACGACTACCGCCTGCGGGCAGAGTCGACGCGCCTCCTGCCCGCCGATGGCCGTGCGGATGCCGAACGCCTTGGCCTCGTAGCTCGCCGCCAGGACGACACCGCCACCGACGATCACCGGTCGGCCGCGCAGCGCCGGGTTGTCGCGCTGCTCGACCGATGCGTAGAACGCGTCGAGATCGGCATGCAGGATCGTGGCGTCACCTGAGGGCTGCTCCGGGCCACGATCCTGCACGAACACATGTTCGCATCGATGTCCGACAGGGGATCGACTGAGATCGTCCGACCAGAGACCCGCCATGGTCACTATGACCACGGCGGGTCCCTCATCGGACGATTTCAGTACAGCCAACAAACCTCCCGAAGCCGTGTAAATGTGGATGCATGACCACCCCCGTGCGCATCGGTGTCCAGATCCAGCCCCAGCACTCGCCCCAGTACTCACACATGCGTGACGCGGTGCGTCGTGCGGAGGACATGGGTGTCGACGTCGCCTTCAACTGGGATCACTTCTTCCCGCTGTACGGCGACCCCGACGGCGCACACTACGAGTGCTGGACGATGCTCGGCGCCTGGGCCGAGCAGACCTCGCGCATCGAGATCGGCGCACTGGTCACGTGCAACTCGTACCGGAACCCGGAGTTGCTGGCCGACATGGCCCGCACCGTCGACAACATCTCCGACGGCCGACTGATCCTGGGAATCGGATCAGGCTGGAAAGAAAAGGATTACGACGAGTACGGCTACGACTTCGGCACCGCGGGCAGCCGTCTCGACGATCTCGCCGCGTCACTTTCGCGCATTCGTGCCCGCCTGGGCAAGCTGAACCCCGCCCCCACCCGGGAGATCCCCATCCTGATCGGTGGACAGGGGGAGAAGAAGACTCTCAAGTTGGTGGCGCAGCATGCACACATCTGGCACGGTTTCGTCGATGCCGAGAGCTACGCCCACAAGAGCGCCGTCCTCGCCGAACACTGCGCCGCCATCGGGCGCGACCCGGGCGAGATCCAGCATTCGGCCGGCGTCGAACTCAACGGTGGCGTGAGCCGGGGTGAAGGTGTCAAGGAACTGGTGGCCAAGGCCGATGAACTCCACGCCGCGGGGATCACGCTGTTCACCGTCGGCGTGAACGGCCCCGACTACGACCTCTCGGTGGCCGAGGAACTCTGCCGTTGGCGCGACTCGATCGCCTGAGTCAACCGCCACCCGGCGACGTCGCCATCATCACATCCCGCAGGCGGCCGCCGAGGAGCAGACTGAAGGCATGTCCGGAATTCTGTTCTTCGACGGCAACTGCGGAATGTGCACCCGCGCCAAGGATCTGCTGCTGCGCATGAACCGCACCGGCGCGGTCCGCGTCGAACCCATGCAACGACCCGGCACCGCCGAACGCGTCGGCGCACCCGCAGAGACGTTCATGGACTCGGTCTGGTGGCTCGACGACGACGGCACCGTCTACTCCGCGGCACAGGCTGCCAACGCCGCGGTTGCCGCCGGGCTGGGAACCCGGATCCCGTTGACGATCTATCGCCTTCCGGGTGTCCACCAGATCCAGGAAGTCACCTACCGCTGGGTCGCCGGCCATCGGCAGTACTTCCCCGGCACCACCCCGCACTGCGAGACCAGTCCGGGCGATTGCGTCCGCTGATCGCGTAGGGCGACGTCTGCCGTGGCCACGCGACTCAGTCTGCCGACACCTCCTCGGCTCCGAGGGCGAAGTCCCAGTGGCCGACCCCGTTGTTGGCCAGACCCACGGTGACCAGGCCCATCCCCTCGAGCCAGTGCGCCATCGTCAACCCACCGACGTCGAGCGGTCGAAGTCCGAGACCGGTGACAAAGGTCGACACGTCGGTCTTGGCCTGCTCGTCGTCGCCGGCGATGAACACGTCGGGTCTGCCCTTCTCCAACACGTTGCGGAAGATGGTGTTGAACGCCTTGATGACGCGTGCGCCCGCAGGGGCCACCTCGGCGACCTTCTGGGCAATCGAGGTCTCCTCGCCGTGGGCCAGTCCGTCGAACGAGGCGTTGAACGGGTTGCTGATGTCGACGATGATCTTGTCGGCGAGAGCGTCTGCGTACTCGACGACGACCGGGACCAGTCCGTCGTGCAACAGGGCGGTGATCACGATGTCGCCGGCGGGGACGGCACCCCATGTCCCCACGGAGGCACCGCCGCCCAGGAGTGTTGCCAGCTGTTCGGCTTTGGACTGATCACGTCCCATCACCTCGACCGTGTCGCCCGCGGCCAGCGCGAGTGTGCCGATGGTGCGGGCCATGTTCCCGGTGCCGATCAGGGTGATGTTGCTCATGAGGTGTGTTCCTTCTCTGTGTTCGACGAACGAGTGTCGGTTGCGCGGCGCGCACCAACGGAGGTGCGTATCAGAGGGCGGTGGTGCCGCCGTCCACGAGTAGTTCGAGTCCGTTGACGTAGCTGGAGTCGTCGGAGGCCAGGAACAGTGCGACGGTGGCGATTTCCTCGGGCCGGCCCATCTCACCGCGGGGGATCAGCGCCTCGAATGCGTTCTTCGTCGCCTCGTCGAACAGTTCCTCCTGTTTGGCCGTGGCCACCTGCCCCGGGGTCAGAACGTTGACCCGGATCCTGCGGTCGCGCAGTTCGTTCAGCCAGACGCGAGCCCAGGCCTGTTGTACGGCTTTGCTTCCCGCGTAGAGACTCCAACCGGGGAAGGCACTGAGGGAGGCGCTGGACCCCGTCATGAAGATCGAACCGTTGTCGTTCATCAACGGCAGCGCCTTCTGCACGGTGAACAGGGTGCCGCGCGCGTTCAAGGAGAACGCCCGATCGAACTGTTCCTCGGTGATCTCTCCGAGAACCGCGGCCTCACCCATACCGGCGCTGGCCCACAGGACGTCGATGGATCCTTTCTCCCGCTCGACCGTGTCATACAGGCGATCCAGGTCGGCCAGGTCGGACGCGTCGCCCTGGACGGCGGTGACGTTGCGGCCGATCAGATCGACGGCGGCGTCCAGCGATTCCTGCCGTCGGGCCTGGATGAAGACGTACGCGCCTTCGTCGACGAACAGTTTGGCGCCGGCCAGGGCCATTCCGGTTGATGCGCCCGTGATCACCGCAACCTTGCCATCGAGTTTTCCCACGATCTCTCCCTTGAATTGATGCTCTCCACCCGGCGCCCGTCATTGGTACCGGTCTGTGTACTTAAGCTAGCGGCGATCGCTGTCGCCCGCAAGCTACATACACCGATCGTTACCGGAGGCGTATGCTGCCGGTATGACGGAGTTGGAGAAGGGCCCACTGGGCCAACGACGCGGGCGGGGGGCACGGGAGCGCATTCTCAACGCGTCGAAGCAACTGTTCCGCGAACAGGGCGTCAACCGCACGGGCGTGGATCAACTCTGTGCGGTGGCCCAAGTCTCCAAACGTACTGCGTATCAGCACTTCACCAACAAGGACGAATTGATCGCCGAGTACCTGCGCCAGTTCGATCCGGACGTCATGTCCGGGGTGTTCGACCGCGAAGACCTCTCGCCCCGCGAGCGTCTCCTGGCCGCGTTCGAGGTACCGGCGTCCGCGCCACTGTGCCCCTACATCGGGGCCGCCGTGGAACTCCACGACCCGAAACACCCGGCGTCGCGGTACGCGCGCGACTACAAGATCGCCGTCGCCGCGCGGCTCACGGACGCGGCTCGCGAGGCCGGAGCCGCCGACCCCGAGCAACTCGGTGAACAACTGGCGCTGTTGCTCGACGGCGCCGCTGCCCGGACCCGCGTCATCAACCGGGGATCGTTCACGACCGCGGCCGCCATCGCCGCCGTCCTCGTCGACAACGCGATCCCGGCCTCCCGCCGATAACCCGTTGACCGCTCGTCGTCGACGGATCCCGCAGGGCGGTGGATCGGTGCTCGGCTACCGACCGCCGCCGTGTTGCTCGACCGCTCGACCGACCCGGTAGAGACTCGGTTCATCGAAGTGCCGGCCGACGACCTGCAGGCCTACGGGCAGTCCGTCCACGGTTCCGCACGGCACACTCAACGCAGGATGATGAGTGATGTTGAACGGGCAGGCATTCGACGACATCTCGATGGCCGCCTGCACCGAGGCCATCGGCCCGGCAGCGGGGTCGGGCAGTGGTTGTGCCGTCTGCGGCGTCGTCGGCATCACCAGCACGTCGAATCGGCTCAGGGCCTCGTCGTAGGCCGCCCTCAGAACCCGGGTCTTGTTGACTGCCCTCGCGTAGTGGAGGCGACCGCTCGTCGCGTTGACGTAGTGTCCCACCATCGTGAACAGCGCCACGTTGGCCGGCCGTCCGCCGACACGGTCGCGTCGGTCGAACAGATGCCCCATCATGTCCGTCGGGTAGTGGTCGTCCCGTCCGAATGCGAAACCCTGATTACGAGAAATGGTTTCGGCCATTCCCTCGATCGCTATCGCCGTCCACAGTGCCGGCCCCACACTGTGCAACGGGATCGACACGTCCTCGACCACCGCGCCGGCGGCGCGCAATGAATCGGCCGCCGAGCGCACCGATGTGGTGACGGCGGCCTCTGCGTCGGGGCTGTCGAATCCCTCGGTCACCACCCCGACACGCATTCCGCGTACCCCGGCCCGCACCGCGGCCTCATAGTTCTCGGTGCGCACGTCGCGCTGGCGGGGGTCGATGCCGTCGGGGCCGGCCAGGACCGCGAGCAGCCGGGCGTTGTCGGTGACCGTGCGCGTCAACGGGCCCACGTGGTCCAGCATCCCCTCCAGCGGCGCGATCCCGGTGTACGGCACCAGGCCATACGTCGGTTTGAGTCCGACGACGCCGGACCAGGACGCCGGCATCCGGATGGAGCGCGCCTGATCAGCCCCCAACGCCATGTCGGCATCACCGGTCACCAGCACGACGGCGCTGCCGCTCGAAGATCCGCCCGCCGAGACACCCATCCGGTGTGGGTTGTGTACGGGCCCACCGTGGGAGGTGTGACTCCCGCCGGACATGCAGAAGTACTCGTTGGTCGTCTTGCCGACGATCTCCGCGCCTGCTCGCAAGGCCCGTGTCACGACGGTGGCATCGCCGGTCGGGACGAAGTCGGCGAGTACGTCGGACCCGTTGGCCATCGGGAGGCCGGCGACCATGATGCTGTCCTTGACCGCGAGCCGGACCCCGGCCAGTGGACCCGATTCGACCTCGGAGATCGATGCCCGTACCTGCCACGCGTGGTGCGGGTCCTCGGCGGCCGACGGCCGTCGACAGGCCACCGGACCCCGACTGACGAGGACCTCGGGATCGTCGATCGCGTCGAGTGCCTCGTACACCCCGAGCATGCCTGCGATCATCTGCGTGTACTCCTCGGCTGAATCGGCAACATCGTCGTAGCCGAGCTCACGCGCGGTTGCGGCGATCTCGTCCGTGGTGGGCTCGGGAATGGTCATTCGTGGCTCCTTCGGAGTCGGACGCGTCAGACCTGTCCATGATGAGACGGATTGCGGACGGTCACGTTCCTAGATCGAGGTCGCCCGTCTTTGCCTTCCATTTACCTTGACCATGTGATCCCTTTACCCGGGGTCCGTAGCGTTCGGACGTTCTCGTCCACTTCCACAGCCCTGGGAGATCCACGTGGTCCGCATTCCGCTCACCCTGTTCACGTCGCCGCGCACCGGCGCGACCACCGGTTCGTCCGGCCGAGCGCGGGTGACCTGCCAGTACAAGTGCGGTGACGCGTGCTTCCATCGGCCCGGCAACACCAGCGACAACGAGTACTTCGGCGACGTGGTGCGCACGATGGTCTCCCGCCGCTCGATCCTGAAGGGATCCGCGACCGTGGCCGTCGGTGTCGGTGCCGCCGCCGCACTGGCGGCGTGCGGAGACGACGGGGCGACCACCTCGGCGCCGTCGACCCCGCCGGTCACCGGCTCGGGTACCGGCACGGGCATGTCGTTCACCCCGGTGGCCCCGAACACCGAAGACGCACTGGTGATCCCGGACGGATACGAACAGTCCGTCGTCATCCGCTGGGGCGACCCGGTGATGCCCGGCGCGCCGGCGTTCGACTTCGCCGCGCAGACCCCGCAGGCGCAGGAGATGCAGTTCGGGTTCAACAACGACTTCGCCGGGTTGATCGCCATCGACGGTGAACCGAACAACTTCTACCTCGTGTGCAACCAGGAGTACACGACCGAGGAGTTCATGTTCACCGGCTACAAGAAGTCGGAGCCGACCGAGAACCAGGCGCGGGTCTCGATGGCCGCACACGGGATCACGGTCGTCGAGGTGAAGTCCGAGTTCGGTAGCGGCAAGCTGACCCCGATTGTCGGACAGCGGAATCGGCGTATCACGGCGTCGACACCATTCACCCTCACCGGTCCCGCCGCGGGTAGCGAATTCGTCAAGACCACGGCCGACCCGGCCGGCACCACCGTGCTCGGCACCATCGCCAACTGTTCGGGCGGTCTCACCCCGTGGGGCACGATGCTCTCCGGCGAGGAGAACTACAACAGCTACTTCGCAGGCGCAGGCAAGGTCACCGACCCGACCGCGAAGGAGGGCCTCGATCGGTACAGCTTCGCCGACGACGCCGACTACCACCTGTGGGGTCGATACGAATCCCGCTTCGATCTCACCCGGGATCCGAACGAGGCCAACCGGTTCGGCTACGTCGTGGAGGTCAACCCGCACGATCCGACGTCCACCCCGATCAAGCACTCGTCGCTGGGACGGCTGAAGCACGAGTCGGCCAACATCTTCGTCACGTCCGATGGCACCGTGGTTGCCTACACCGGCGACGACGAGCGGTTCGAGTACATCTACAAGTTCGTGTCGTCGAAGAAGATCACGCCCGGCAACGGCGCGTCCGCGATGCGCAACAACCTGCGCATCCTCGACGTCGGCACGCTCTACGTCGCCAAGCTCACGGGTGACGCGCCAGACCAGATCGACGGCAGCGGAAAGATTCCCGACAGCGGGAAGTTCGCGGGCAGGGGCACCTGGATCCCGTTGCTGACGGTCAACGACGACGGCTCGTCGGAGTCGAAGATCGCCGGGATGACCGCCGCGCAGGTCGCCGTGTTCACCCGCACGGCCGCCGACAAGGCCGGCGCCACCAAGATGGACCGTCCCGAGGACATCGAGCCGCACCCGAAGACCGGCAAGGTCTACTGCGCGCTGACCAACAACACCAAACGCGGCACCGACGGCGAGGCCGCCGCCGATGAGGCCAACCCGCGCAACGAGAACAAGAACGGCCAGATCATCGAGTTCACCGACGACCATGCTGGCACCGCGTTCACGTGGGAGCTGCTGCTAGTGTGCGGCGACCCGGCCGAGGCCGACACCTACTACGGCGGGTTCGACAAGACCAAGGTCAGCCCGATCTCGTGCCCGGACAACGTGGCCTTCGATCCGCACGGCAACCTGTGGATCTCCACCGACGGCAACGCGCTGAAGAGCAACGACGGCCTGTTCGCGGTCGCGCTCGACGGCGAGAACCGCGGCGAGACAAAGCAGTTCCTCACCGTCCCGCGAGGCGCGGAGACCTGTGGGCCGATCATCACCGAGGACCGTGTGATCGTCTGCGTTCAGCACCCGGGCGAAGAGGACGAGTACAGCGCCGACAAGCCGTACTCACACTGGCCTGACGGCGGCTCGTCGCAGCCACGTCCGTCGGTCGTCGCGGTGTGGAAAACCGGCGGCAAGATCGGGGTCTGACCGGGCCGACCCGTAGCAGTTCGTGTCGCTGGGCGATACGGACTGCTACGAGGTGCTGCCGACCGTTCCCGGCAGGAGCCGGTCGACCACGTCGGACAGGGTGACCACGCCACGGATGTCGCCGGTGTCGGCGGACTGCACGACGGCGAGATGGGTTCGGCTCTCCCGCATCGTCCGCAGTACCGCATGGACCGGCTCGTCCGCATCGAAGCGGAGTAACGAGCGCATCAGATCCCGTGCGGTGCTGGATCTCTCGGCGGTGAGACTGTCTCGGACGTGCACGACGCCGACG
>NZ_JAEMTF010000169.1 GCF_016462415.1 Williamsia sp. | reverse complement strand
TCGCCACGGGCCAGCTTCGGCTTGAGGATCGAGGCGGCGTCGATCGCGCCCTCGGCGGCACCCGCGCCGACGAGCGTGTGCAGCTCGTCGATGAACAGGATGATGTCGCCGCGGGTGTTGATCTCCTTGAGAACCTTCTTCAGGCGCTCCTCGAAATCACCGCGGTAGCGGCTGCCCGCGACCAGCGAACCGAGGTCGAGGGTGTAGAGCTGCTTGTCCTTGAGCGTCTCGGGGACGTTGCCGGACACGATGGCCTGCGCGAGACCCTCGACGACGGCGGTCTTGCCGACGCCGGGCTCACCGATGAGGACCGGGTTGTTCTTGGTGCGTCGCGAGAGCACCTGCATGACCCGCTCGATCTCCTTCTCGCGCCCGATGACCGGGTCGAGCTTGGCGTCGGCGGCCGCGGCGGTCAGGTTGCGACCGAACTGGTCGAGGACCAGCGAGGTCGACGGGGTGCCCGACTCGGAGCTGCGTCCGCCGGAACCGGCTTCCTGCGGCTCCTTGCCCTGGTAGCCCGAGAGCAGCTGGATCACCTGCTGGCGGACGCGGTTGAGGTCGGCCCCCAGCTTCACCAGGACCTGGGCGGCGACGCCCTCGCCCTCGCGGATCAGGCCGAGCAGGATGTGCTCGGTGCCGATGTAGTTGTGGCCGAGCTGCAGCGCCTCGCGCAGCGAGAGCTCGAGGACCTTCTTGGCGCGCGGCGTGAAGGGGATGTGCCCCGACGGTGCCTGCTGGCCCTGGCCGATGATCTCCTCGACCTGGCTCCGCACACCCTCGAGAGAGATGCCGAGCGACTCCAGCGACTTGGCCGCGACTCCCTCGCCCTCGTGGATGAGGCCGAGCAGGATGTGCTCGGTGCCGATGTAGTTGTGATTGAGCATCCGCGCCTCTTCTTGGGCGAGGACGACAACCCGGCGTGCGCGATCGGTGAACCGTTCGAACATTGTTCTCCCTTTACTGACAACGAGATCGACCTGGACACTCAGGTCGGTCCCTGGTGGGCCCACGGCCACCGAGATGAATCGTCACGTGGGGTGGCGAAAGACGTCGGCGGCAGCCTTGCCACCACTGTAGTGGCCGCAGGTCAACTCCTCGCGGGTAACTCCACCTCATCGGCGGTTGTCGACCGCAGATCACGGCCGTATGGATCACAACGTCGCAGCACCCGGGGATCTTCACCGATGCCCTACGCCGTCAGCGAACGCGGCCGATTTGTGCTCAGCGTGCGGTCAAGGCCCCGATCAGGCGGTCGACGACCTCGTACATCTCGACGATCGCACCGTCTCGATCCGGGGCACGCGAGATGTAGAGGACCGCCTCGTCGAGTGCGCCGAGCATCACGTGGGCGGTCGCCTTGACCGGCTGCGGCGGGATCGCTCCGGCGTCGATCGCGCCCTGCAGCATCGACTCGATGACCCCCAGCCCGAAGCGTTCGCAGATCTCCCGCCACCGATCCCAGCCGAGCACCGCGGGCGCGTCGATCAGAAGGATCCGGTAGACCTCCGGCCGCGCGCACTCGGCGAGCCACGCGTGCGCACCGGCGCGGATCACCTCGACCGGTTCGGCCGGCTGCTCGGCGGCGACCACTGTGAGTGCCGCGGCGATGGTCTCTTCCTCGATCGTCTCGACGAGTGCGTCGAAGAGCTCCGTCTTACCGCCGAACTGGTGATAGAGCGCACCGCGGGTGACCCCCGCCGCCTCCACGATGGCCTGCGTCGACACGTCGGCGAACGGCTGCGCGCCGAACAACGACCGCGCCGCGTTAAGGAGTGCGGCTCGGGTGGCGACGGTGCGTTCGGTTTGGGTTCGCCGTCGCGGTCGCGTGGGGGAACTGTCCGATTCGTTGACTTTCATACAGGCTGTATGTAACTTTCATACCGATGGTTTGTAAATGAGAACGCATCGAGAGGTTAGCCGACATGCCCGAGATCATCGTCGCCGAAGGCACCATTCCCTATCGGATCGTCGGCCCCGCCGAATCCGACCACCCGCCCGTGCTGTTCATTCACGGCGTGCTGGCCGACAGCCGATTGTGGGACCGCGTCGCCGACCAACTCGCCGCACGCGGTTACCGCTGCGTGCTCCCGGACCTGCCCCTCGGGTCGCACACGACTCCGCTCGATGAGGGCGCGACGCTCAGCCCGCGGGTGGTCGCCAGGATCATTCGCGATCTGATCGTCGAACTGGACCTGGCCGACGTGACACTGGTGGGCAACGATTCCGGCGGCGCCTTCAGCCAATTCGTCGTTCACGAGTTCCCCGACGTGGTCGGACGCCTGGTGCTGACCAACTGCGACGCGTTCGAGCAGTTCCCACCTGCGCCGTTCAAACAGGTCTTCGCCCTCATGCGCGGACCGGTGACCATGCGGACCCTGGCGTACACGATGCGCATGCGATTGTTGCGGCATTCCCCACTCGCCTACGGCGCGCTCTCGCACAAAGCAGACCCCCAGCTGACCAGATCTTGGATCAACCCCTGCCTCACCAACCCTCAGATCTGCCGCGACCTCGTCGGATTGCTGCGGTCGGTTCGGGTGGCCGACATGATCGAGGTGTCCGAGCACATGTCTCGCTTCGCCAAGCCTGTTGCGATCGTCTGGGGACAGGATGACCGGTCCTTCACACCGCGACTCGGAAAGCGGCTGGCCGACCGGTTCCCGAACGCGACCTATGTGCCGGTACCGGGCGCGCGCACATTCGTCGCTCTCGACGAGCCCGACGCGGTCAGCAGTGCGATCGAATCCGTCTCGGCGCGATAGGCGCGTGCCCTACGACGTCGTCCGTGCGGTGCGTTCGTCGTAGCTCTTCCGTGCGGCCATCACCGTCGGGACCGCACCCTCGACCTGCTCGATCAACGCCGTCACCGACACGGCAACCGTGCGCCCCAGATCGGTCAGCGAGTACTCGACGCGCGGCGGGATGCTCTGCAACACGGTGCGGGTGACAAAGCCGTCGCGTTCGAGGGTCTGCAGCGTCTGCGACAGCATGCGCTCGCTGACACCGTCGACCCGCCGCCGCAGGGCGTTGAACCGGTAGTCGCCCTCGGTCAGGGCCAGCAACGCCAGCAGACCCCACCGGCTCGTCAGGTTCTGCAGAACATCCCGCGAACCACAGTCGCGCGCGAACACGTCCGCCTCGAGGAAGGCGTCCTGCGCAGCTGATTCGTCCGACGACATGCGGCGATAGTACCTCACGTGCCGCCTGTGCTGGCTGTCACGTTTGCACTGCACTAAAAGTAAGTGCTATCACTGTTGTGAGCGCACCGGGCATGCCGGTCCGCGCGCCACCGACAAGAAAGAGGACGCAATGACCATCTACGGAGTCACCGGAGCCACGGGGCAGCTGGGCCGCCTGGCCGTCGACGAGCTCATCGAGCGGGGCACCCCGGCCGCCGACATCGTCGCGGTCGTGCGCGACGAGGCCAAGGCGAGCGACCTCGCCGACCGTGGTGTCACTGTCCGCGTCGCCGACTACGCCGACACCGCCGCACTCACCGCGGCGTTCACCGGTGTCGACCGCCTGCTGTTCATCTCGGGCTCCGAGGTGGGGTCGCGGGTCGCGCAGCACTCGTCCGTGGTCGATGCCGCCGTCGCCGCGCAGGTCGGGCTGATCGCCTACACCAGCATCCTCAAGGCCGACACGAGCGGACTCTCGCTGGCCGGCGAGCACGTCGCGACCGAGAAGGCGCTGGCGAACAGCGGTCTGGACCACATCCTGTTGCGCAACGGGTGGTACTCGGAGAACTACGCGGCGTCGCTGCAGCCCACCATCGACGGCGGCGTCCTGTACGGCGCCGCCGGAGACGGACGCGTCGCACCGGCCACCCGACCGGACTTCGCCGGTGCCGCAGTTGCGGCCCTGATCGCAGGCCGGCCCGGGGTCTTCGAGCTCGCGGGCACCGAGCACCTCACCTACGCCGACATCGCGGCCGTCATCGCCGACGTCGCCGGTACACCGGTCCGATACCAGGACCTCTCGACCGACGACTACGCCACAGCGCTGCGTGGAGCGGGGGTTCCCGAACCGATGCCGGCCGTCCTGGCCGACTCCGACGCCGGGATCGCGCGCGGCGAGCTGGACTCGACCTCCACCGACCTCGCCGATCTGCTCGGTCGGCCGTCCACCCCGTTCGTCGACGTCATCCGGGCGGCGCTGGCCTGACCCGGAACTCCTCGGTCACGGCGTTCGTCACAGCAGGCGACGGACCGCGTCCGCGAAGATACTGGGCAGTTCCTGGGGTGGGTTGTGCCCGCAGTCGATCGGACGGACGTCGACGACGTCGGTGAAGTGCTCTTCGTGGTCACCTGTCCCCGACAGCGACGCGATCGGGTCCTCGGTCGGTTCCAGGACGACGGTCGGGACCGTGATCGGACGTCGGTGGGTGATCTCGTCCTCGGTGGCCGCGTAGGCCGGGTCACCGTCGACGAGTCCGTACCGGTGCCGATACGAGTGCACCACCACGTCGACGAAGTCCGGGTTGTCGAACGACGGTGCGGTGGCGGCGAACTCGGAGTCACCGAAGCGCCACGTCGGTGACCACTCCGTCCACAACAGTTGGGCGAACTCCGCGCGGTACTCGGCGAGGCCGGCGCGGCCGCGCTCGGAGTGCAGGTAGTACTGGTACCAGGCGCGACGGTCGAGGTGCGGTGGCGCGGGCGTCGCGGATGCGGCGATGTCCTGCACGTTGTATCCGCCGACGGTCGCCAGTCCCGACACCAGGTCCGGCCACAGCAACGACACCAGGCATGCGGCCCGACCACCCCAGTCGAACCCGGCCACCACCGGCTGCTCCAGGCCCATCGCGACGATGAGCTCCCGCAGGTCGTGCGCCAACGCGGCCTGTTGTCCCGATCGCAGGGTCGTCGGCGAGACGAAACGGGTCGGGCCGTAGCCGCGCAGATAGGGCACCACCACGTCAGCGCCCGACGCGACCAGCAGCGCGACGACGTCGTCGAAACACCGCGGGTCGTACGGGAACCCGTGTGCGAGTACGACCGACCGCCCACCCGGATCGCCGTGGCGTTCTATCGCCACGTCGAGGAC
>NZ_JAEMTF010000082.1:15545-19496 GCF_016462415.1 Williamsia sp. | reverse complement strand
CCTCGTTGGCGTTCATGTTCGAGCTGGTGCCCGAGCCGGTCTGGAACACGTCGATGGGGAACTGGTCGTCGTGCTCACCGGCCGCGATCTCGGCGGCCGCGGCGATGATCGCGTCGGCCTTCTCGGCGTCGAGCAGCCCGAGGTCCTTGTTCACCTGTGCGCAAGCGGACTTCAGCAGACCCATCGCGCGAATCTGGGTGCGCTCGAGCGGGCGGTGAGAGATCGGGAAGTTCTCGACGGCGCGCTGGGTCTGGGCCCGCCACAGTGCGTCGACGGGGACCCGGACCTCGCCCATGGTGTCGTGTTCGATACGGAACTGCGGTGTGCCGTCGGCGTCAGAATCACTCATGGACAACGACCTTAACCGAAGTCGATGGTCGCGAATTCACGCAGCTTGTCCACCTGGTGAAAGCCCTCGATCCGTCGGATCGTCCCGGACTTCGACCGCATCACCAGTGAGCGGGTGGTGGCGCCGGTCGAGCGGTAGCTCACGCCGCGCAGCATGTCGCCGTTGGTGACGCCGGTGGCGCAGAAGAACATGTTCTCGCCCTTGACCAGGTCGTTGGTGGTCAGCTTCTGGTCGAGTTCGAGTCCGGCGTCGATCGCCTTCTGCCGCTCGGCATCGGTCTGCGGCCACAGCTTGCCCTGGATCTCGCCGCCCATACATTTCATCGCGACGGCGGTGATGATGCCCTCGGGGGTGCCGCCGATGCCCATCAGCATGTCCACCGAGCTCTCGGCCTGCGCGGCGGCGATCGCGCCGGCGACGTCACCGTCGGAGATGAGTCGGACCTTGGCGCCCGCGGCGCGGATCTCGCCGATCAGATCGGCGTGGCGGGGACGGTCGAGCACGACGACGGTGGTGTCGGCGACGGCGATGTTCTTGGCCTTGGCGACCGAGGTGACGTTCCACTCGACCGACTGGTTGATGTCGATGGCGCCCGCGGCCTCCGGGCCGACGGCGATCTTCTCCATGTAGAACACCGCGGACGGGTCGTACATCGTGCCGCGCTCGGACACGGCGATGACCGCGATAGAGTTCGGCCGGCCCTCGGCCATCAGGGTGGTGCCGTCGATCGGGTCGACGGCGACGTCGACCTCGGGGCCCTCGCCGTTGCCGACTTCCTCGCCGTTGTAGAGCATCGGGGCCTCGTCCTTCTCGCCCTCGCCGATGACCACGACGCCACGCATCGACACCGTCGACAACAGCTGACGCATGGCGTCGACAGCCGCGCCGTCGCCGCCGTTCTTGTCGCCGCGCCCGACCCAGCGACCGGCCGCGAGTGCCGCTGCCTCGGTCACCCGGACCAGCTCCATCGCCAGATTTCGATCCGGGGCTTGCGGGGAGCGGACGGGGTCGGACATGGAGGCCTCCAGTGCTCGGTCGCGCGTGGTGGGAGCCCACGGCGGGTGTGGTGATCATCCTTTCATGGGCGTGCGTGGATACTGGTCTCGTGGCTGCCAAACCCCGGATACTGACCGATCACAAAGACATGATCTGGTCGCTGATCCCGCTCATCGCGATCTGTGCGGTGATCGCGGTCGTCTCCGGCAACTGTTCGGTCGGTCTGACCGGTGGGGCGGGCGACGACAAGACGCCCGCATACGACGTGACCGCCGGCCTGACCGCCGATGCCCAGACCATGACGTTCCCGATCCGGCTGCCCGAGACACCGAAGGACTGGAAGCCGAACTCCGGGAGCCGGGGCGGCGTCGACGGCAAGACCGTGAGCAACGCCGGCTACATCACCGGAGACGGCGTGTACATGCAGCTCAGCCAGACCGATGCGACCGAGGACTCCCTCGTCGGGTACCTCAGCACCGGGCAGGTCCTGGGCCGCGGGGTCGCCGAGGTCGGCGGCGCGCAATGGGTCCGCTACGGCGCCGACGACGGCAAGTCGGTGTGGGTCACCGACACCAAGGACACGCGTATCGCGTTGTACAGCAAGGCCAACGAGAGCGACTTCTGGACACTGGCGTCCGCGGTGACCGCGGCGAAGGTGCTGACGCCGCGACGCGACCGGCCGGTACCCACCGGGTAGAGCGGCGACTCAGTCGCCGAGATCGCCGTCGTCATCGTCGTCGACGATGTCGGAATCGGTGTCCGCGTCGACATCACCCAACGCGGTCTCGATGCGTCTGCGCGCACCCTCGAGATGCTCCTCACACCTGCGGGCGAGTGCCTCGCCGCGCTCCCACAGGGTCAGGGAGGCGTCGAGGTCGAGTCCGCCCTGCTCCAGGGTGCGGACGACCGCGACCAGTTCGTCGCGGGCCTGCTCGTAGCCGAGATCGTCGACCGAGGGCTCCTCGGTGTCGGCGTCGGTCTTGCGGGTGGCCATCTATGCATCCCTCTTCTTGTCGGTGCCCATCACCGCGGCGCGCATGGCTCCGTCGGCGACTCGTACGCGTAGTTGCGACCCGATGGGCATGTCGCCCACGGACGCCACCACCTCGGGTGGATCGTCGCCGTGTACCCGCTGCACCACCGCGTAACCGCGGGCCAGCGTCTGCGCGGGCCCCAGTGTGGACAGGCGAGCGGCCAGACTCTCGACGCGGTGTTCCTCGTGTCCGACGAACCGCGCGACCTCGCGCCGCACCTCACGCAGGGTCCGCTCCAGGGACTCGGTGCGTTCGTCGATCATCCGCAGTGGGTCGGCCAACACCGGTCGGGCGCGGAGACCGAGCAGCCCCCGATGTTCGCGGGAAACCCAGTTACGCAGCGCACCTGCGGTTCTCGCACGAAGCTCGTCGATCAGGGCCAACTCGGCGGCGACGTCTGGCACGACTCGCTTGGCGGCGTCGGTCGGGGTCGCGGCGCGCAGGTCGGCGACGAGGTCGAGCAGCGGGTGGTCGGGTTCGTGCCCGATCGCCGAGACCACCGGGGTCCGAGCCTGCGACACCGCGCGCAGCAGCGTCTCGTCGGAGAACGGCAGCAGGTCCTCCACGCTGCCCCCGCCGCGGGCGATGATGATGACCGACACGCCGGGGTCGGCCTCGAGCTCGGCGAGCGCTCGCAGGATCGCCGGGACGGCGGTGGGCCCCTGGACCGGTGTGTTGCGGACCTCGATCCGCACCGACGGCCAGCGACCCTGCGCCACCGAGAGCACGTCGCGCTCGGCGGCGCTGGACCGGCCGGTGATGAGTCCGATGCCGTGCGGCAGGAACGGGAGCGGTCGTTTGAGGCCCGGCTCGAACAGTCCCTCGGCCGCGAGCAGGCGACGGAGGCGCTCGATCCGGGCGAGCAGCTCGCCGATGCCCATCGGTCGGATCTCGGTGACGCGCAACGACAGTGTGGCGCGCCCGGTGTAGAAACTGGGCCGGCCGGCCATCACCACGCGGATGCCCTCGGTGAGCGGGACCTCGCAGCGGTCGAGCACGGCGGGGGAGCAGGTCACCGAGATCGAGATGTCGGCCGACGGGTCACGCAGCTGCAGGAACGCGGTCTTCGACCCGCGCCGGCTGATCTGGGTGATCTGGCCCTCGACCCAGACCTGACCCAGCCGGTGGATCCAGTCGGCGATCTTGGTGTTAAGCGTGCGTACCGGCCACGGGTCCTCCGGCGTGGACTTGCCGGGCCCGCTCACCGCAGCGATCCGGGGTGGATCGACGCGCTCACTTGCCTGCCGCGGCCGTGATCCGGTTGTCGAGCATCGTCTGGAACGGGGCGCGGCCCCGATGGCTGCGCTCGTAGTCGGCGAGCGCCTGCAGGTCGTCGAGATCGACCGAGCGGATCTTGGAACGGAGCTGGGCCAGCGTCAGTCCGTCGTAGTCGAGGTACTCGACGATCTCGGGGGCGTCCGCGGACGGGGCGACCGGCGTCGCCTCGACGTCTGATCGCACGACGTTCTCCGGCGCGGAGCTGTAGAGCGCGAAACGGCCGGTGTTCGCGGGCGCGGCATCACCGTTCGCCGACCCCGCGTCGTCGCTCGACGGCTTCTTCGGTGCGGCCTT
>NZ_JAEMTF010000082.1:0-15445 GCF_016462415.1 Williamsia sp. | reverse complement strand
AGGTGCGGCCTTGGCGGCAGGGGCCTTCTTCGCGGCTGCCTTCTTGGCGGGTGCCTTGGCAGGCGATCTGGTGGGCTTCGTCGGGGGAGTGGGCTCGACGGTGTCGGCCTGCTCCGAGGGCATGTCCGCGGGGGTGGGCTCGTCCGGTCGGGTCGGGATGTGACCGGGGGTGGCGGACTCGGTGGCCGTGTCCTCGGTTGTCGCCGCGGCGGTCGGTGCGGCCGTGATGGGAGTGACCGTCGCGGTCCCCGAGGTCGACGCGGAGCCGGTCGGCGGCTGCGACTTGGGGTCGTGCGTCACATCCGCGGGTGCGTCGTCGTCGAAGGTCGCCCACTCGGGTTCCTCCTGCGCGCGATGGAACAGGGCGTCGAGGACCTCGTCACCCTTGATCGCCAACTCGGCGATTCCCTGCTGGAAACGCATGCCGGCCTGCAGCGTCTGGCTGACGGCAGTCATCGGGAGGGTGACAGCGGTGCTCGGCAGCTTCCGGGTCTCCTCGATCGCGGTCACGATGAGGCCGGTGACGACGCGAGCCGCGAACGGTGGACGAATCATGGGTCAACTCTGCCTCATCGCCGCGGTGGTCACCACAAATGGGGTGAGAAAGGCACGTAGTCTGAACGCCATGACCGCCAAAAAAGTACTCCTGGCCGAACCCCGCGGATACTGCGCGGGAGTCGATCGGGCGATCGAGACGGTGGAGCGGGCCCTGGAGAAGCACGGCGCACCGGTCTATGTGCGCAAGGAGATCGTGCACAACCGCCATGTCGTGGAGACGCTGACCGATCGCGGCGTGGTGTTCGTCGAGGAGACCGACGAGGTGCCCGAGGGTGCGCTCGTCGTGTTCTCCGCGCACGGCGTCTCGCCCGCCGTCCACGCGTCGGCTGCGGCGCGCAACCTGCGGACGATCGACGCCGCCTGCCCGCTGGTGACGAAGGTCCACCAGGAGGCGAAGCGATTCGCCCGCGACGACTTCGACATCCTGCTCATCGGCCACGAGGGCCACGAGGAGGTGGAGGGCACCGCGGGTGAGGCGCCCGAACACATCCAGCTCGTGGACGGCCCGGACGGCGTCGACGGTGTCGAGGTGCGCGACGAGTCCAAGGTGATCTGGCTCTCGCAGACGACGCTCTCGGTCGACGAGACCATGGAGACGGTGGGACGTCTGCGCGAGCGGTTCCCGCTGCTGCAGGATCCGCCCAGCGACGACATCTGCTACGCCACCCAGAACCGTCAGGTGGCGGTCAAGGCGATGGCTCCGCACTGCGACCTCGTCATCGTCGTGGGGTCGACGAACTCGTCGAACTCGGTGCGGCTGGTCGAGGTGGCACTGCAGGCCGGTGCCCGCGCGTCGTACCTCGTCGACTACGCCCGGGACATCGACACCGCGTGGTTCGAGGGCGCGGACACCGTGGGCGTCACCTCCGGTGCCTCGGTGCCCGAGGTCCTGGTCCGTGGCGTCGTCGATCTGCTCGCCGAGCACGGTTACGGCACCGTCGAGACGGTCACCACGGCGAACGAGACCCTCACGTTCGCACTGCCACGGGAGTTGCGACCCGCCCGCAACGCCGGCTGATCTGCGGCGATGGTCCTCGCCGAGACGGCGTCGCGCACCGCTGAGGTCGGCTCGTCGTCGCTTCGGGCCGCGGTGGTCGACGTCGCCTACTCCCGACTGGAGGTGGCCGGTCGTCCCGGACTGCGTATCGGCACACTCGTCGAATCCATCAACAGCCCGTTCGTGGTCGTCAACGGCGTCCGCCGGCCCGCTCGTGACGCCTGGGCAACGGTGTTCGCCGATGTGCTGACCGGCACCGCCCCGCAGGCGATCACCCTCACCCACCCGACCGCATGGGGCATCCTGCGGACGTCGCTGCTCACCGGGGCGATCGAATCGGTCGTGGCCGACGGCATCACCGTCACGGCGGTGCCCCGCGCCGTGGCGATCGCGCAATCGCACATGGAGTCCTCGGCGCAGGTGTGCGTCGTCGCCGAGTGCCACGACGGCCGCCTCGACGTCCACCAGATGACCCACGACGTCGACGGTTGGTCGGTGTCGGCCACCTCGGTCTTCGACGAGTCGCCGACCGAGGACGACGCCACCGACCTCCTCGAACCCATCGTCGGTGACGCCGTCGAGGCGATCCTGGTCGACGGGGACAACCGCGATCGGGTGGCCGCGACCCTTCGCCTGTTCGAAGACCACACACCGACCGGCCGCATCGCCGCGGTCGAACGCATCCTGCTGCACCGGCACGGCGGCACCCGACTGCCCGCGCCGCCCGTCGGCTCGGCTCCGATCGGATCGGCCGCGCCCAGGTCGCGGGTCAGGACCGCAGCGATCGTCTCCGCGGCGGCGGCTGTGGTGGTCGCCCTGGTGGTCGCGGTCCTCCTCGTGGCACCGTGGCGCACCGATGGCGACGGTTCGCCTCGGGTGGTCGACGCCACCGGAGCCGAGGCGACGACGGGTGGCTCCCCGACACCGACCGGGGTCACCGCCGACGTCGGCCGGGTGTCGGTGCTCGTGCCGGAAGGATGGCGACGCACCAGCGACCCGGTCGACGACGACGGCGCCGTTCCCTTCACGACGTTCGCCGCACGCTCGGACGACCGTCGGATCATCCTGGTGCAGAACTCGGTTCGGTCCGGGTCCACGCTCGACACCGTGGCGGTCAGCCTGCGCAACCGTCTCGACCAGCGCGGGACCGACGTCGTGACCGATTTCTCACCACGGACCCGATACGGCGATCGCGACGTCATCGGGTACCGCGAGACACCTGTGTCGGGCGGGCAGATCCGCTGGTATGTGGTCGTCGAGTCGGCTCTCCAGGTGAGCGTCGGGTGTCAGGACGGCGGTCAGGGTCAGTCGGTCGACGCCGAGTGCCTCGCGGCCGTCCGCTCGGTCGCCATCGCCCCCTGACAGGGTCGTCGTCGGGCATTTTGACTGGTCAGACCCCGCCACGTATTCTGGACCGCTGGTACGCGGCACACACCGGGTCCCGGGTCCCCACTGGTCGCCGGGAGCACCCCGCCGTCGTATCTGACCAGCCCCGATCACACGGAACGGATCACACCTGTGTCCACCTATACCCCCAAGGCCGGTGACATCACGCACGCGTGGCATGTCATCGACGCCACCGACGTGGTGCTCGGCCGCCTCGCCGTGCAGGTCGCCACGCTGCTGCGCGGCAAGCACAAGGCGACCTACGCCCCCCACATGGACGGCGGCGATTTCGTCGTCATCATCAACGCCGAGAAGGTCGTCCTGACCAGCAACAAGGCGGAGCGCAAGCTCAATTACCGGCACTCGGGTCACCCGGGTGGACTCTCCTCGCGCACCACGGCCGAGTTGCTCGCGACCCAGCCCACGCGCGTGATCGAGAAGGCCGTCGTCGGCATGCTCCCCAAGACCAAGCTGGGTCGCGCCATGAGCAGCAAGCTCAAGGTCTACGCAGGCCCGGATCATCCGCACGTGGCGCAGAGCCCCGCTCCCTTCGAGATCAAGCAGGTGTCCCAGTGACCGAGCCCATCGCAAACGAGACCCCCGAGGTCGAGACCCAGACCATCGCCGACTCCGTCGGTGACACCTCGGCCGACTCCGTCGAGGTCGCCGCAGACGACTACGTGGTCGACGAGACCACCGGTGCGGCCACCGATGACGGCGAGTACGCCGCACCGGCCGCGCCCATCGTGCTCGACGGCCCGATCGTGACCGTCGGTCGGCGTAAGGAAGCCGTCGTCCGCGTCCGCGTGTCGCCGGGTACCGGTGGCTTCACCCTCAACGGCCGCAGCCTCGAGGCGTACTTCCCGAACAAGGTCCACCAGCAGCTCATCAAGGCGCCGTTGGTGCTCGTCGAGCGCGCGGAGTCCTTCGACATCATCGCCAAGCTGCACGGCGGCGGCCCGTCCGGACAGGCAGGCGCCCTGCGTCTGGCGATCGCCCGCGCACTCATCGAGGTGCAGCCGGACGACCGTGGCGTCCTGAAGAAGGCCGGCTACCTCACGCGTGACCCGCGTGCGGTCGAGCGCAAGAAGTACGGCCTCAAGAAGGCCCGCAAGGCCTCGCAGTACTCGAAGCGTTGATCCCGGCGCTCACGCGCGGATCCTTGCTGTAGGTCGTGGCAACGAGCAGGTGTTCAGGTACGTCTGGACACCTGCTCGTCTGCGTTCACGGTCATCACGATCGCCGGTGCTGCACCGGTGCGATCGCATCCTCGAAGACGAATGAGGGGAACGACGTCGATGGGACGACTCTTCGGTACCGACGGTGTTCGCGGGCTCGCGAACGTCGACCTCACCCCGGCCCTCGCGCTGGAGATCGCGCGCTCGGCCGCGCGGGTGCTGGGCCCGACGGCCGGCGACGGCCGAGCCGTCGCCGTGGTGGGACGCGATCCGCGCGCCTCGGGCGAGATGCTCGAGGCCGCAGTCTGCGCGGGCCTGGCCGCCTCCGGCGTCGATGCACTCCGGGTCGGTGTGCTGCCGACCCCGGCCGTCGCGTTCCTGACCGCGCACCACGGTGCGGCGTTCGGCGTGATGATCTCGGCGTCGCACAATCCCATGCCGGACAACGGCATCAAGCTGTTCGCCGCAGGCGGTCATAAGCTGCCCGACGATCTCGAGGCACAGATCGAATCCGCGATGGCCGACCCCGCGTCGGCGTGGGCCGCGACCGGTCCGGTCGGGGCCGACATCGGCCGGATCTCTGACGTCGACGACCCCGAACTGCCCTACCTGGCGCATCTCGCCCAGACCGTCCCCACCCGGCTCGACGGTGTCACCGTCGTCGTCGACTGTGCGCACGGCGCCGCGAGCGCGACGGCCCCGGAGGCGTATCGGACCGCGGGTGCGCGGGTCATCGCCATCAACGCCGCACCGGACGGGCTCAACATCAACGACCGCTGCGGATCCACTCACCTCGATGTCGTCCGGGCGGCCGTCCTCGAACACGGCGCCGATCTCGGCCTCGCCCACGACGGTGACGCGGATCGATGCCTGGCCGTGGATCACACCGGCGCAGTGGTCGACGGCGACGCGATCCTGGCCGTCCTCGCGCTCGCGATGAAGGACTCCGGGTCGCTCGCCGCGGACACCCTCGTGGCGACGGTGATGAGCAACCTCGGCCTGCACATCGCGATGCGCTCGGCCGGGATCACGGTGCGTACCACCGGAGTCGGCGACCGCTACGTGCTCGAGGAGTTGCGCAGCGGATCGTTCAGCCTCGGTGGAGAACAGTCCGGCCACGTCGTGCTCCCGTCGTTCGCCACCACCGGCGACGGCATCCTCACCGGTCTGGCGCTGATGGCGCGGATGGCGAGCACCGGTCGCTCGCTCGCCGAGTTGGCGTCGGTGATCACCGCGCTGCCCCAGGTGCTGATCAACGTGCCGGTGCTCGACAAGCACTCGGTGGCCGTCGCCGAGTCGGTGCAGCAGGCCGTGCTCGCCGCCGAGGACGAGCTGGGGGAGCAGGGTCGAGTCCTGTTGCGCCCGTCGGGAACCGAGCAGCTGGTCCGTGTGATGGTGGAGGCAACCACCGAGCCGCACGCGAAAGAGGTCGCCGGGCGGATCGCCGACGTCGTCGGCGCGGTCGGCCGATGAGCGACGGACCGACGAACACGGACCTGAACTACGACGCCGTCCTCTTCGACTTCTCCGGGACGCTGTTCCGTCTGACCGAGCGCGACGACTGGTTCGCCGACCTGCACGACGCGGCGGGCAACCCCATCGACGGAGCGCTGCAGGCGGAGTTGATGCGCCGGATGACCGCGCCCACCGGCATCCCGGCCGAACTCGACGACGAGTCGACCGACGCCTGGTATCGCCGCGACCTGGACCCGACGCTGCATCGGACCGCCTACCTCGCGATCCTGCGGGCATCCGGGCTGACGGTGCCCGGCCACGCGGAGTCGTTGTACGCGCGGGTCGCCGACCCGGAGTCCTGGCAGCCCTACCCCGACGCGGGTGAGGTGCTCACGCTGCTGTCCGAACTCGATGTCGCAGTCGGCGTGGTCAGCAACATCGCCTTCGACCTGCGAGAGGTGTTCGCCCTGCACGGCTGGGACCACCTCGTCGGCGCGTGGGCCCTGTCCCACGAGGTCGGGATCATCAAACCGGACGCGGGCATCTTCACCGCCGCGCTCGACGTGTTGGGAGTCTCCGGCGACCGGACCCTGATGGTCGGCGACAGCGTGGAGGCCGACGGCGGCGCTCGTGCGGTCGGGTGCGCGTTCGCGCATGTCGAGCCGCTGCCCACGTCCGAGCGGCCCGACGGACTCCTGGGCGCAGTCGCCTCACTCGCGATAATCTGACCGATCAGTCGTCGGCGAAACGGACAACCGGCACCGGCGATCGGAACCGATCGTGCCGCAGGTGCGTCTCAGTGTCTCGGACGACGCGGACGATGACACCGCGATCAGGGGGTTCGGTGTGGGTGATGGGATACGGGTCGATCCATCGGCGGTGGCCGCGGTCGGACACCGACTCGATGCGGACATCGATGCGCTCACACGCGCCGCCGCCGACGCCGGCGCGGCGCGTTTCGGCCCCCATTCGGTAGCGGGCGATCTCCGCGAGCACGGGCTCGCCTACTCGAGTGGCATGCGCGACCTCGGCGCCGTCGTCGACGCGCTCGCGGGATCCGTCGCCGACCTCGTCGACCGGTTCGACGTCGCCGCGCGCGCCCTGGACTCGACCGACGCCGACAGCGGGACGTGGATACGTGCCGCGGGCGGGGACACGTGACCACCCGGGCGGACGCGCTCGCCGGGGTGCGGTATTTCTCCGACGTACGTGCCATCGCCGCGCAGGTCGGTGTCGCCGTACCCGACGAGTCGGCGGTCGCTGCCCGTTTCGCGGCGACCGACAGCATCGACCTGGACGCGCTCGCCGGTGACGCGGCCCTGCTCGACGACGTCATCACCACGCTGCACGGTGCGACCGACACCGCGCACGACGCACGTCGCGGGCTTCCGCGTGTCTGGAGCGGTGCGGCCGCCGAGACGGCCGATACGGCGGTCGCCACGCACCTCCGGGCGGCGCAGGACGTGATCGACGGGATCGGTACGGTGTCGGCGACCGTGGCCGCCGCGGCCATCGCACTGGGTCGGGTGCAGGAGGAGAAGCACCGCACGTTGGCGATGCTGCGCACCGACCGTGTTGCGGGACAACCCATGTCGACCATCAGTGTCGACGACATCGACGCCGACCCCGAGTCGTGTCGGGCCGAGATCACCGCCGCAGTCGAGCTGTTCACCCGCACCATGGACGTCGTCGACGATGCGGTCGCAGTCATCCTGACCGCTCTCACCGACTCGTTCGTCGCCCTACCCGCACCGCGGGAGGTCGGGCCGGCGGTGAGCCCGGAGTCCGCGTACCGGTCGGTTCCTCGGCGGGACAGTCACACGAGCCGCCGCACCGATGTCGTCGTCACACCCACGGCCGGGGCCGATCACCGTCGAGGCGGGTCCGACTCGGACGTGGTGGTCGCGGCGATCTCGGCGGGTGCATCCATCGCCGGTGCCGCCCTCGCGGCCGCGTCGTCGGTGGGAACCGCCGCCGCCGCCGGGGTGGGAGCAGTGCTGACCCACCTCATGGACGCTGCCGGTGACACCCGTATCGACGACAACGGGGATCACACGGTCGTTCCGCCGGGACCGCCCTCGGCCTCGCCGGTCCCCGCCGCACCCGATCCTGCCGCACCCGATCCCGCCGCACCGGTCCACAGCGCGCCCGTGCCCGCTGCACCGACGACCTCGATGCAGGGTCCGACGACACAGCCGTCCATCGGCGTCGAGCCGTCGGCGCCGTCGGTGCGGCGGTACGAACCGGAGATCGTGCCAGAGGTGCCTGCCGAGCCGGCGCCGTCGTCGAGCACCGCCGCCGACGACGTCGCGGCGCGGAATGTCCCGTCGGTGGGTCCGCGTCGGCGTGACCGTGAACCGCCTCGCGGCCGGCCGGACCCCGACGACGGCGGTGGGCTGGCATTGGCGGGTGACCGATGAGGCAGGCCGATCAGATCGAGGCGGCCGCCGATCGCGCGGTCGCCGACCTCACCGCGATCCGCGTGGCGCACGCGCGACGCAGGAAACCGGCCACCGACGACGGTGACACCGAGCGAACCGGGCAGACGACGGTCAGCGACGAAGCAGACGACTGACGGGGTCGAGATCCTCGATCTCCGCGGTGGCGGGGTCGACGGTCTGCAGCTTCCCGAGCGCCGTCGTCGGGTCGCCGAAGTCCGAATAGGTCTTGTCCGGTCCGAGATGGGCCAGCAGGAACCCCGCGAGCACCGCGCGGGTGGCTCGCTGGGTCTTCTTGTCGTCGGAGCCGTCACCGAGGCGTTTGCGGATGCTGAAGCCCTCCGCGAGCCCGCGATTGGTCGACTTGGGCACGGTCCGCAGCGACACGCCGTCGCCCTGCAGTGCGTTGCGCAGCGCGAGTGCGTTGGATGTCACACCATCGAGGTCCTTCGGTGCGGCCAGGATCAGCGCGGGAACCCGCGCGCGGTGCGCGGCGGGCAGTACCGCGGGACTGGTGGGCGCGGGATACAGAGCCGCCAACGCCGTGGCCCGCGACGAGTTGCCCGCGGCGAGTACCGCGGCGGACCCGCCCAGTCCGTGCCCGGCCAATCCCAGACGCTCGGGATGGACCGTGATGTCGCCGGAACCCAGGCGAACGCTGCTGATCACCTGCAACGCGGTCTCCAGGTCGGCGGCGAGCGCACGATCGGAGGCCAACGGGCCGCGTTCGGTGTCGGGGACGGCCACGACGATCCCCCACGAGGCGAGGTGCTCGAGGGTGTCGATGTACTGCTTGCTGCGGGTCAGCCAGCCGTGACCGAACGCGATGCCGGGCAGGTTGGTGCCGGATTCGGGTGTGTAGACCACCCCGGGCAGACCGACGATGGCCATGTCACCGCGCAGGACACGATGTGGTCCACGTCGCTGTAGCTGCCCGAACAACTTCTTCACCGAGGTCACCTACACGACCCTATGGCACCAGGGGAGCAGATCGGACGGTCTGCCCCCAGTACCCTGTGACGAATGTGCGGAATCGTCGGATACGTGGGAAACCGGGACGCTCTCGAGATCGTGGTCGAGGCTCTCCGGCGGATGGAGTACCGCGGGTACGACTCGGCCGGGGTCGCCATCCTCGACGGTCACGGTCACACCGCGGTGGAGAAGAAGGCCGGCCGTCTGGAGAACCTGGACAAGCAGCTAGCGACCGTCGGGCGCAGCGAGTTCGCAGGCACCAGCGGCATGGGACACACACGGTGGGCCACCCATGGGCGTCCCACCGACCGCAACGCCCACCCCCACACCAGCCGGGACGGGAAGTTCGCGGTGGTCCACAACGGGATCATCGAGAACTACGCGGCGCTGCGGGCGGAGGTCGAGGCGGCCGGGATCGAGTTCGGATCCGACACCGACACCGAGACCGCGGTGCACATGCTCGATCTCGAATACGCCTCCGGCGCCAACGCCGGCGACTTCGTGGCCAGCGCCTACGCCGTGCTGGGTCGGCTCGAGGGTGCGTTCACCCTGGTGTTCACCCACTCCGACCACCCCGGCACGATCGTGGCCGCGCGGCGGTCGACCCCGCTCGTGGTCGGGGTCGGTGAGGGCGAGATGTTCGTCGGTTCGGACGTCGCCGCGTTCATCGAACACACCCGCGAGGCGGTCGAACTGGGCCACGACCAGGTGGTCGTCATCACCGCCGAGAGCTACGCGATCACCTCGTTCGACGGCACACCGCAGGTGGGTAAGCCGTTCCACATCGACTGGGATCTCGCCGCCGCCGAGAAGGGCGGTCACGACTTCTTCATGCTCAAGGAGATCGCCGAGCAGCCGCAGGCACTCGCCGACACCCTGGTCGGTCACTTCGAGAACGGGCGCATCGTCCTCGACGAGCAGCGGATCACCGACCAGGATCTCCGCGACATCGACAAGGTGTTCGTCGTGGCGTGCGGCACTGCGTACCACGCCGGTCTGCTGGCCAAGTACGCGATCGAGCACTGGACCCGCCTACCGGTCGAGGTCGAACTGGCCAGCGAGTTCCGGTACCGCGACCCGGTTCTCGACCGCTCCACTCTCGTCGTGGCCATCTCGCAGTCGGGCGAGACCGCCGACACCCTCGAGGCGGTGCGACACGCCAAGGAGCAGAAGGCCCGCGTCCTGGCCATCTGCAACACCAACGGCGCACAGATCCCGCGTGAATCCGATGCCGTGCTCTACACCCACGCCGGTCCGGAGATCGGTGTCGCGTCCACGAAGTGCTTCCTGGCACAGATCGCGGCGGCCTACCTGGTCGGTCTGGCGCTCGCGCAGGCCCGCGGCACCAAGTACCCCGACGAGGTGGCCCGCGAGTTCGCCGAGCTCGAGGCCATGCCCGCGGCCGTCGAACGGGTGCTCACCACCGTCGAACCGGTTCGCGCACTGGCCCGTTCGCTGGCGACGAGCCCGACCGTGCTGTTCATCGGCAGGCACGTCGGCTACCCGGTGGCACTCGAGGGTGCGCTCAAGCTGAAGGAACTGGCCTACATGCACGCCGAGGGGTTCGCCGCCGGTGAGCTCAAGCACGGGCCGATCGCGCTGATCGAGGACGGTCTGCCCGTGATCATCGTCATGCCGTCCGCCAGCGGCCGCCCGCTGCTGCACTCGAAGATGGTGAGCAACATCCGCGAGATCCAGGCCCGTGGCGCGCGGACAATCGTGATCGCCGAGGACGACGACGTCGCAGTCGCTGCGTTCGCCGACCACCTCATCCAGATCCCCCGCGTCCCGACGCTGCTCCAGCCACTGGTCTCGACCGTCCCGCTGCAGGTGTTCGCCGCGGCGGTCGCCCAGGCGCGCGGCTATGACGTCGACAAGCCGCGCAACCTGGCCAAGTCCGTGACGGTGGAGTAGGGCCGTGCTCGGCTACCACTGCGCCGACGAGATCCGTGCCGCCGAGGCGGCGACGGGTGACCTGCTGGCGTCCGGTGTCCTGATGCGACGGGCCGCCGCCGGACTGGCCGGGGTGGTCGCGACCGAGCTCCGCGCCCGCCGCGGTGCGGTGTACGGCTCACGCGTCGGACTCGTCGTCGGTGCCGGCGACAACGGCGGCGACGCCCTGTTCGCCGGAGCGTTGCTGCGGAATCGGGGAGTGGCCGTCAGTGCGCTGCTGCTCTCGCCCGATCGCGCGCACGCCGCCGGTCTGACCGCGTTCCGGCGCGCCGGTGGCCGGGTCGTCGACGCGGTCTCCCGTGACCTCGACCTGGTCGTCGACGGGGTGGTGGGTCTCGGCGGATCCGGACCGCTGCGGCCCACGGCGGCAGCGGCTTTCGAGCACGTGAGGGCGCCGGTCATCGCCGTCGACATCCCGTCGGGCGTCGACGCCGACACCGGTGTGGTCGGTGACCCCGCGGTGCGCGCCGCGGTGACCGTCACCTTCGGCGCCCGCCGCCGCGCACACATCCTGGCCGCCGAACAATGCGGTCGGGTCGAGTGCATCGACATCGGTATCGACGTGCCCGCCGCACACCTGATCGCCCTCGACGACCACGACATCGCCACGAACTGGCCGGTTCCGGGCCCGTCGGATGACAAGTACTCGCAGGGCGTCACCGGGATCATCGCCGGCTCCGACAGGTTTCCCGGCGCGGCGATGCTGTGCACCGGAGCCGCGGTGGCGGCCACCTCGGGCATGGTCCGTTACGTCGGATCCGCCGCCGGTGACATCGTCGCGCGCCACCCCGAGGTCGTCGCCGCACCGGACCTCGACTCCGCGGGGCGGGTGCAGGCGTGGGTGATCGGCCCCGGGGCGGGTACCGACGACGACGCCGCCGAACTGGTGCGGCGAGTGCTGGCGACCGATCTCCCGGTGCTCGTCGACGCCGACGGGTTGACCGTCCTGGCAGCGCATCTCGACTGGGTGCAGCAGCGGGATGCGCCGACCCTGCTCACTCCGCACGCGGGGGAGTTCGCACGTCTGGCCGGTGCCCCGGTGGGTTCCGACCGCGTCGCCGCCGTCACCGACCTCGCCGTGCGACTGGGTGCCACGGTTCTGCTCAAGGGACGCATCACCGTTGTCGCCGACGGCGTCGGACCGGTCCTGGTCAACGACGCGGGTGCGTCCTGGGCCGCCACCGCGGGCGCCGGCGACGTGCTGTCGGGCCTCGCGGGTGCCCTCTTGGCCGCCGGCCTGACCGCCCGGGTGGCCGCCGCCTCCGCTGCACGAGTCCACGCCCACGCCGCCGTCCTGGCCGCGCGGGGGGACGACGACACATCTGCGGGCGCACCCATCGGTGCGGCGGACCTGCTGTCGGCGATCCGGCCGGCCATTCGTGAGATGCGTTCGAACGCATGAGCACCGACGGAACGACTGAGCGCCCCCCGCTGGAGGCCACCGTCGACCTCGCCGCCATCGCCCACAACGTCGAGGTGGTGGCCCGGCGGGCGGGGGCCGCGGTCATGGCCGTGGTGAAGGCCGACGGGTACGGGCACGGCGCGACGCAGGTGGGTCGGGCCGCGCTGGCCGCAGGCGCGACCGATCTCGGCGTCGCGACCGTCGCCGAGGCGCTCGCGCTGCGTGCGGACGGCATCACCGCGCCGGTCGTCGCCTGGTTGCACACCCCGAGCACGGATTTCGTCCCGGCGGTCGAGGCCGGGGTCGAGCTCGCGGTGTCGTCGACCCGACAACTCGACCGGGTCATCGCCGCGGGTGCGCGTGCGGGTCGCACCGCTGTCCTCAGCGTCAAGATCGACACCGGGCTCGCCCGCAACGGTGTCGGCCCGCAGGAGTGGCCGGATCTGCGTGACGCGCTCGCCAAGGCGGTGGCCGACGAGTCGATCGTCCTGCGGGCCGCGATGTGTCACCTCGCCCGCGGTGACGAACCCGAGCACCCGCTCAACGACGTCCAGGCCGCCCGTCTCGACGAGTGCGTCCGGGAACTCGACCACCTCGGCGTCCCGCCGCAGGTCGTCCACATCTCCAATTCCGCCGCGGCGCTCGCGCGTCCGGATCTCTCGCGCGACCTGGTGCGCGCGGGTATCGCCGTCTACGGCACCTCGCCGCTGCCGGACGGCTGTGGACTGATCCCGGCGATGACCCTCTCGGCGGAGGTGTCGATGGTCAAGAAGGTCGCGGCCGGGCAGGGGGTGTCGTATGGGCACACCTGGACCGCGCCGCACGACACGACCCTCGCGCTGCTGCCCGCCGGATACGCCGACGGCGTGCCACGATTGCTGTCCAACCAGCTGCGGGTGCAGATCAACGGGCGCTCCTATCCCGGGGTCGGACGCGTCTGCATGGATCAGATGGTGGTCGACCTCGGTGTCGACACCGATGTGGCGGAAGGCGATCGGGCCGTGCTCTTCGGATCCGGGACCGACGGGGGGACCACCGCCAAGGAGTGGGCCGCCACCATCGGGACGATCGACTACGAGATCGTCTCCGGTATCCGCGGTCGCGCACAGCGGACGTACGTGAACTCGTCGGGTCCCGGCGGCCCACAGGTGCCCGCATGAGCGCGGACCGGCCGCAGCGTCTCGGGATCCTGGCCGGCGCAGCGGGATTCGCCGCACTGGGTGCGGTGGCGATCGGCGGGGTCGCCCGTAACGTCACCCGTCGGGCCGATGCCCGTCTCGACCCGAACTCCATCGAGGACTTCCGTGCGATCTACGCCGACCGCGCGAGCTTCGCGACCGTCGACGATGGTGTCCCGCTGGCCATCCGCGAGGTCGGACCGGCCGACGCCGCGGTGACCGTGCTGTTCTCGCACGGTTTCAGCCTGCGGATGTCGAGCTGGCACTTCCAACGCCAGCGGTTGGCCACGGTGTGGGGCGACAATGTGCGACTGGTGTTCATGGACCACCGCGGCCACGGCCGGTCCGGCGCGGCGCCGGCGCACACTGCCACCATCACCCAGCTCGGTGCCGACATCAACGCGGTGATCCGGTCGGTCATCCCCGACGGCCCGGTCGTGCTCGTGGGCCACTCGATGGGTGCGATGGCCATCATGGGTCTGGCGACACGCGCACCGGAACTGTTCGGCGAGAAGATCATCGGCGTCGGGCTGATTTCCACCGCCGCGCGCGGGATCACCGAGGCGGGCCTCGGGCAGGGGTTGCAGAACCCGCTCGTCGACGCGTTCCGTCTCTCGGTGCGCCGGGTTCCCCGGGCGGTTCGCGCCGGCCGCGGCGTCACCCGAGCCGTCATGACACCGGTGCTCACGGCCGCGAGCTTCGGGTCGACCTTCCACTCACCGGCACTGAGCCAGTTCGTCGCGGCGATGATCCAGAACACCCCCATCGACACCGTCGTCGACTTCCTCCGATCGCTGGAGAGTCACGACGAGAGTGCTGCCCTCGCCGTCCTGTCCCGCATCCCGACACTCGTCGCCTGCGGCTACGAGGACAAGGTCACCCCGCTGCCCAACTCGGTGGAGCTGCACGGCGCGTTGGCCGACTGCGAACTCGTCGGCGTACCGGACTGCGGTCACCTCGTGCTGCTGGAACGGCCCGAGGTGATCACCGAGGCCATCGAGCGCCTGGTCCAGCGGAGTGTCCGGTGAGCGGGGGCTCCCACACCCTCGAGCTCCCGCACCGACGGACCCTGACGACGGTCGAGGACACCGAGGCGTTCGGTGCCGAACTCGCCGCCGAGCTGCATGCGGGTGACCTGGTCATCACCGACGGGCCGCTGGGGGCAGGCAAGACGGCGCTCGCCCGCGGGATCGGCGCCGGTCTCGGGGTCACCGGACGCGTGACGTCACCCACCTTCATCATCGCCCGTGCACACGCCCCGGGGCGTCCCGGCGCAGCGGGAATGGTGCACGTGGACGCCTACCGCCTCGGCTCGACCGGCGGCGACGTCCTCGCCGATCTCGACGGGCTCGACCTCGACACCGAGATCACCGACAACGTCGTGGTCGTGGAGTGGGGGGCGGGTGTGGCCGAGCGCCTCGCCGATCGTCACCTGCTGGTGCGGCTGCGGCGCGAACCGGACTCCGACGTCCGCACCGCCACCTGGGGCTGGGTCCGGTCTGCCGACGGTTCCGCATAGGCTGGATCACCGTGCTCGTTCTGACCGTCGACACCTCCACACCCACGGTGACCACCGGGGTCGCCGAGGTGACCCCGGGCCGTGGGATCGACGTGCGCGCCGAGCGCAGGGTGGAGACCCCACGCGGGCACGCCGAGATCCTCACGACCCTGATCCTCGAGTGCCTGGCCGAAGCCGGTGCGGCGCGATCCGACCTCGACACGGTGGTCGTCGGCTGCGGACCCGGGCCGTTCACCGGACTGCGCGTCGGTATGGCGACCGCGGCCGGGTTCGCCGACGCCCTGGCGATCCCGCTACACGGGGTGTGCTCACTCGACGCCATCCGATCCGACGCGCACGCGGGACGGGTCCTCGTCGTGACCGACGCCCGACGCCGAGAGGTCTACTGGGCGCTCTACGGACCCGAGGG
>NZ_JAEMTF010000168.1 GCF_016462415.1 Williamsia sp. | reverse complement strand
GCTAGCGCGTGACCTCGTTGAGCTTGCCGGTGGCGACGTCGAAGACGAAGCCGCGCAGCGACGTGGTCTTGGTGACGAACGGGCTGTTCTCGATGCGGGCGAGGGACTGCTTGACGTCCTCGTCCAGATCGGGGAACGACTCGGCCGACCAGTTCGGCTTCTGGCCGATCTCGTCCTGGATGCCGCGCTTGAACTCGTCGTCGGTGAACGTGAGCATCCCGCAGTCGGTGTGGTGGATCAGGATGATCTCGGTGGTGCCGAGCAGGCGCTGGCTGATCGCGAGCGAGCGGATCTCGTCGTCGGTGATGACGCCGCCCGCGTTGCGGATCACGTGCGCCTCACCGTCGTTCAGTCCGAGGATCCCGTACACGTTGAGGCGTGCGTCCATGCATGCGACGACGGCGACGTGCTTGCTCGGGGGCAGGGGGAGCGGGCCGGAGAACGAGGCGGCGTACTCGGCGTTGTTGGTCAACAGGTCATCGGTCACAGTCATGCGTACATGCTGATCTGCGCATATCGGCCTGGGAACGGTTCAGGTCAGTGCGCGTTTAACCTGTCGCAATAGACGGCGAACTGAATGCTGTGCAGGCCGGGTCAGCTGGAACTGCGGTTCAGTGACCGGATCACGTCGTCCATCACGATGGGCGCGGCGGCCAGGCCCACCCCGCCGAACCAGATGTCGTCGGTGACGACGAGAACGCGACCCCACCCCGGGGCGCCCATGTCGAGCCACTGATCGCTCTTCATCACCGAGGTGCCGTGCTTCTCGGCCTCGGCGCCGGAGAAGCTCACGTAGATGAGGTCGGCGTCGGCGTCGGTGAAGTTGTCGTCGGTCACCGCGACCGGCCCGGCCTGACGCTGACTGGCCGGCCGCTGCACACCCATCGCGGACAGGATGGTGCCCGCATACGAACCGGTGCCCTCGATCGTCTCGCTGTCGGCGCCGAACCGGACCAGTCCGACCTGGGTGTGGGAGGCGTCGACCCGGGCGCCCGCGCGCTTGGCCTGTGCGGCGAAGGTGTCCAGGCGTTTGCTGCCCTCGTCGCTGCGTCCGAGCCCGTCGGCGACGGCCGCGAACTGGTCCTGCCACGAAGCGGTGCGATCGATGGTCAGTGCACGTCCGCCGAAAGGCGCGGCCAGCGCCGCGTCGTAGCCGATCACGACATCGGCCCGTGCGCCGCGAGCGGCGTCGGCCGAGGGGCGGGAACCGATGGTGGGCCGCGAGGTGACGGCAGGACCCAGGTAGCGGGGGATGGCGGTCTTCTCGGCGGCGATGGCGACGACCCGGGCCTGTAGTCCGAGTGCGCAGACGGCGTCGAGAAGGGCGGGGTCGGTTACGGCGATCCGGTCGATGTCCGCCTTGCCCGGGTCGACCGTGGACTGTGTCCCGCACGAGGCGTCGAAGGCGCGTTCCGGTGTCACCAGATCGGCGCCGGCGATCCGTGTCGTGGTGGTCACGATCGTGCCCTCGCCACCCGGGATCGACGACCCGCCGCACCCCGCGGCCGCCAGTGCGGTCACCGCGATCACGGCGACGACGGACACGACGGTTCGTCGACGCTGGAAAATACCGTTCACCTGCATTCTTCCGATCGTGATCAGGGCGCTGTGCACGCGGATATCGTGGATCACGCTAGCACCGACGACACCGCTGATCTGCGACGCGTGTCGCGGCGCCGGTGACGATCGTGGGGCCTTCCCGCCGCCGGTCGAACCGTGAGTACGACAGAACGTAGGACCCACTCGGCTCACAGGGGTGCAAGGGTTTACGATCAGCTGTAGCGATGTTCGTTGTGGTGGCCTCATGGCCACGCAGGCAGGAGGATCTGTGACCGCCCTCGACCAGCCCACCCAGGTGGTTCCGGCTCGGGCCTATCCGGCTCGGACCGGGCCAAAGGGCTCGTTCATCTACAAGATGATCACGACGACCGACCACAAGATGCTCGGCATCATGTATCTGGTCACGTGTTTCGCCTTCTTCCTGATCGGCGGCCTCATGGCGCTGCTGATGCGTGGTGAGCTGGCCGTTCCGGGCATGCAGTTCCTGTCGACGGAGCAGTACAACCAGCTGTTCACGATGCACGGCACCGTGATGCTGCTGCTGTACGCGACCCCGATCGTCATCGGCTTCGCGAACGTGGTGCTCCCGCTGCAGATCGGCGCGCCCGACGTCGCGTTCCCGCGTCTCAACGCCTTCAGCTACTGGCTGTTCCTCTTCGGCGGACTGATCGTCATCGCCGGCTTCATCACCCCCGGCGGTGCCGCCGACTTCGGGTGGACCGCGTACACCCCGCTGACCGACGCGATCCACTCGCCCGGCGCCGGCGCCGACCTGTGGATCATGGGCCTGGCCGTGGGTGGTCTCGGCACCATCCTCGGTGCGGTCAACATGGTCACCACCGTGGTCTGCCTCCGCGCACCCGGCATGACGATGTTCCGCATGCCGATCTTCACCTGGAACATCCTGGTGACCAGCGTCCTGATCCTGCTCGCCTTCCCGCTGCTGACCGCCGCGCTGATGGGTCTCGAGGTCGACCGACAATTCGGCGCCCATCTCTACGACCCGGCCAACGGTGGTGTGATCCTCTGGCAGCACCTGTTCTGGTTCTTCGGTCACCCGGAGGTCTACATCATCGCGCTGCCGTTCTTCGGCATCGTCTCGGAGATCTTCCCGGTCTTCTCGCGCAAGCCGATCTTCGGTTACTCGACGCTGATCTACGCGACGCTCGCCATCGCGGCGCTGTCGGTGGCCGTCTGGGCGCACCACATGTACGCAACGGGCGCTGTCCTCTTGCCGTTCTTCGCCTTCATGACGTTCATCATCGCGGTGCCCACCGGAGTGAAATTCTTCAACTGGATAGGCACGATGTGGAAGGGGCACTTGACCTTCGAGACACCGATGCTGTTCTCGGTGGGCTTCCTGGTGACGTTCCTCTTCGGTGGTCTGACCGGTGTGCTGCTCGCCAGCCCGCCCCTGGACTTCCACCTGTCCGACAGCTACTTCGTCGTGGCGCACTTCCACTACGTCCTCTTCGGCACCATCGTGTTCGCCACCTATGCGGGCATCTACTTCTGGTTCCCGAAGATGACCGGCCGCATGATGGACGAGAAGCTGGGCAAGATCCACTTCTGGCTGACGTTCATCGGCTTCCATGCGACCTTCCTCGTCCAGCACTGGCTGGGCAACGAGGGCATGCCGCGTCGCTACGCCGACTACCTGCCGTCGGACGGGTTCACCACGCTGAACATCTTCTCGACGGTCGGTGCGTTCATCCTGGGTCTGTCGACGCTGCCGTTCCTGTGGAACGTCTTCCGCAGCTACCGCTACGGCGAGGTCGTGACCGTGGACGATCCGTGGGGCTTCGGCAACTCGCTCGAGTGGGCCACCAGCTGCCCGCCGCCGCGCCACAACTTCACCGAGCTGCCCCGGATCCGCTCCGAGCGGCCCGCGTTCGAGCTGCACTATCCGCACATGATCGAGCGGATGCACGCCGAGGCGCACGTCGGTCAGGCGAGCAAGCACATGGAAGAGGCCAAGCGAGATCCGGTGACCGTCGGCACGCACGAGTCGTCGACAGAAGCCGATCCCAACTGACGTGAGCCCTGAGCCCGCGCCGGGAGCTGTCGACGCAGGGTCATCGATCGCGGTGCTGATCACTGTCACCGGGCCCGACCGCCCGGGTGTGACGTCGGTACTGCTCGGTGCCCTCTCACGTCACGGCGTCATCCTGCTCGACGTCGAACAGGTGGTCATCCGTGGCCGTCTGACCCTCGGGGTCCTCGTCAACTGCGACACCGACCCCGAGTCGTTGCAGGAGACGGTCGAGCAGGCGATGAGCTCCATCGACATGGTCGTCAGCGTCGAGGTCGGCGCCGATCCCGGCGTCCGGACGGTCTCGACCCATGTCGTGGTGATCCTCGGCAACCCGGTGACCGCCAAGGCGTTCAGCGCGTTGGCCACCGAGCTCGCCGGCCAGCGCGGCAACATCAACTCGATCCGCGGGATCGCCGACTACCCGGTGACCGGGCTCGAGCTGATGGTCAGCGTCGACAAGGACAACCTCCGCGCCGACGTCGCGCTCCGTAAAGGGCTGGCGAAGGTCGCCAAGCGCCACGGCATCGACGTCGCCGTCGAACGCGGTGGGCTCGCCCGCCGGGCCAAGCGACTCATCGTGTTCGACGTGGACTCGACCCTGATCCAGGGCGAGGTCATCGAGATGCTCGCGGCCAGGGCCGGCAAGGAGGCCGAGGTCGCCGCGGTCACCGAGGCGGCGATGCGTGGTGAGCTGGACTTCGCCGAGTCGCTGCACGAACGCGTGAAGGCGCTCGCCGGGCTCGACGCGTCGATCCTCGACGAGGTGGCGAGCTCACTGGAACTGACGCCCGGGGCGCGCACCACGATCCGCACCCTGCATCGTCTCGGCTATCACTGTGGCCTGGTCTCCGGCGGTTTCCGTCAGGTCATCGACGGCCTCGCCCACGAACTCGAACTCGATTTCGTCCGGGCGAACACCCTCGAGATCGACGACGACAACAAGCTCACCGGGCGGGTCATCGGCGAGATCATCGACCGACCGGGCAAGGCGGTCGCGCTTCGCGCCTTCGCCGACCAGGTCGGTGTGCCGATGGAACAGACCGTCGCGGTCGGCGACGGCGCCAACGACATCGACATGCTCACCGCGGCCGGGTTGGGGATCGCGTTCAACGCCAAGCCCGCGCTGCAGGAGGTCGCCGACGCAGCGCTGTCGCACCCGTTCCTCGACGCCGTGCTGTTCATCCTCGGCGTCACCCGCGACGAGATCGAGGCGGCCGACGCGGTCGACGGCACCTCACGTCGCGTGCCGCTGCTGTAGACGTGACCTTCGCCGATCGTCACCGGCTGCTGACCGATTACGTCGGCGGCGGCGCGGACCCCGCCGACCCGTCGCAGGTCCTGGCGATGCCCGTGGTCCTGCACATCGAGAAGAACGACCCACCGCCACGTCGGGCCCTGCTCGAGGCAGCAGCCCGCGCCGCGGTCTTGCTCTGTCTCGACGAGCGCGCCGACGCTGTGGCCCCCGACACCCCAGAACCCGAC
>NZ_JAEMTF010000081.1:13715-20069 GCF_016462415.1 Williamsia sp. | reverse complement strand
GGCCCCGTCGTACCAGCGGCCCGCACCGGCCGCACCGCCCCCGCCGCCCGCTGCGGCGCCGGCTCCGAGCGCGTCGTCGTGGCCCACGGCATCGACCGGTGAGGTCAGCCTGAGCAAGGACCGTCCGGTCAGCCTCACCAAGGGGCAGCAGGTGTCGCTGAAGAAGGACGGCGGTGTCGCACTGACCCGCATCACCATGGGTCTGGGCTGGGACCCGGTCGTGACCAAGAAGCGCGGCCTGTTCGGCGGTGGCGGCGGCTCGAACATCGATCTCGACGCCTCGGCCATGATGTTCGCGGGCAAGCAGCTCGCCGACCTCGCGTACTACGGCCAGCTGAAGAGCAAGGACGGGTCCATCCACCACGAGGGCGACAACCTCACCGGTGAGGGTGACGGCGACGACGAGGTCATCAACGTCGACCTGACCCGCATCCCGCCGAACATCACGCAGGTGCTGTTCATCGTGACCTCGTATCAGGGCCAGACGTTCGAACAGGTCGACAACGCCTTCTGTCGACTCATCGATCAGACCAACCGGACCGAACTCGCCCGGTACACACTCGCCGGCGGCATGCCGTTCACCGGGATCGTGATGGCGAAGGTGTTCCGTGAGGGGTCCGGGTGGAAACTGCAGGCCATGGGCGAGGGCATGGCCGCCCGCCACCCCGGCGAGGCCGCCAAGCAGGTCGACCGCTTCCTGTAGTCCCCGCCGACGCCGATCAGCGCAGCCGGTCGGCGTCGGCCGCCTGCTCGAGCAGTCTCCGACACAGACCGGTCAGCTCGTCGTGCGAGGCCTTCTCCGCCACCGCGGTGGCCACGTCCTCGGCCGCGCACCGCAGCTCGAACAGCCGGTCCACCAGTTGCTCCGCCTCGGCGGTGCTCAGGATGACGGCGTCCGCAGGGACCGCGGTCCCACTGACCTGTGAGCGTTGCTCATAGGCGCGTTGACGGCAGGCCTGCTTGCAGTACTTGCGGCGTCGACCGGTCTCGGAATCGACCATCGGGCGCCCGCACCACGCGCACGCATACGGCCGGCGGCGGCGTGCGGTATCCATCGTCGCAGGTTACCGCCGTCGTTCGGCAGCCGACATGACCGGGCCGCGAACGCGGGATGACCGCATCGCGTGACACGAGTAGCATGGACATGTTCTGGCTCGACAACGATCGGCAGCGCATGCCCTGATGAGGGAATCCGCCGGTCCCCGCCCCGCGCGCTCCGATGTGCGGGCGGGTACGACGAGCACACAGCAGAGAGGACACACCCATGGCAGATCGTGTACTACGAGGAAGCCGTCTCGGCGCAGTCAGCTACGAGACCGATCGTGACCACGACCTCGCCCCGCGGCGGATCGTGCAGTACCGGACCGACAACGGCGAGCTCTTCGACGTCCCCTTCGCCGACGACGCCGAGATCCCGTCGAAGTGGCCGTGCAAGAACGGTATGGAGGGCACCATCCTCGAGGGTGCCGAGCCCGACGAGAAGAAGGTCAAGCCCCCGCGTACCCACTGGGACATGCTGCTGGAACGCCGTAGCGAGTCCGAGCTCGAGGACCTGCTGACCGAACGCCTCGACCTGCTGAAGCAGAAGCGTCGCGGAGTCAGCACCTAGATCCGGTACCAACCCCGAGGGGTCGGCACCGCGTGCATCGGATCATCGATGCACGCGGTGCCTTTTTTCGTGCCCTCAGCGTTTGCGGAGTCCGAGCCGGTCGAGCCGGTGACGCATGCCCCACTCTGCGACCTTGAAAAAGGCCTCACCGATCACGTCGCCGCTCATCTTCGACTCACCGATCTGGCGTTCGGTGAACGTGATCGGGACCTCGGAGACGACGAACCCGGCCTGGACGGAACGCCATGCGAGATCGATCTGGAAGCAGTAGCCGTGTGAGTCGATCGATCCGAGATCGATCTTCTCGAGAACTGCGCGACGGTAGGCCCGGTATCCGGCGGTGATGTCGCGGATCTTCACGCCCAGGGCCAGCCGTGAATAGGTGTTCGCGCCCTGGGACAGGTACTTGCGCCGTTTGGGCCAGTTCACCAGGGACCCGCCGGCGACGTACCGCGATCCGATGACCAGATCGGATCCGGCGTTGATCCCGTCGAGGAGTCGATGGAGCTGCTCGGGGGCATGGGAGCCGTCGGCATCCATCTCGACCAGCACGGCGTAGTCGCGCTCCAGGCCCCATCCGAAGCCGGCGATGTAGGCGCCGCCGAGTCCGCTCTTCTCGGCGCGGTGCATGACGTGGATGCGGTCGTCGGCGGCGGCGAGCTCGTCGGCGAGCTCGCCGGTGCCGTCAGGACTGCCGTCGTCGACGACCAGGACGTGCGCGGCGCCCAGGGCGGCGTGCAGGCGATTGATGATGAGCGGCAGGTTCTCGCGCTCGTCGTAGGTGGGGATGATGACGAGGGTGCCCTCGCCGGCGGGTCCCACCGGCTGCGACGGGTCGCCGTCGGACCTGCCGAAGGCCTCAGGTCTCCGCGGTGCCATCGGTCTCCTTCGACTGGGTGGGCTCGTCTGGTGCGTTCTCAGATGTCGTCGGCGTGTCACGCAAACGTCGATCAAACCTAATACGTGGGGCGAGCGCGACCAAAAAACCGATCAGCGTGAGGATGATCGCGACGATCTGAGGGATCGCGCCCACCCGTGTGGCCGGTGTCTGGGTGGTGTGCAGTGGGATGCGCTCGACGAGCATGCCGGGCTCGAAGAACCCGGTCCTGGAGGCCAGGCTGCCGTCGGGAGCCACGATCGCGCTGATGCCGCTGGTCGCGGCGACCGCGACGCTGCGGCCGTGTTCGACCGCCCGGACCTGGGACATCGCCAGCTGCTGGTAGGTCATCTCGGTTCGACCGAAGGTGGCGTTGTTGGTGGGCACGTAGATCATCTGCGCGCCGTCGCGCACGGCTGCCCGCGCCGACCGATCGAAGGCGACCTCCCAGCACGTCGACACCCCCACCGCCACGGTGCCGTCGTCGGCTGTGGGGACCTGCAGCACGCTGCTGCCGGTGCCGGCGCGGAAGTTGCCCGCCTGGTCGGCGTACGAGGAGAACTTGCGGAAGAACGACCGCCACGGAAGATACTCGCCGAACGGTTGGACGATGTGTTTGTCGTAACGCCCGATGGGGCCGTTCGATTCGTCCCACACCAGAACGGTGTTGGTGGGGCGGCCGTCGGGGTTCCCGACGAGGGTGCCGACCAGGATGGGCGCACCGACGGCGCGTGAGGCGGCCGTGATCTCCTCGGACGCGTCGGAGTTCGCGAGCGGGTCGATGTCGGAGGCGTTCTCGGGCCACAGCACGACGTCGGGCCGGGGTTGGCGTCCGGCGCGGATCTCGTCGGCGAGCCGGAACGTCTCCCGGACGTGGTTGTCGAGCACCGCGCGCCGTTGGGCGTTGAAATCCAGTCCCAGCCGGGGGACGTTGCCCTGGATCGCCGCGATCGTGATGCTGGTCCCGGGGCGGTCGCCGATCTCGGTGGCGGCGTCGACCGACGGCCACATCGCCGCGGCGCAGATCGGCGCGATCAGGACCAGCGCGAGGGCGCCGGCGATCGCCGCGACGGGTCGGTGCGTTCGGGGCGAGCGTGCTGCGCTGATCACCAGCAGGACCAGGCCGGCGATCGCTGCGCCGGTCAGCGCGACCGCGAACGAGAGGGTCGGCACGCCGCCGAGCGCGGCCACCGAGATCAACGGACTGTTCACCTGCCCGAAAGCGGCTGCACCCCAGGGAAATCCGCCGAACGGGAACGACGATCGCGCCCACTCGACGGTGACCCACGAGAGGGCGAACCACAGTGGCGCCACCGGCAGTCGCATGGTCGCGGTGGCGATCATCCCGAACAACACCAGGTAGATCGACAGTGCGATCGACAGCGCCACCCAGGGCAGCGGGCCCACGTAGACCCCGATCCACGGCAGGAGCGGCAACCAGAACGCGAGCCCGTAGACCAGGCCACACCAGGCGCCGACCTCTAGTGACGGACGACCCACCCCGAGTGCCCCGGCGAGCAACGCCAGGGACACGACGCCGAGAAACCACAGGCTGCGCGGCGGGAACGAACCCCACATCGCGACACCGCCCAGTACCGACACGACCGTGCGCGCCGCCACATGGCTGCGCGTCAGCTCGCGGACGGACGGGAGTCGGCTCACGCGGACGGCCGGGAGTAGATGACGTCGCCGCCGCGAACCGTGCGCAGGCAGGTCGGCAGCGCGACACCCGGTGTCACATCGGGGAGCGCCGGGACCCGCGCGCGCGGGTCGGTGGACCACCGCTGTACGCGGTCGGACGAGCCTGCGGTGACCAGGGAGTCGGCCCGCCAGATGGCGAAGTCGGCGGGTGCGCCCGGGCTCAGCGTGCCCAGCGCGCTGTCGACGACCCCCGAGGCGCGCCACCCTCCGCGGGTGCACGCAGCGAACGCGGCGCGGGGCGACACGGCGCTGTCGGTGTTGTGGTGGTGGACCGCGGCGCGGATCTGTTGCCAGGGATCGATCGAGGTGACCGGCGCGTCCGAGCTGAACGCCAGGGTGACCCCGGCCCGCGCCAGCGCGGCAAAGTTGTTCAGCGACGTGCCGCGGCCGGGACCGAGGCGCTGTTCGTACAACTGGCCCGGGCCGCCCCACAGGGCGTCGAAGACCGGCTGCATGCTGGCGGTGATGCCGGCACCGGCCAACACCTCCGCCGCCGCGGCGTCGACCATCTCGGCGTGCTCGATGCGGTGCCCACAGCGGGCCACCGCGGCGCTGCCGAATTCGTCCACGAGGGCCGTGAACGCACGCACGACGCATTCGGTGGCCCCGTCGCCGATCAGGTGGAACCCCGCCTGGATGCCCGCCTCGGTGCACGCCCGCAGGTGCGCGAGAACCGCGTCGAAGTCGAGGTAGGTGACGCCGGTGTTCTCCGGGTCGTCGGAGTAGGGGCGGCACAGCCACGCGGTGTGCGAACCGATCGCACCGTCGATGAACAGATCACCGGCGAGGCCGTCGGCCCCGGTCGCGGCGATGAGGTTGCGGGCGTCGTCGGCGGTCGCCGCGGCCTGCCCCCAGTAGCGCCGGACCCCCACGGGGTGATCCAGGTCGGCGATCGAGGCGAAGTCGTTGAGGCCACTGATGTCGGGGCCGCCGTTCTCGTGCACCGACACCACCCCGTGGGCGGCGGCCTCGTCGAGCGCACGGATCTGAGCCCGCTTGCGCTGCGCCGAGCTCAGCAGGCCACGGGCGGCCCCGCGGACGAGGTGGTGGGCCTCGGCGGTGAGCGGCTGCTGGGGGTCGAACCCGTGCGCGTCGGCGGCGTGTCCGGCGATCACCCGGAGCGCCGAGGACGCCACGGCGGAGTGCTCGTCGATGCGGGCCAGGTACACCGGGCGGTCGCCGACGATGGCGTCGACCTCGTCGGTGGTCGGGCTGCCGTGGTCGGCCCACGCGGAGTCGTCCCACCCCAGCCCCCAGATGAGGTCGCCCCGCGGAACGTCGGCGGCATGTCGGCGCAGCCGGGCGAGGCAGTCCTCGCGGCTCGTCGCGTCGGACAGGTCCAGCCCGTCGAGCGACAGTCCCGTCGATGTCAGGTGGACGTGCGAGTCGACGAAGGCCGGCGCGACGAACGCGCCGTCGAGGTCCTCGACCTGGGCGGTGGGATGCAGTGCATGTCCGACGTGATCGGAACCGACCCAGGCGACCACGCCGTCGGTGACCGCGATGGCGGTGGAATCGGGCGTGGTCGACGAGTAGACGTGACCGCCGACGAAGAGTTGGGTTCCCACGACGGATCAGTCTGCCTTGTCGGTGCGCCGACACCGTCGGCGGAGTCGGCGCGGCGCAGGCCGTCGGACCGTGTTCAGTTGATCGAACGCCAACCGGGAGCGGGGGTGGGCCCGCCCGGTTCGACGACCTCGCCGTCGACCACCGTGACCGGACGACCGGCGCGCGAGAAGGCGTTCATGCGTGCGACCACGCGACGGGTACCCATCGCGGCCACGAGGGGACGTGCTGCGGCGCGGATCGGACTGAGCATCAACAAGATTCCCAGCAGGGTGGTGACGAGGCCCGGGATGAACAGCAGCAGGGTCGAGGCGGCGAGCAGAGCGCTGTCGGTCAGCGGACGGGTGGTGTCGCCGGTTCCCTCGGCTGCGGTACGCAGTTCAGCGAACACCGTGGCGCCGCGCCTGCGCAGCATCACGAAGCCCACGACGACCGCGAGGAAGGTGGCCAGCAGCGTCCACCAGAACCCGATGCCGTAGACCAGACCGATGAACGCCCCGATCTCGACGAGCGGGTAAGCGGCGAATATCAGCAGTTTCATGGCCATCAGTCCTTGTCGGTCTCGTTGCGTTCACGGGGTCAACGAACGAGGTGCCCGATT
>NZ_JAEMTF010000081.1:0-13615 GCF_016462415.1 Williamsia sp. | reverse complement strand
TCAGTCCTTGTCGGTCTCGTTGCGTTCACGGGGTCAACGAACGAGGTGCCCGATTCTCTCCCGAGGCGGCGCATCTCTCTGATCGATCCAGGGAAGACGGCGCCACCGCAGCGACGGGATTGCGGGCAGGCTCGGCGCGTGCAAATCACTCTCGATGCTGTCCCAACGGGTTGACCTAACCCCGTACGCTCCGAACGTGAGCCTGACGGAGGATGAGGAGAGGTACTGGCGTGCCTATCTCGCCGAGACACCCGATTCGCCCGGGAAGAGCCAGAACGTCATTGCCGGACATCCGGGCAGCCCCGAGATCGCAGACACTCTGCTCGCCTTGTATCTGCAGGGTGACAAGGTCGCCGGCAGCGGACTGGTCGAGGACTACACCACCACGGGTGACCCGCTACCGCAGGTGGGAGATCACTGGATCGTTCTCGACTCGCTCGGCTCTCCCCGGTGCATCCTGCTCACCGTTCGGATCGAGAACCACAAGTTTCTCGAGGTGCCGGAATACATCGCAGCCGCCGAGGGCGAAGGAGACATGTCCCTCGCCCACTGGAGATCGGCCCACTCTGGTCGATACGCCGCACACCTCCGGGATTGGGGACTGACCCAGATCGAGGACGCGACGGTCATCACCGAGTTCTTCCAAGTCGTCTACGCAAAGGACCAGGCCGGCGATCACACATGAGCCCTGCGCGGGACTCGCCCCAGCAGTTCGGTACGCGCTCTGGCTGAGGAATCCGCACGACTTGGTCGCGTGCAAGCCATAGACCGCGATCAGCCGCCCTCGATGTCGCCCTCGGTCTCGAGATACACCTGCTGCAGCTGCGCGAGGAGTTCCGGCGACGGTTCGTGCCACAGGTCGCGGCCCGCGGCCTCGAGCAACCGCTCGGCGATGCCGTGCAGTGCCCATGGGTTGGACTCGTTCATGAACTTGCGGTTCGTCTCGTCGAGCACGTAGGTCTCGGTGAGCTTCTCGTACATCCAGTCCTGCACCACACCGGTGGTGGCGTCGTAGCCGAACAGATAGTCCACGGTCGCCGCCATCTCGAAGGCGCCCTTGTATCCGTGCCGGCGCATCGCGTCGAGCCAGCGGGGGTTGATGACCCGGGCACGGAACACGCGCGCGGTCTCCTCGGACAGCGTGCGGGTGCGCACCGACTCCGGACGGGTGCTGTCGCCGATGTAGGCCTCCGGCGATTTCCCGGTCAGGGACCGCACCGTCGCAACCATGCCGCCGTGGTACTGGAAGTAGTCGTCGGAGTCGGCGATGTCGTGCTCGCGGGTGTCGGTGTTCTTCGCCGCCACCGCGATTCGCCGGTAGGCGGTGCGCATGTCGTCGGCCGCCGGGATCCCGTCGAGTCCACGTCCGTAGGCGAACCCGCCCCAGGTGGTGTAGACCTCGGCCAGGTCCTCGTCACTGCGCCAGCTCTTGCTGTCGATCAGCTGCAGCAACCCGGCGCCGTACGAGCCGGGCTTGGACCCGAAGATGCGGGTGGTGGCGCGCCGTTCGTCGCCGTGGTCGGCGAGATCGGCCTGTGCGTGGGCGCGGACGAAGTTGGACTCGTCCGGCTCGTCGAGGTCGGCGACGAGGCGTACGGCGTCGTCGAGCATCGCGAGCACGTGCGGGAACGCGTCGCGGAAGAACCCGCTGATGCGGACCGTCACGTCGATCCGTGGCCGACCGAGTTCCTCCAGGCCGATGGCCTCGAGGCGGACTACGCGTCGCGATCCCTCGTCCCAGATCGGCAGGACGCCGAGCAGGGCGAACACCTCGGCGATGTCGTCGCCGGAGGTTCGCATCGCGCTGGTCCCCCAGATCGACAGCCCCACCGACTGCGGGTACTCGCCGTGGTCCTTCTGATAGCGCTCGATGAGCGATTCGGCCATCAGTTGGCCGGTCTCCCACGCCAGCCGCGACGGGATGGCCTTGGGGTCGACGGAGTAGAAGTTGCGCCCGGTCGGCAGCACGTTGATCAGCCCGCGCAGCGGGGAGCCGCTGGGACCGGACGGGATGAACCCGCCGTTCAGCGCGTGCAGGATCCGGTCGACCTCGCCGTTGGTCTGACGCAGCCGCGGCACGACCTCGGTCGCGGCGAACTCGAGGATGCGGGCGACGGTCTCGCGCTGTTCGTCGACCGCGATGTCTGCGGTCACCGTGGCGACCGCGTCCACCGACCAGTCGGTGTCGGCCATGGCGGCGATCAGACCCCGCGCACGGACCTCGATCTCGTCGACGCGGTCGCGCACCTCGTCGCCGTCCTCGGACAGGCCCAGCGCCTCCCGCAGACCGGGGACGCTGCGCTCGCCGCCCCACATCTGCCGCGCACGCAACATCGCCAGCACCATGTCGATCTCGGACTCGCCGTCGGGTGCCTCGCCCAGGATGTGCAGACCGTCGCGGATCTGGACGTCCTTGATCTCGCACAGCCAGCCGTCGACGTGCAGCAGCATGTCGTCGAAGACCTCTTCGGCCGGTCGCTCCTCGAGACCGAGGTCGGTGTGCATCTGCGCGGCGGTCATCAGCGTCCAGATCTGCTGACGGATCGCGGGCAGTTTGACCGGGTCGAGGGTGGTGATGTTCGAGTGCTCGTCGAGGAGCTGCTCGAGGCGGGTGATGTCGCCGTAGCTCTCGGCCCGGGCCATCGGCGGGATCAGGTGGTCGACGAGGGTCGCGTGCGCCCGTCGCTTGGCCTGGGTGCCCTCCCCCGGGTCGTTGACCAGGAACGGGTAGATCAGTGGGAGGTCACCGAGTGCGGCGTCGGTGCCGCACGACGCCGACATGGCGAGAGTCTTGCCGGGCAGCCACTCGAGGTTGCCGTGCTTGCCGATGTGCACGATCGCGTCGGCCCCGAACCCGCCCCGCTCGCGCGGTGCGGCGACCCAGCGGTAGGCCGCGAGGTAGTGATGGCTCGGCGGCAGGTTCGGATCGTGGTAGATCGCGATCGGGTTCTCGCCGAACCCGCGCGGGGGCTGCACCATGAGCAGTACGTTCTCGAACTGCAGTGCGGCGATGACGATCTCGCCGTCGGGGTCCGACGAACGGTCGACGTAGAGCTCGCCGGGCGGCGGTCCCCAGTGGTCGACGACCTGCGCGCGGAAATCCTCGGGCAGGGTGTCGAACCATTCGCGGTACAGCGCGGCGGAGATGCGGATCGGGTTGCGTTCGAGCTGTTCTGCGGTCAGCCAGTCCGGGTCCTGTCCCCCGGCCTCGATGAGTGCGTGGATCAGGGCGTCACCGTCGCGTGCAGCGAGTCCGGGGATGGCGTGCTCGCCCTCCTCCGGGCCCATCTCGTACCCGGCTGCGCGCATCGCGGTGAGGATGCGGATGGTGCTGGCCGGGGTGTCGAGACCGACGGCGTTGCCGATGCGGGCGTGCTTGGTGGGGTACGCCGAGAGCATCAACACCACGCGCTTGTCCGCTGCCTCGATGTGTCGCAGCCGCGCATGACGGGTGGCGATGCCGGCGACCCGGGCGCAGCGCTCGGGATCGGGGACGTAGGTGCTCAGACCGTCGGAGTCGATCTCCTTGAACGAGAACGGGACTGTGATGATCCGACCGTCGAACTCGGGGACGGCGACCTGCGTCGCGACGTCCAGCGGGGTCATGCCGTCGTCGCCGTCGGCCCACGTCGCCCGGCTGCTCGTCAGGCACAGGCCCTGCAGGATCGGGACGTCCAGCGCCGCGAGCTCGGCGACGTTCCACGACTCGTCGTCCCCGCCGGCGGTTGCACCGGCCGGCTTGGTCCCGCCGGCCGCCAGGACGGTGACGACCATCGAGTCGGCCTGACGCAGCGTGTCGAGCAGTTCGGCCGGGGCCGAACGCAGCGAGGCGCAGAAGATCGGTAGCGGCCGGGCGCCTGCGGTCTCGATCGCATCGCACAGCGCGTGGATGTAACCGGTGTTGCCGGAGAGGTGTTGGGCTCGGTAGTACAGGACGGCGACGGTCGGGCCGTCGTCGGTGTCCAGGGCGGGGCGGTCCAGGAGACCCCAGGTCGGCGCGTGGACCGGCGGGTCGAAACCGTGGCCGGTGAGCAACACCGTGTCGGACAGGAACCAGCTCAGCTGCAGCAGGTTCTCCGGACCACCCTCGGCGAAGTAGGTGTGGGCCTGCGACGCCACGTTGGCGGGCACCGTCGACAGCTCCATCAGCGCGGCGTCGGGGGCCATCTCGCCGCCGAGCATCACCACCGGCAGTCCCGACCTCAGGACCGCGTCGACGCCGCTGTCCCACATCTGCCTGCCACCCAGGATCCGCACCACGACGAGGTCGACGCCGTCGAGCATCACGGGGAGGTCCTCGGAGACGAGGATGCGGTTGCAGTTGGCGTAGCGGTAGTCGCCGCCGCTGGCACGTGCACTCGAGAGATCGGTGTCCGACGTGGACAGCAGCAAGATCACGGGTTGTGCCTCCCTTGGGGTTTCGCGCCCCGGTGGTTCGGTGGACGTGCGCAGCGAGCGGATCGGGTCTGACTTCCCGCGTCGCCGCAGGTCACAGTGGCGCGACCGCACCGGAATCGCACCGGTTTCCGCACCGCTCAGGTGCGATCGTACGGGGCCGATGCCCTCCGGTCGTAACCTGGAGCGCGTGGATACGTCGCCGGAGGGACCCCGCAGGACGCGGGCCGACGCGTGCCCCGGAGCCCTGCAGTTGCACGAGGCCTCCGACGGCGCGCTCGCGCGGGTCCGTCTGCCGGGCGGCATGCTCACCCCCGAGCAGCTCTCGGTGCTGGCCACGGCGTCGCGAGAACTGTCCACCGGAGACCTCGAGCTCACCAGTCGCGGCAACGTGCAGTTCCGGTCGGTGACCGACGCCGACGACCTCGCCGTACGTCTGGCCGACGCCGGACTGCTGCCGTCACCGACGCACGAGCGGGTCCGCAACATCCTGGCCTCGCCGTTGGCCGGTCGTGTCGGCGACGGCCCCGACGTGTCGGACCTCGTGATCCGGCTCGACGAGGCGCTGCGCGCCGATCCCGACCTGGCCGAGCTGCCCGGGCGCATCCTGTTCACCGTCGACGACGGTCGTGGAGACGTCAGCGGACTCGATGCCGACATCGGCGTGCACGCGACCGGAGACGACTTCGCCCTGGTCGTGGCCGGCGCCGACACCGGGGTCCGGGTCCCGCCCGAGGCGGCCGTCGAGACGATGATCGATGTCGCGCGCGGGTTCGGCCGCGAACGCACCACACAGTGGCGGATCGCCGAGATCCCGGGCGGGGTCGACGCCGTCGTGTCGCACACCGGTCGGGTGCCCAGCGCAGAGAAGATCGACTTCGACGTCGTCGGGTCGGCACCGGTCGGATGGTTCGACCAGGCCGACGGGCGGGTCGCGCTCGGTGCGGTCCTGGCCCACGGCCTGTTGCCCGCGCGCACCGCCGAGGTCATCGTGGCCGTGGGAGCACCGGTCATCGTGACCCCGTGGCGGTCGATCGTCCTGGTCGACCTGACCGAGGGCGAGGCCGAGGCCGTGGTGCGGGTCCTGGCCCCGATGGGCTTGATCTTCGATGCGAACTCCCCCTGGGCGAGCGCCACGTCGTGTGTCGGATCCCCCGGCTGCGCCAAGTCCCGCGCCGACGTCCGGGCCGACCTGGAACGCGCCGTCGACGACGGCGAGGTCGTCCCCGGTGAGCGCCAGCACTGGGTCGGCTGCGAGCGCGCCTGCGGGACGCCGCGCAGTACCCACGTGCGGGTGCAGGCGGTCGGCGACGGATACGAGCGTCAGAGCATCGGCGAAGTGCCGCTAACGTGAGTGCCGACATGTACTCCTATATCCACGACGGCGCCGAGATCTACCGGCAGTCCTTCGCCACCATCCGGGCCGAGTCCGACCTGTCGGCCTACGACGACGACGTCGAACGGGTCGTCGTCCGCATGATCCACGCGTGCGGCCAGACCGACCTACCCGCCGACGTGGTCGCGACACCCGGCCTCGTCCGCGCGGCCCGCTCGGCGCTCGAGCGCGGCGCACCGATCCTGTGCGACGCGACCATGGTCGCCTCCGGGGTGACGCGACGTCGCCTGCCCGTCGACAACGACGTCCTCTGTCTGCTCGGCGATCCCCGCACACCCGGATTGGCCGAACAACTGCACACCACGAGAACCGCTGCCGCAGTCCATCTGTGGGAACCGATGCTCGACGGCGCCGTCGTCGCCATCGGAAACGCCCCCACCGCGCTGTTCGCGTTGCTCGAACAGATCGACGCCGGAGGCCCCCGTCCGGCAGCCGTGGTCGGCGCGCCGGTCGGGTTCATCGGTGCGGCGGAATCCTGCGCGGCACTGGCCGAGCGCACCGACCTGGAGTTCATCACCGTGCTGGGCCGCCGCGGCGGATCGGCCATCACCGCCGCCGCGGTCAACGCGCTGGCGAGCCCGGTGGAATGAGCGACGTGGCCGGGAAACTCTGGGGCGTCGGCATCGGCCCCGGTGACAGTGAGCTCGTCACCGTCAAGGCCGCACGCGTGATCGGCGAGGCCGACGTGGTCGCCTACCACTGTGCGCGGCACGGTCGCAGCGTGGCATTGGGGATCGCGAAACCCTATGTGCGTGAAGAACAGATCTTCGAAGAGCTGATGTACCCGGTGACCACGGAGACCACCGACCACCCCGGTGGCTACCGGGGTGCACTGCAGGAGTTCTACACCGCGGCGGCGCAGAGACTGGCCGAGCATCTGCGCGCCGGGCGATCGGTGGCGCTGCTCGCCGAGGGCGATCCGCTGTTCTACAGCAGCTACATGCACATGCACAAACGCCTGTCCGCCGACTTCGAGGCCGAGATCATCCCCGGTGTCACGTCGGTCAGCGCGAGCACTGCCGCAGTGGGGATCCCGTGGGTGGAGGCCGACGAGACCACGACGGTGTTGCCCGGCACGATGGCCGCCGACGAACTCGTGCGCCGGCTGCGCGACAGCGACGCGGTGGCCATCATGAAGCTGGGACGGACGTTCCCCGGCGTGCTCGATGCGCTCGAGACCGCGGGTCTTGCCGACGTGGCCTGGTACGTCGAGCGCGCGTCGACCGGCACCCAGCGGGTGATCCCGGTCCGCGACGTCGACCCCACGTCGGTCCCCTATTTCTCGATGGTCGTCGTGCCCGGCGCGCTCAACCGACCCGTGAGCCAACCCGTCACCGCCGCAGACGTGTCGGTCGGAGAGGTGGTCGTGGTGGGCCTCGGTCCCGGCGCCGATCGGTGGACCACACCGGAGGTCGCGAGCGAGCTCGCCCGGGCCACCGACATCGTCGGTTACAAGACCTACCTCGCCCGCGTCACGCCGCGCACCGGCCAGCGGATGCACGCCAGCGACAACAAGGTGGAGTCCGAACGGGCCTGCATGGCACTCGATCTCGCCGCCCGCGGCGCGCGCGTCGTGGTCGTCTCATCCGGTGATCCCGGCGTGTTCGCGATGGCGTCGGCAGTGGTCGAGATGGCGGCCGAGCCCGCCTGGGAACACGTCGACGTGCGGGTGGTCCCGGGTGTCACCGCCGCCAACGCGGTGGCCGCTGCGGTCGGCGCCCCGCTGGGCCACGACTACGCCGTGATCTCACTCTCGGACCGGCTCAAGCCGTGGGAGACGATCGAACGGCGTATACGTTCGGCGTTGGAGGCGGATCTGGTGATCGCGATCTACAACCCGGGGTCGGCGAGTCGCACCTGGCAGGTCGAGGCGCTGCAACGCATTCTGGTCGAGACCGTGGGTGTCGATCGCCCCGTCGTGCTCGGTCGCGACGTCGGCGGACCGGACGAGGCGGTGTCGGTGACGAGCGCGGGCGCGCTGGTCCCGGCTCGGGTGGACATGCGCACGCTGATCATCGTCGGGTCGTCGACCACGCGTGTGGTCGATCGGGTCGGCGGGGCGGCCGTCTTCACCTCTCGGCGTTACGGTCCATCAGCCGACTGATCACCGCGTCGAGGGTGTCGACGAGATCGACCCCCGCCGGTGATGGCGGTCGTGCCACCATCACCACCGCCACCCCGAGTTCCCGTGCGGCGACCAGCTTCGCCCGGGTGTGTTCCCCGCCGCTGTTCTTCGTCACCAGGGTGTCGATGTCGTTGTCGCGGAGCAGTGTCAGTTCGGATTCCAGATCGTAGGGCCCGCGGCTCCGGATGATCCGATGATGCGGCGGAAGGTCACCGGTCGGCGGGTCCACCACGCGGATCAGGTAGAAGGCGAAGCCGTCTCCGGCGAATGCGGTGACGTCCTGCCGACCAGTGGTCAACAGGATCCGACGGTCGCGACCGGACACCGCGGTCGCGGCGGCGGCGATGTCACCGACGACCGTCCATCGGTCATCGGCCGCAGGGACCCACTGTGGACGTCGGAACGCGATGAGGGGAACCCCCAGCGGTGCGGTCGCCTCCGCCGCATTGCGTGAGATCTGCTGTGCGAAGGGATGGGTGGCGTCGATGACGGCGCGACAGTCGTGCTCGACGATCCACGCGCGCAGGGCCGCCGGACCGCCGAAACCGCCGATACGCACCTCCCCGACCGGGAGTCGGGGCTGCTGCACCCGCCCGGCCAGCGACGAGATGTAGGGCACGTCGAGGTCGCGCAACTCGGCGGCGAGCGCACGTGCCTCGGCCGTCCCGCCGAGGATGAGTACCGGACCGTGACCGGTCATGCTCGGGCGGAACCGTTCTCGCCGGCGACCTTGGTCATCCGAGCCTGCGAGTAGAGGTAGCTGTCGGGGAACCCGCTGGCCGCCAGTACCGGCCCGACGAAGATCACCGCGGTCCGTACGATACCGGCCGACGTCGTCTCGGACGCGAGACGATCGAGGGTGCACCGAATGATCTGCTCGTTGTCGCGGCTGGCGAAAGCGACGACCGCGCAGGGACACTGCGGACCGTAGTGCTCGAGGAGATCGGCCTGGACCTGGTCGATGCGATGTGCTGCCAGGTGCAACGCCAGCGTGACGCCGGTGGCGGCCAGCTCGGCGAGGGTCTCCCCCGCGGGCATGTCCGTCGACAACGTCGAGACGCGCGTGATGAGCAGGGACTGGCCGATCCCGGGGACCGTGAGCTCGCGTCCGAGCGCCGCGGCTGCGGCCGAGAAGGCGGGTACGCCGGGGACGACGGTGTGACCGATCCCGACCGCGTCGAGGGCCCGGATCTGTTCGGCAACAGCGGAATACAGCGACGGGTCGCCCGAGTGGAGGCGCGCGACATCGTGGCCGGCGTCGTCCGCGGTGCGGATGTGGCCGATGATCTCGTCGAGGGGCATCCGCGCGGTGTCGATCATCACCGCATCCGGCGGACAGTGCTCGAGCATCTCGTCCGGGACGAGCGACCCGGCGTAGAGACAGGTCTGGCAGCGCGCGAGGGTCTGCGCACCCCGCAGGGTGATCAGGTCGGCCGCGCCGGGACCCGCGCCGATGAAGTGAACGGTCATGAGTGCTCCTTGGTGGCGATCCATTGCGTGACCGGCAGCACCGGGCGCCAGGTGGTCATCGACCCGAGCGGAGCGGCGTGTTCGAGATGCACCCGGCGCAGTTCGCCACCGTGTGTCCGATGCCAGTGCAGCACCGCCGTTTCCGACTCGATGGTGACCGCATTCGCGACGATGGTGCCGCCGGGTCGCAGCGCCGACCAGCACGCCTCGACCATGCCGTCGGTACACAGTCCACCCCCGATGAAGATCGCGTCGGGAGTCGGCGCGCCGTGGAGCGCCTGCGGCGCCTCCCCATCGACGGTGATGGTGGTGCCGACGCCGAGGCGTTCGGCGTTGCCGAGGATCCGCTCGCGACGTGTGGGGTCGGTCTCGAACACCACCGCCCGACAAGTGCTCTCGGTGCGCAGCCACTCGATGGCGACCGAACCGGCGCCGCCGCCGACATCCCACAGGAGTTGACCGGGCGCGGGTCGCAACGCCGTGACCGTGAGCGCGCGGACCGCGGTCTTCGTCAGCTGCCCGTCGTTGTCGAACTCGCTGTCGGGCAGACCTGATTGTCGTGACGACGCCGGGCCCACGCACTCCACCGCGACGATGTTCAGCCGATCCCCGGGCGGTCGGTTCCAGGTGCCCGCGGTTCCGTGTGCGATCGTCTCGTCGGCGCCGCCGAGCTGTTCGAGGACGGTCAGACGCGACTCCCCGTGCCCGGATCGGATGAGCTGGGCGGCAATTGCCTCGGGAGAGCCGGCGTCACGGCTCAGGATCAGCAGACGCACCCCGGCGCTGATGTCGCGGGCCAGTGAGGTGACCGGCGCGGTGACCAGGCTGACGATCCGGGTGTCGGTGAGGTCCCATCCGAGTCGCGCGGCGGCCAACGACGCGCTCGACACGGTGGGGACGATCCGGACGCGGTCGGCCCCGACGTGCCGGATGATCGTCGTCCCGACGCCGTGGAACATCGGGTCGCCGCTGGCCAGGATGTGCACCGGGGTCTCCGGGGGCGCGTCGAGCACCGCATGGAGATCGTCGACCATCGGTGAGCTCCACGCGTGACGGCGGGCGGCGAGTTCTGGGAGCAGGTCGAGCTGCCGCGGGGACCCCGCGATGAGGGTCGCTCGGCGCAGCTCGTCGCGCGCGGTGTCGCCGAGCCCGTTCCAGCCGTCCGCGCCGATACCGATGACGACGAAGTCTGTCTCGCTCACGTCCGCGTCACCGCGGGATCTTGCGCCACACGGCCTGCGGCAACAGGCGCATCCCGAACATCGCCGGGCGGATGGCCCAGGGGATCCAGACGGTGCGCTTACCGCGGTGCAACGCCGTGACGACGGCGGCCGCGACCTGCTGCGGTGTGCTGGACAGGGGTGCGGGTTTCACGCCGGAATCCATGAGGTCTCTGGTCATCGCGCCGATGACGAAACCGGGCCGGGCGATGAGGACCTGGACACCGGTGTCGTGCAGGGAGTCCGCGAGACCGGAGGCGAACCCGTCGAGACCGGCCTTGGTCGAGCCGTAGACGTAGTTGGCCTGCCGCACACGGATGCCGGCCACCGACGAGAAGACCACGATCGCCCCGGCGTCGGCGGCGCGCATCACCTGCGCCAACGGGGTGATCACGCTGATCTGGGCCACATAGTCGATGTGCGCGATCTGCAGCGCGTGGGACACGTCGGTCTCGGCGCGCTGCTGGTCGCCGAGGATCCCGAACGCCACGATCGCGACCCCGATGGCTCCGTGTTCGGCGACGACCGACTCGATGAACGGGGTGTGGCTCGCGATGTCGTCGGCGTCGAACCCGACGGTGTGCACCGCGGTCGCACCCGCATCGCGGATGACCTGTACCTGGGCGGTCAGGTCATCGGGGCGTCGTGCCGCCAGGACGACGACCGCTCCGTCGGCGAGGCGACGGGCGACGTCCAGCCCGATCTCGCTCCGCCCACCCAACAGGAGGATCACACCGTCGGGCGTCGTCGATCGTCCGGCTCTGCTCACCCGGTCATTGTCCCACCCCGCCGATCCGCCCCGCGACCACCGCCGACTGTGCGGCACCAACTCACCCTGTAGGTCACACCTGCCCGGGTGCGCTATCGCGGATCACGGGTTACGCAGGTTCTGAACGACATCCCGATAGAACTCGGCCACGAGCTTGCTCGTCGCGTTCACGACGCTGCCGCGAGCCGCGCCACCTTTCCCACCGAGAGGACCGGATTGGCTGAGCAAGAACTTCTTCACCGGCTTGTCCGACTCGGGAACGATGGTGTCGGGTTTGTCGCGCAGTATCCCGAGCTCCGCGGTACGACCAGGCGTCGTCTGTCGACCGCTGAGAATTGTCTGCACGGTGATCTTGGGGGACGCGTCGGGGATCTGTTTCATCAGGGCCTTCACCCGCGTCGGTCCCCTGGAGGCATCTGACGCTTCGCAGGTGATGGAGCACGTCGCGCGCTCGAGGCGAAGGTCCAACGAGATGACGAGGGGGCCGACGGCGCCCGGGATCCGCAGCGATCCGTAGAGGGCGCCTGAATCCGCCAACTGTTGCAGTCGTGGCGTGCTGTCCTCCCGCCTACTCGGGAAGATCGGTACGACATCCACCCCCAGTAAGCACGACAGATCGTGACCGAGGTGTCGGACCAGTTGATCGAACTGATGGCACACTTCGGTGGCAGCTTTGTCTTTCGAGTGCAGCGTGTGATTCTTGACCGCGTCTCGCACGAGTACCCATAGCGGGCCCATGTCGGTGAAGCCGTGCAACTTCGAATTGCTGTGCTGGAGATAACGAACGAACTCGCGCAGAACCCAGCTCTGCGTCGTGTCCTCGATCCGTTGATACATCGACATCTGTATGGCCACCGACCGGACTTCGTCCCACGAAAGGTGGTGTACAGCCAGGTTCTTCAGTTTCCGTTTGTCGATCGTGACCGGAAGGTCGTCGTGCCCGCCCAGTAATTGATTGCTCACGGTGATCAGCGCGTCGAACTTGTTCTGCTTGGCGAGAGCCACGTAACGCTCCACCTGCTCGACCGTGAGTGCGTTGTCTCCCGTCTTGGCTTCGACGAGGGCAGTCCACTCGCGCTGGCCTCGCCGGATACGGATGAGTCCGTCCGGGCGAAACTTCGTGTCGGCGTAGTCGAATTCCGGCTCGATATAGGTGTCGATCGTCCCGGCGGGTGCACCACAGCGTCGCGTGAGTTCGCGTCCGAACTCCCTCACTCCGCCCATGACCGCCAACAGGGCCGACACTGCCCGTCGCTCCCGTTCACCGCCGGTGCCGATCCCGGACACTGAGAAGAGTCGGGCGCGATCCCATTCATCGTCGTCGAACGCCGATGAGGCCAAGGACCATTCGGGGAGTTTTGGTGGACGAACCGGTCTGCGCACGCTGATCGTGCGAGCGGGCGCAGCCAATGCGTGGTTGGTCTTCTCCTCCTCGCCGCTCGCTGCCGGTGCAACGTCGTCGGTCACTTGTGAGGCTTCGACCGTCGTAGATTCCCGCTCGGCGTCCGGCCGTTCGACGTCCACGCCGAATTCGGCGGCGAGCTCGGAAAGGCCTCGTGCATAACCTTGTCCGACCGCTCGAAACTTCCATTCATCGTTTCGGCGATAGAATTCCCCGAAGATGATCGCCGTTTCGCCGCCTTCCGGTACGACCTCGAATACGGCGACGTTCGCCCCGGAGTCGGAATCCATCAGCTTCACGGTGAGTTGAGAGGCGTCTCGAAAGGTGTCATGTCGTGCGTCGTCGAGACTCGCGGCGACGATGACACGGTGCACATCGTCGTCGAGGCGGGACAAAGACACCTGGACCGCATCGGCGTTCGCAGCGGTGTCGTCGACGTTCACCGCACTGTCATCGCAAATGCACACAGCGCCGTGTACCGACACCGACTGGTTGAAGAAGATGAAGTCATCGTTCGAGCGGACCTTGTGCTCGGCACTCAACTGCAGAGCGCTGACATCGAGTCGGGCGCCGTTCGCGAAAGCCGATGCCATGACCACGGTGATGCTCGTCGCGTCCGAACCAATGGGCGCGACCGAGAAATTCTCGCCTTTGGACAGGGCACGTGCCTGTGATTCGGACATGACCCGACTATGACATGACCCCGTACCTCTGTCCGGCCGAATGGCGCGGGTGAGACTTCTCGCCGCTCAGCGGGTTCGTACGGCCAGGTCGACGGGGGCGCAGTCGCGCTCCGCGGAGCGCGGATACGCTGGGTTCGTGCCCCGTACCGCGAGTG
>NZ_JAEMTF010000167.1 GCF_016462415.1 Williamsia sp. | reverse complement strand
AGTTCGACAAGGTCGAGGGCTTCGTCTACTGCAAGCCCGAGGACGCCGAGGCCGAGCACCAGAAGTTGCTGGGGTGGCAGAAGGAGATGCTCGCCGCGATCGACGTCCCCTACCGGGTCATCGACACCGCCGGCGGCGACCTCGGATCGTCGGCCGCGCGCAAATTCGACTGCGAGGCATGGGTTCCCACGCAGAACACCTACCGCGAGCTGACGTCGACGTCGAACTGCACGACCTACCAGGCGCGTCGGCTCTCCGTCCGGTACCGCGACGAGGCGGGCAAGCCGCAGACCGCCGCGACCCTCAACGGGACGCTGGCCACCACACGGTGGATCGTCGCCATCCTGGAGAACCACCAGCAGCCCGACGGCAGTGTGGTGCTGCCGGAGGCGCTGGCGGGGTTGGTCGGAATTGACGTCCTACGGCCGTGATCGCGCCATGATGGTCCGATGCTGATCGCCGGAGTTCTCGCAGCTCTCTTCGCCTCGATCGCCTACGGCGTCTCGTCGGTGCTCCAGGCCCACGGTGCGCGCAGTTCGCACGACGCCGCGTTGGCCCGGGGCGAGACGGGGTTGTCGACCGAGACCGGTGCCCCCACACTGCGTTCGACCGTGTTGGCGATGCTGACCCTGTACTTCATCATCGGCACCGCGCTCGACGTCCTCGGGTTCGTCGGGGGTGCGGTCTCGGCGCGCCTCGCGCCGCTGTTCCTCTCGCAGACCCTCATCAGCGCGAACCTCGTCATCACCGCGATCCTGGGCATCTTCGTCCTCGGAATCCGGCTGCACGCGCGGGACTGGATCGCGATCGGTGTCGTCCTCGCGGCGCTGTGCGCACTCGGCCTGTCGGCCAAGGAGAACCCGCGCGAGACCGAGTCCATGCTCTTCCACTGGGTGCTGCTCGGGGCCACGATCGCGCTGGTCGTGGTGTCGGTGGCGTTGGTGCGCCTACTCGGATCGCGTGCCGCGATCGCGGCCGGCCTCGCAGCCGGTGCATTGTTCGGCGCCGTCGCCATCTCGGTGCGCGTGCTCGACGGTCTCGACCCGTTCAGTGTGTCCTCGCTGCTCGGTGACCCCGCGTTGTATGCGCTCGCGCTGTCGGGCGGTGCGGGCTTCTATCTGCACACCGTCGCGCTGCAGTTGGGGTCGGTCAACGGGGCGACCGCGGCGCTCGTCGTCGGTGAGACCGTCGTCCCCGGCGTGATCGGCGTGATCTTCCTCGGCGACGAGACGGTGCAGGGACTCGCCTGGCTGGCGGTCATCGGCTTCGTCGCGGCGGTCGTCGGTGCGGTCACCGTGGCGTGGTCGGGTGCGGTCGAGGCCACCGCGCAGGCCGAGGCGGCGGAGACGTCGCCGACCTGACCCGACGCGGACCTAGGCGCCTGCGGCCCGGCCGGCCCGCCTCGTCTCGTCGGGGGTCTCGCCGATGATCGAGCGGTACCTGCGCGAGAAGTGGGCGTGGTCGGCGAACCCGAGGTCGGCCGCGAGCGGGGCCAGGGCGGTGTCGGGATGGGCGTGGAGCGTGGTCGCGGCGCGCTGCATCCGACGGCACTCGATCAACCACTTCGGACTGAAACCGGTGTGCTCGCGGATGACTCGTTCGACCGTCCGGGTGGACGTGTGCAGTTCGTCGGCCAACGCCGAGGTCTGCACGATGTCGTCGCGGGTCTCGGCGACCTGGCAGGCGAGGTTGGCGAGATGACCGGCGTCGGTGAGGCGGTCGACCAGGGGCGCGAGCCACGACCGCATGATCGCGCTGATCTCGGAGCGGTCGGCGACGGGGTCGGACGGCCGGGACATGACCTGCGCGACCGCCGTCGCCACGGCCATGTGACCGTCGAGTGTGATCGCCTCCTCGGCACCGATGAGACCGGCCGCCGGTGTGGGTGTGAGCAACGGCGTCGCGGCCGGTCGGAAGAGGATGCCGACGGCCCAGCCGTCGCCCTGTAGTTCGCGGACGCCGACCCTCTGTTCGGGTCCGTAGAGCGCTGCGACGGTCGGCTCGAAGACGACATTGACCGCCGGGTAGCCGAGCACGCGTTGGCGGAGCACTCCGGTCGGGACGCTGTAGCGCACGGTCCAGATCTGGCGGATCAGGTCGGGCAGGTCGATGGGGTAGCGGTCGAACAGCGTTGCCGGCGATCCCGCGTTGATGTGCCCGCGGTCGGCGATGCCGGTGTGCAGTCCGCGCTGCGCGTCCACCGTGACCTCCCGAGCGCATCTGTCGGAAATGTTCAAGACCACACCCCGTCCGGTGGCCGACGATGGCTGCATGACCGAGAACACCACTGCCGCAACCGGACAACACACCGTCGACGGGCGACCGAACGGGTCGAGCTCATTGACGCCGCACATCGTCGTGACGCCCGCGCGTGCGGCGATCGAATTCTACTCAGATGTGTTCGGGGCCGAGGTGGACTCGGTGACCGAGATGGGCGGGATCGTCGCCCACGCCGAGCTGGGCTTCCCGATGGGCCGCCTGACGGTGGGCGAACCGATGGCCGACTACGGTCTCGTCGCGCCCAGGGCGGGTGCGCCGGTGGTCTATTCGCTGGCGATCTATGTGACCGACACCGATTCCGTCGTCGAACGCGCGATGGCGGCCGGGGCGACGATCCGCGAGGAGGCGACCACCTTCGTCTCCGGTGATCGCTTCGCATCCATCCTCGATCCGTTCGGGGTGCGCTGGTCGGTGATGACGCGTGTCGAGGACCTCTCTCCCGAGGAGAGTGAGCGGCGCGTCGCCGAATGGGCGGCGAGTCAGTCCGCCTCGGGGTAGCCGAGGAATGCCGACCGCGCGGCCACCGTTGCCCTAGGTTGACCCCAACCGAGGAGACGACCCGCCGTGCCACTCGTCCACATCCACCTGATCGAGGACCGCCGGGATGCGGCCGCCGTGCGCCGCATCGCCGACGTCGTGCAGGAAGTCCTGCGTGAGCATTTCGCCGCACCGCCGCGCGATCGGTACCAGCTGATCACCGAGCACAAGTCGGGGCACATCATCGCCGAGGACACCGGGCTGGGTCTCGACCGCACCGACGACATCGTCCTGATCCAGATCGTCCAGCAGGGACGGACCTCGGAGCAGAAGCAGGCGACCTACCGTGCGCTCGCGCAGCGACTCCACGACGAGTGCGGACTGAACGGCAACGACCTCATCGTGTCGGTGGTCGAGAACACGCAGGCCGACTGGTCGTTCGGCAACGGCGTGGCCCAGTTCCTCACGGGCGACCTGTAGAGGTCAGTCGAGGGCGGCCGAGATGAGAACGGCCGCAGCCGCCTTGGCGTGAACGGCCGCCTCCGGCCGTCCGCTGATCGCCGAGGTGGTCTGAGCGCCCTCGGCCAGCAGGACGAGCTGACGTGCGAGGGGGACCGTGCCGCCGGCGTCGGCGACGAGGGTGTCCACGTAGTCCTGGAAACTCTGCTTGTGCGCGCGGGCGGCTGCGGCGATCTCCGGCGACGAGCCGCCGAGTTCACCGAACGCGTTGATGAACGCGCATCCGCGGAACTGGTCGGTGATGAACCAGTCGGCGAGGAAATCGAAGATCGCGAGCAGCTTGCCGCGAGGTGTCTCCTGCCCGCGCGCGGCGACGTCGAGGCCGTCGACCCACATCCTGTGCCTGCGCTCGAGCACGGCGAGGACGATCGCGTTCTTGCCGGGGAACTCGCTGTAGAGCCGCTTGAGGGAGACGCCGGATGCGCTGCGCAGTTCGTCGATGCCGACCTGCTGGATCCCGCGCTCGTAGTACAGCCGGTCGGCTGCGTCGAGGATGGCGGTCCGCGTGGTGTCCATCTGCCGAGTGTACTTGCCCGGAGAACGATCGTTCTGTAGTGTCGGCGACAGATGGAGAACGAACGTTCTCATCTCACCGACATCGCACTTCTTCAGGAGGCAGTCATGGGCTACGTCACCACCGTGGGAACCGAGAATTCCGCTCCGATCGAGCTGTACTACGAGGACCACGGCACCGGGCAGCCGGTCGTGCTGATCCACGGGTACCCGCTCGACGGATCGTCCTGGGAGCGTCAGACCTCGGCGCTGCTCGAGGCCGGCTACCGCGTCATCACCTATGACCGCCGTGGGTTCGGCCGCTCCAGCCGTCCGACCATCGGCCACGACTACGACACCTACGCCGCCGACCTCAAGGCGGTCCTCGATCAGCTCGACCTCAACCAGGCCGTCCTGGTCGGCTTCTCGATGGGTACCGGTGAGGTCGGCCGCTACCTGGGCAAGTACGGATCGTCGCGCGTCTCGAAGGCCGTCTTCCTCGGATCGCTCGAGCCCTACCTGCTCAAGACCGACGACAACCCCGCCGGCGTTCCGCAGGACGTTTTCGACGGGCTCGCCGAGGCCGTGAAGGGCGATCGGTACGCGTTCTTCACCGAGTTCTTCAAGAACTTCTTCAACACCGACGACTTCCTCGGCAACCGGCTGAGCCAGGAGGCGCTCGACGCCAACACCCAGCTCGCGTACAACGCGTCGCCGTGGGCCTCGGTGGCCGCGCAGCCGACGTGGCTCACCGACTTCCGTGAGGACATCAAGAAGATCGACGTCCCGGCGTTGATCGTGCACGGCACGGCCGACAACATCCTGCCGATCGATTCCACCGGTCGCGAGTTCACCAAGGCGCTGCCCGATGCGGAGTACATCGAGATCGAGGGTGCTCCCCACGGCCTGCTGTGGACCCACCACGACGAGGTCAACAAGGCGCTCCTCGAGTTCCTCGCGAAGTGACCTGAGTCCGAACGACTTTCTCGCGAGCAGCGGTTCGTCCGCTCACCGGCCGCACTCTTGATCGGGGTGCGGCCGGTTCGCGTCGATGGCACGGTGGGGTGATGGCGAAGCGGGCGATCACCGAGGAGACCCTCGGGGCGTGGGTGTTCAAAGCGGACGGTCGCCGGTTCGACGAATCGATCACGATCAGATCCCGTTGCGTGGCCGACAACTACCGCAAGGATCTGATGCGACCCGGGCAGCGGGTGCTGCTCTGGGTCAGCGGCCCGGGGGACGGGCCGCGGCCGCGCGGCATCTGGGGTTTCGGCTGGGTCACCGACGAGCCCCGGTCGGATCCCGACGACGGGTGGGTGGCTCCCGCGGACATCACTGTTCTGGCCGAGGGTGATCGGGTGTTGGCCACCGACCTGCGCGAGATCCCCGCGCTGTCGGACATGGAGGTGCTCAAGCTCCCGCAGGGCAGCAACCCGTCGTGGGTCACCCGCGACCAACTGGCCGCCATCGAGCCGCTTCTGCCGGA
>NZ_JAEMTF010000166.1 GCF_016462415.1 Williamsia sp. | reverse complement strand
CCCCTGGCCGTCGGGTTGTTCTTCTCCCTGGGCCATTCGACGGTGGTCCTGGTGTTCGTCGGCGCGATCGCGATCGTCGCGGCGAAGGCCACGGCTTTTCAGGAGGCGTTCTCCGGGCCGGGCGGGATCGTCGGCACCCTGGTGTCGGGGACGTTCCTCTACCTGATCGCCGGACTGAACATCATGGTCCTCTACGGCATCGTGAAAGTGTGGCGGCGAGCCAAGCGCGGGGAGTTCTCCGACGACTCCCTCGACGAACTGCTGGCCAAGCGTGGCCTGATGAACCGCCTGTTCCGCGGACGCTACGACAAGCTGATCAACCACTCGTGGCAGATGTACCCACTCGGTTTGCTGTTCGGGCTGGGCTTCGACACCGCCACCCAGGTCGGACTGCTCGCGGTCGCGGGCACCACGGCCATCGCCGGGGGATTGCCTCCACTGGCCATCATCGCGCTGCCGGTGCTCTTCGCCGCGGGGATGACCACGATGGACACCATCGACGGGGTCTTCATGTCGAAGGCCTATGGGTGGGCGTTCGTCACCCCGGTCCGCAAGATCTACTACAACATCACGATGACCGGGCTGTCGGTGTTCCTGGCGTTCGTCATCGGCACCTTGCAGCTGCTGTCGCTGCTCGGCGACGAGTTCGGCCTCGCCGGCGGCATCTGGGACGTCATCGCGGCGATCAACCTCGAACGCGTCGGCCAATTCGTGGTCGGGACGTTCTTCGTGGTGTGGATCGCGGCGCTGATCTACTACAAGATCGCCAAGGTCGACGACCGCTTCGACGCCCTGGAGACCGGGGTGGTGAGCGCCCGGTCACCCTCCAGCCCGTGACCCGTCACCTGCCCGAACGGGCAGGTGGATTGCGTGCGCGCGGTTGTAAGCTGGGTCACATGGGTTCCGGGGTCGCTGCTGTGCATGCGCAGGCGGCGACCGGTGTCTCGAGTGCCTTCGCCGACCACGGTCGGGTGGTCAAGTTCCATGCCCCGGAGATCGTCTTCGGCGTCGACTCGACGGTCGAGGCCGCGCACGCCGCGGTCCGGCTCGGCGGTCTGCGCCCGCTCCTGGTCACCGATCCGGGTCTGGTCGAGGCCGGCTGGACGAGCGAGGTCGAGGCGCACCTGCGGGCGTGCGGACTCGAGCCCACCGTGTGGAGTGACCTCACCCCGAACCCCAAAGACCACGAGATCGCCGCGGGCCACGAGGTGTACCAGTCGGCGGGGTGCGACGTGCTGGTCGCGCTGGGTGGTGGATCGGTGATGGACGCTGCCAAGGGCATCGCCATCCTCGCCGGTGTCGGTGGCCAGATCCTCGACTACGAGGGTGTGGATCGCGTGCTCGGCCCGATCCCGCCGTTGATCATGGTGCCGACCACCGCGGGCACCGGTGCCGACGTGTCGCAGTTCTGCATCGTCACCGACACCACCCGCGACACCAAGGTCACCATCCTCGGTCGTGCACTGGTGCCCGACATCACCGTCATCGACCCGCGGTTGCTCACCACGATGCCGGAGTGGCTGAGTGCCGCGACCGGTCTCGACGCGTTGACACACGGCATCGAGGCGTTCGTCTCCCGCGCTCACAACCCGCTCACCGACCACCACGCACTCCGCGCGATCAACACCGTCATGGGGTCGCTGGGGGCGTGCATCACCGATCCGCTGGCTGTCGGGGCGCGCTCGGTGATGGCGCAGGCGAGCCTGGACGCCGGACTGGCCTTCACCAACGCGATCCTCGGTGCCGGGCACGCGTTGAGCCATCAGGTCGGCGGTCTGCTCGACCTACCGCACGGCGTCATCAACGGGGTCCTGCTCCCGCACGTGATCCGCTTCAACGCGGCTGCCGATCCGGCGCCGTTCGTGACCATCGCGCTGGGTCTCGGGCTCGACGAGGCCCGGGGCCCGGCCGACGAGGCGGCCCTGGCCGTCGCGGACGCAGTCGAGGCGTTGGCTCGTCGGGTCGGCGTGCCGCGCCACCTCGGCCAACTCGGTGTGCGTGAGTCCGACATCCCGCGTCTGGCCGCGTCGGCCCTGCGCGACGCGTGTATGGCCACGAACCCACGGCCGGTATCGCTCACCGACGCCGAGGCACTCTTCCGGGTCGCGCTCTGAGATGCCTGATGTCTCCGAACTCGTGGCGGCGATGGCCGAGGAGAGCGACCTCACCCGACTGACCGGTCTGCGCACCGGCAAGTCCACGTTCTACCCGCAGTACCGCGGGGCGACGGCCCGCTTGAAGCGCACGCTGTCGTCGCTCGGACTGATCGCCGGCGCCCTGGTGCGTACGTCCGACGGACCCGAACGTCTCATCTGTGAGGTGGTCGAGGCCGCCCGGGTGCATCTCGACGCGCAGTGGGCGGTGTTCGCGCTCGCCGACGGGACCTTCGTCGACGCCGGTCCGCGGTGTCTCGTCCTCGGCCCCGACGGCACGCCGTACCTGGTCGGCGATGTCGAGGGGCCGCCGCTGCCCGACGACGTGGTCGACCTGCTGGACAACATCCGCCGGGCCGGCATCGGCGACGAGGTGGTCGTCGACAACCGGTTCGTCTGTGTCCCGCTGGCGCTCGGAGGTGGGCACGTCGGCGCGCTCGCCGCATGGACGCGTCGTCCGATCGACGCCACCGATGCCGCGGTCCTCAGCATCCTGGCCTCGCAGACGGCGGTCGCGCTGCAGAACTCGGCGGTGCTCGAGCACGCACGGCGCACCGCTGCCGACCTGGAGTCGCGCAACGCCGAACTCGAGGCCGCCCAGCGTGAACTCGGTGCCGCGCAGCGCAATCGCGTCCTCGACGAGGAGCGGCACCGGATCGCCCGTGAGCTGCACGACAGCGTGACGCAGGCCGTGCTGTCGGCGGGCATGCAGATCGAGGTGTGCCGCAACGACATCCCCGCCGACGAGCGCCGCGAACGGCTCGATCTCGCCAAGGACCTGACGCGCCGGGCCGTGGACCAGCTGCGGTCGGCCATCTACGCCCTCGAACACTCCGCCGACCACCACAAGTCGTCGCTGCCGGACATGTTGGCCCAGCTCGGCGTCGTGCACATGCCCGGTGAACTGACCGTGACCGTCGATGTCGGGGGCGCCCCCGTCGAGTTGCCCGGCGACGTCGACCACACCCTGATTCGGGTGGCGGGTGAGGCGTTGTTCAACACCGCGGTGCACGCCGAGGCCACCCGCGCCCGGGTCCGACTCCGCTACGAGACCCATCAGGTGAGCCTCGCCGTCGACGACGACGGATGCGGTGAGCCCGGCGCGCTGCGTTCGGTGCTCGGCGTCGCGCGCCGCGGTGACCTCGGGGGCATGCACCGGGGGCTGGTCAACATGGCCGACCGTGTCGCCGACGCCGGCGGCGAGTTCCGCGTCCGACGTTCACGTCTGGGCGGTGTGCGGGTCGTCGCCACCATCCCGCTGAGCGCCGCACGGCCCGAGGTCGACGACGAGGACGGGCCGTGACGACCATCGCGCTGGTCGACGACCACGCCATCCTGCGCGAGGGGTTGCGATCGGTCCTCGAACGCGAGCCCGACCTGACCATCGTCGGCGAGGCCGCGACCAAGGCGGAGGCGGTCGTCGTGGCCGGGCACCTCGTCCCCGACGTCGTGCTGATCGACCTGAAGCTCTCTGCCGGTTCTGATTTCGAGGGACTCGCGCTCTGTGCCGAATTGTCCCGGTCGCATCCGCGGATGGGTCTTCTGGTGCTGACGACGTCGCTCGACGAGCGCCTCGTCGTCGAGGCAGTGCACGCGGGTGCGCGCGGTTACGTCGTCAAGGACGTGGACACGACCGAACTGGTCCGGGCGATCCGTGCCGTCTCCCGCGGTGAATCGGCCTTCGACTCCCGCAGCGCGTCGGCCATGGTGCGGTCGATGACCAGCGGCGCGACGGCCGACAACCGCCTCAGCGATCGGGAGCTGGAGGTGCTCAAACTCCTCGCGACCGGACTGTCGAACGCGCAGATCGGCTCCTCGCTGTTCATCTCCGCGACAACGGCCAAGTTCCACGTCAGCAACATCATGCGCAAGCTGGGTGTCCGACGTCGCGCCGAGGCGGTCTACGAGGCCAGCAAGGCGGGCCTGATCTGACCGCTCATCCCACGTCGATCGTGAGCCACCCGCCGTGGTGGTCGGTGACGACGAAGTCGTACCCGAGTTCGACGCCCGCGCAGCGCAGTTCGGAGTCGTCGAACGAGCGTACGTGTCCGTGGCAGGCGGCGGGTTCGGCCTCGTAGGGTACCGCCACGATGACCCGCTGCCGGGCGACGCGGCAGGCCTCGGTGAGTACGCGGTGCCCCGTCGCGCGATCCACGTGCTCGAGCAGATGCAGAGCGGTCACCGTGTCGAACGATGCGTCCGGGAACGGGAGCGATGAGGCGTCGCAGGGCACGGTGTCGATCGTGATGCCCAGACGCGGTGCCACGGCGTCGAGCAACGCCATGGTGTCGGCATGGAGGTCGGTGGCGACCACGGTGCGGGTCGGGTCGGCGGCCGCCAGGCGCAGGGGAAAGAAGCCGAAGCACGACCCGAGGTCGAGGACCGATCCGACCACGGTGGCGATGGCCCGCTCGTGGATGGGCGCGAACGGTGCAGCACCGCTGCGCAACTCGTGCATCGAGTTGCGGTAGAACACCGTCCACGCGTCACCGGGGTCGTCGATGGTGGTCCGGACCAGCCCCACCATCGCGGCCTCGAACTCGGTTCGTCCGCCGCCCGCATCCGCGATCGCCGATGTCGTGCGGCCGACGAGGCTGTCCGACAGATGGGCTGCGGTCAGGTTGTGGCGCAGGAGGATGACGTCCCCGTGGCGACGAGCGCTGATGGAACCGGCGGGTCGGCTGCGGTCGCGACGGACGTGGACGGAGCCGCGGTCCCACACGCCGGGCGGTGTCGGGGCGAAGGAGTCGAGCCGACGTGCGATCGGGGGTGCGGCGAGCGTCACGTCCGTCTCACTTCTGTGAAGAGCCTGAGCCGTTTCGCTCGGGCCGATCTCCCGACGGTAGGTGTGCGGCCCGGACGAGCGGGCCCGCCCGGAGGGAGTCCGACCGGCACGATGGTCGATCGCGGCCTGGTGGCGGGTGGGTCACCTACCCGATCGGGCGGGTCGACGTTCCGAACGGTCGGTTCGATGCTCGGACGGCCCGCCGGAGCGCGGCGCACTCCTAGTCTGAGCTCACATCACAGCCCGATCGAGAGGACCATCATGGCCGAGAACACCTCCACCCCGTCCGCCGACGTCACCGCCCCCGTCGCCGATCCTGCTGAGCTGGTCACCGAGAGCCTCG
>NZ_JAEMTF010000080.1:16083-20332 GCF_016462415.1 Williamsia sp. | reverse complement strand
GTCGTTGATCGACCGCACGCCCGGACTCGTCCGACCGGCGGCGGTACACGTCCCCTCGACCGACACCGACCGCGAGCGCGCCATCGTGGGTGTCGCGCAACGGCTCTACACGTTCTGGAACACCGGCGACACCGGGTATCTCGACGCCGCCGTCAGCCCGGGCTTCCGCGACAACACCCTGCCGAGCGGTCGACCTCAGGGGCCCGCGGGGCCGATTGCCGCGTCCTCGACGTTCCGTGCGGCCGTCCCGGACCTGACGTGCGAGCTGGCCGACCTGTACGTCACCGGTCACACCTTCACTGCGCGTTTGGTCTTCGCCGGCCACTTCACCGGCACCTACAACAGCGTGCGCGGTGCTGGGCAGCCGATCCGGTTCGATGCCATCGACATCCAGCACGTCGGCGATGGGGGACAGATCGTCGAGGACTGGCACCTCGAGGACAACCTGACGTTCCTGCAGCAGGCCGGTCTCGTCCGGATCGCGGGCGCACCGGCTCGGTAGCCGGGTCGGCGCTGGTGTTTCTCAGCGGTCTCGACAGGTGATGTCGTAAGTTCGCAGCCATGACCGACGTCGCGGTGCCTCACCGACGCAGGCGACTGGGGTTGCTCGGGTTCATCGCGATCGTGGCGGTGTACCTGGTGATCATCCAGCTCGGTGGCCTGCTCGTGGGGCACGCGAGCGGCGAGGACTCGGCCACCACCACGCGCGGGGTGGTGTTCACCATGGCCATCCCGCTGGGCGCGGCACTGGTGTTCACCGGTGTCGTCATCGCGGCACTGCGCTGGTGGCGACCGGTCTTCCGGGACGACCGTCCGACGAAGCGGTGGGTGTGGGTGGTGCCCGCGGCGTTCGTGGTCGCCATCCTCATCGGCATCGACTACTCCGCGTTGGCGGAGAAGGACCTCGGTTTCGTCCTGCTGCTCCTGCTCGTCACACAGTTCGTCGGGTGGGGCGAGGAGGGCATGTTCCGCGGCGTCGGTGTGACGGTGTTGCGTGACCGCGGGCTGACCGAGGGGAAGGTCGCGCTGTGGTCGAGCGTCATCTTCGGTGCGGTGCATCTGTCGAACGCGGTCGGCCACGGCGCGAGCGCGATCCCACAGGCGATCGCGGTCAGTCTGGCCGGATACTTCTTCTACCTCATCCGACGGGTGTCGCGGGGCAACGCACTGAACTCGATCATCCACGGGCTCTTCGACTTCTCGATCCTGTCCGGGACGTCGATCCTCGTCGACCAGGACGCCTACCCGGGTTCGCTGGCACCCATCCTGATCTATCCCGTCCTCGGGCTCGCGCTGTTCTTCGCGCGTCGACACATCGAGGTGCCGGCCCGGCCGACCTAGACGGCCTCGGCGAACTCTGCGACGGCCCCACGATCCGACGGCGCCGTGTGGCTCGCCCGCACCCGGGCCACGTAGACCCGCGTGAACAGGATCGGGGCCACGAACGTGACCACCGACGCGGCGACCGTCATCCACCCCGCCTGGCCCGCCAGCACGACGGACAGCACCGCGGAGACGGTGAACGCACTCGCCCACGCCGCGGTGATCACCACGTTGAGCCGCCGGAACATTGGCGACTCCCCCACGTCGGCAGAGACCTGCCTGCGCGCGATACCCATGGTGAAGGGCGTGCCGATCGCGATACTCGCCCAGGCCACCAGCGCCAGCCAGGCGATCGACATCGTCCCGCAGTACGCGGCGATGGCGGCGTGCGGTTGCGCGAACGCGACCGGGGTGAGCACCGCGAAGAAGGCGATCGACCCGATCGCCAGGATCTGGGTGTCCCACGACGCCCCGGCACGGCGGTCGGCGACGAGCATCGCGACGGCCAGCACCACAGCTCCTGCCGCACCCCACTGCCACCCGAAGTGGGACAGGGTGATGAATCCGATGAACGGGAGAAAACCTCGTAGGTATGACATCTCGAATCCCTTCTCGACGGGGACGTCGTGCGACGACCGATGGTTCAACGGTAGGAATTACGCATCGAGATGTCGTGGTCCCACGGGTGGAGTCCGGGTGGAGATGGCCGTCCACCCGCAGACGGGGGTCTGGCGACGGGATCAGGCCGGGTCGGCGAAGTTTAGGGATTCCAGCTCGAACCGGCGGACACTGCCGGGGATTCGCGCGTCGCACGTCGAGAGCAGGGGCGCGGACATGACCACGCGAAGGGAGACCGTGCACCACGGCCCCTGCGCCACCGCCAGACTCACCCGCACGCGGTCACCCGACTCCTCGACGCCGAGCGTGGTGAACGCCTCGATCCGGTCGTCGCCGGTGGCTTCGCGGAGGTAGTGCTCGGCGGCCTGCACGGCATGCGAGACGCACGTCCGTCCGCGCAGGAACGTCTCGTCGACCCGGCCGTCGGCGTACCGGGTCAGCAGATCGACGGGATCGGCTGTGTCGATCCGCCCATAGCTCAGCCCTTCAGGGAGGACCACCATCGTCGCGGCGAACCGGTCGCCGCCGAGATGCGAACACTCCCAGGTGTTCTCCGGATCGTGCGCCGTGAGGGCGGCGGCCGCACCTCGTCCGCGCACCGCGCAGCACCGATCGTGTTTTCCGTGTGCGCAGACCGCGGCGAGCGGGCCGTCGACCCGAACGCCGGCCGAGCCGTCGAGGGGGATGTCGAGGTAGTCCTGCGGTCCGCTCACCTCGCCCTGATAGAGCACCGAGCCGTGCGGGCGGGACTGGGCGATGAACCACCGCCACCGCGGCGTCGCCGACCGTCGACCCGGTCTACGGATCGCGACGATCCGCATCGACGCGGCCTCGGCTCGCCGCACGATGGCCCGCCCCAGGTCGCGGTCGAGGATGCGCGGCGACTGCATGAAGGCCGAATGACCCCAGGGCCCTTCCATTTCCAGCAGGAGCCAGGCGAACCCGAGCGACGCGGTGGCGAACAGGGGTTCGTCGCGGGCCAGGGACTGATCGCTGCATGGCGGGATCGGCAGATCTGTGGGCAGGTGCGGCGTCGCACCGTCGAGGGGCAGGGTCATGCGGTGGTCGGGACCACGATGGCCTCGCGCAGGAGGCGTCGGATCACCACCGCCCCGTCTGCCGCGTCGAGTCCGGGCAGACCATCGGCGGTGGCGTCGTGACCGTCGCGCAGGTGACGGACCGCCGGCGCGCAGATCGCCGGGAATTCGATCACGCGATCCGGCAGACGCAGCGTAACGCGACCGTTGTCCTCGGTCACCGAGGTGATCAGTCCGTGTCGCCACCGGACGCGCGCGGTGTCCGCCGCGGCCATCGCCTCGAGGGTGGCAAGCGGGCGGACGGCGGCGGGTCGGGTGCGGCTCGCGAAGGTGCGGGTCAGTTCATCGGCGACGGACGAGCCCCACTCCTGTGCGTGGTCGCGGATCTGGTCGGCGAAGGCGAGCAGGACCTTGGTCGACTCCGCCTCCAGTGTGTCGTGATCACCGGGGTCGATGCCGATCGGCAACGAGGCGCGCAGGTCGGCCACCGCGGATGCGACACGATCGACCGCGGCACGCGCGACGTCGACCCGGGTCAACGCGGGCACGCCGATCGTCAGGTGGATGGCCGTCTCGTCGGCGGTCCGCGCGGAGTGCAGCCAGCCGCGCGGCAGGTACAGCGCGTCCCCGGGGAGCAGGTCGGTGTCGATCGTGGGTTCCTCGGTGACGCGATCGGCGATCGCGGCCCGGAAGTCGGTCCACGGGTGGGACTCGAGCGGGTTGGTGAAGACCGGTCGGTGCACGGTCCAGTGCTTACGACCCGCGATCTGCAGCACGAACACGTCGTGCACGTCGTGGTGCGAATCGAATCCCCGACTGCCCGGAGGGGTGATGTAGGCGTTGGCCTGCACAGGGTGACCGAGATCATCGACCAGGTCACGGACGAAATCGATGACGGGAGGCCACAGTCGGTGCAGACCCTGCAGGACGATCGAGGCGCCGTCGGCGAACTGCGCCAGCGCTTTCGCCGAGTCGACCTGGTCGCCGATCTCGGCGCCGACCCCGGCCGGTCCGAGGAACCGACTGCGGTCGACGAGAGAGCCGTTCTTTGCCAGACGGATGAACGGCGCGCGTACCCCGCGCTCGGCGAGGAGCTCGTCGACGGCGTGCGTCGAGAGCAGATCGCCGAAATCGCGGGGCAGCGACGTCGCTCTGCTGAGCAGCGGCGAGCGACCCCAGTGTTCGCGCTGGAAGGTCCCGGGGTCGACCGAGATGCAGCGGCTCAGCATCGAATCAACTTCTCAGGCCGAGCCGTCTGCGCCGCCGTCGTG
>NZ_JAEMTF010000080.1:0-15983 GCF_016462415.1 Williamsia sp. | reverse complement strand
CGCCGGCCGAGCCGTCCGCGCCGCCGTCGTGCCCATCGGGGTTCGAGCCGCCGTCGGCGGGACCTTCACCCGCGCCGGCCGAGCCGTCCGCGCCGCCGTCGTGTCCGCCGGGGTTCGAACCGCCGTCGGCCGGGCCTTCGCCACCGCCGTTGGTGGTCGTGATGTCGTCATCGTCGAGAGCCATGATGTGCCTTTCGTCGCGTGGGCTGTGCAGAGATCCAACCGTTCCTGTTTACCACCGCAGGGTGTGTCCCCGCGGCCGTTGGGGGCACGGCGATCTCGGTGACGGTAAGGCTGGTATGACGGTCCGATTCCCCTCCGGGGACTGTCGATTCGGACGGCCAGCAAGGTAGAACGTGTTCTAATTGTCGGACGCAGTCCGAGCGAGGAGACCAACGATGCGATTCACGTTTGCCGAGGCGATGACCGACCCGCGGTTCTACCCGGACCTCGCGGTGGCGGCCGAGGAGGCCGGGTACGAGGGCTTCACCATCCCCGACTCGCTGGCCTACCCGGAGGAGTCCGACTCCACCTACCCCTACACCGAGGACGGCAACCGCGAGTTCCTCGACGGCAAGGCGTTCATCGAGACCTTCATCCAGGCCATGGCCATGGGCGCGGTGACGAGCACGATCCGGTTCAACCCGTTCGTGCTGAAGCTGCCCGTGCGCCCACCGGTGTTGGTCGCCAAGCAGGCGATGTCGGTGGCGTACATGACGAACAATCGTCTCGCGCTCGGCGTCGGCACCAGCCCATGGCCGGAGGACTACGACATCATGGGCGTCGATTTCGCGCGTCGCGGCAAGCGGATGAACGAGTGCATGGACATCATCCGCGGACTGTCCACCGGCGAGTACTTCGAGTTCCACGGCGAGTTCTACGACTTCCAGCGCATCAAGATGAGCCCCGCGCCGACCCAACCGATCCCGCTGCTGGTGGGCGGGCACGCCGACCTCGCGCTCAAGCGCGCGGTGGTCCGCGGCGACGGCTGGATGCACGGCGGCGGCCAACCGGAGGAGCTCGACGCCCTGCTGGCGAAGCTGCACGACATCCGCAAGGGCGAGGGAAAGCTGAACGACCCCTTCGAGATCCACGTCATCTCCTACGACGCCTACACACCGGATGGCTGTAAACGCCTGGAGGACAAAGGGATCACCGACGTGATCGTCGGCTTCCGGATCCCCTACATCAACGGCCCCGACACCGAGCCGCTGCAGCGCAAACTCGACAACCTGCGGATGTTCGCCGACAACGTGATCAGCAAGGTCAACGGCTGACGGGTCAGCTGCCCGCCTGACGGACGAGTTCGGCCACCTGCGGCTTCACCTGCGTCCCGAGCAATTCGATCGCACGAAGCATCGCCGGGTGCGGCAGCTTGGTGTTGGTCATCTGCACCGTCAGCCGGTCGAGGCCGCCGAGATCGTCGGACACCCGCACGATCTTGCGGGAGACGGTGTCGGGAGAGCCGACGAACAGCGAACCGTGCGGTCCCGTCATGGCGTCGAACTCCGCTCGGCCCGGAACCGGGAAACCCCGCTCACGCGCGACGTTGCCGAACAGATCGGCCCATCCGGGATACGCGGCCGCTGCGGCGTCGTCGTCGGTGTCGGCGACGAGACCGGGGACGTGGATGCCCACCTTGAGTTCCTCGGGGCCGAAACCGGAGCGGCGACCCGCCTCGCGGTAGAGCTCGATGAGGGGCGAGAACCGTCGCGGTTCCCCGCCGATGATCGCGACCATCAGCGGCAGGCCCAGCCGGCCGGCGCGGACGAAGGACTCCGGACTCCCACCGGCCCCGAGCCACACCGGGATCCGCTCCTGCACCGGCAGCGGGTAGACGCCCTGGCCGGTCAGCGGCGCGCGGTGGCGCCCCGACCAGGTCACCGACGACGGGTCCTCGCGGATCTTCAGAAGTAGATCGAGCTTGCTGGCGTACAACGAGTCGTAGTCCTGGAAGTCGAGACCGAACAACGGGAACGCCTCGGTGAACGACCCCCGACCGACGACCATCTCGGCACGCCCGCCGGAGATGAGATCGATGGTGGCGAACTGCTGGAACAGCCGCACCGGATCCTCGGCCGAGAGCACCGACACCGCGCTGGTGAGCCGGATGTCGGTGGTGCGGGCCGCGGCGGCGGCCAGCAGCACCGTCGGGGCGGAGTCGTAGAAATCGGCCCGGTGGTGCTCGCCGATGCCGTAGATGTCGACGCCGGAGCGGTCCGCGAGTTCGACCTCCTCGAGCAGGTCCGCGATGCGGGTCGGCGCATCGATCTCCCGACCGGTGTCGTATTCGACGACGTAGGAGACGAAGTTGTCGATGCCGATCTGCATGCTGGTGAGTCCCTTTCGGACGAACGTTTCGCTACGACCCCATCTTGGGGGTCGCACGGTCGATGATCGCAGCGGTGTCGACGCCGGTGGGCAGTGTCCCGAACACGCTGCCCCAGTCCCCGGCGAGGCGACTCGCGCAGAAGGCGTCGGCGACCGACGGGTGACCGTAACGCACGAGCAGCGCTCCCTGCAGCGCGAGTGCCATGTCGCCGACGACCCGACGGGCTCGGTGCTGCATCGTGTCGAAGTCGGAGAACTGGTCCTTCAGCGCGGCCACCGCCGCGTCGAGCCGCGGGTCGGCGTCGCCGGCGCTGTCGAGCTCGTCGAAGAAGATCTGCAGGGTCTCGGGCTGCTTGACCATGGCGCGCAGGGTGTCGAGCGCCGCGACGTTGCCGGAGCCCTCCCACACCGACAGCAGGGGTGCCTCTCGGTAGAGACGGGGCATCCGTGATTCCTCGACGTATCCGTTGCCGCCCAGGCACTCCAGGGCCTCGGCCGCGTGGATCGGACCGCGCTTGCACACGAAGTACTTGCTGACGGCCAAGGAGATCCGTCGCAGGCCGATGGAGCGGTCGTCGCCCGCGGTCGCGCGGTCGGTGAGAGCGGCCAGCCACATCGCGACGGTGCTCGACGCCTCCGCCTCGACGGCGAGGTCGGCGAGGACGTTGCGCATCAGCGGCTGATCGACCAGCGCGGCACCGAATGCGCTGCGGTGCACCGCATGGTGGGTGGCCTGGTGGACGCCGGCGCGCATGCCGGTCGACGATCCGATGATGCAGTCGAGGCGGGTCATGTTGACCATCTCGACGATGGTCGGGACACCGCGGCCCTCCTCGCCGACCAGCCATGCCGTCGCCTCGTCGTACTCGATCTCGCTGCTGGCGTTGGAGTGGTTGCCGAGCTTGTCCTTGAGACGCTGCAGGAACATCCGGTTGCGCGTGCCGTCGGGCAGCACGCGGGGCAGGAAGAAACACGACAGGCCGCCGGGTGCCTGCGCAAGCACCAGGAACACGTCCGACATCGGCGCCGAGGTGAACCACTTGTGCCCGGTGATCAGGTAACTGCCGTCGGCCTGCGGGACGGCGCGGGTGGTGCCGGATCGGACATCGGATCCGCCCTGCTTCTCGGTCATCGACATCCCCGCGATGAGGCCGGGCTTGTCCAGCGGCACCGACAACGTCGGGTCGTAGACACGGCTGGACAGCAACGGTTCGTACTGCGCGGCCAGTTCGGCGTTGTGGCGCAACGCCGGAACGACGGCGTAGGTCATCGAGATGGGGCACTGGTGACCGGCATCGACCTGACCCCACACCGACAGCTTGGCGGCGCGGATGAGGTGGGCGTGCGGGTTGTCGTCCGCCCAGGGCGCGGCGTGCAGACCGAGATCGACGGCCTTCGTCATCAACTGGTGATAGGCGGGGTCGTAGACGACCTCGTCGACGCGGTGACCGTAGCGGTCGTGGGTGTGCAGGACGGGCGGGTGCTCCTCGGCGAGGTCGCCGAGACGCTGCGCGTCGGCACTTCCCGCCGCCCGACCCACCTCGTGGATGGTCTCCAGCGCGTCGTCGGCCCCCTCGCGGCTCAGGGCCTCGAGGATCGGGGCGTACTCAGCCGCATCGTAATCCTGCAGCGGCGGAACCTGATTGAAGACCTCGTGGGTGGTGTGCATCGGAACTCCCTAGTGATCGGAGGGTGAAGGTGGTGATGGACGGGATGACAGACGGGTCGGCGGTACCGCGCGCCAGGGGCAGCACCAACGACTCGCCGATGGCGCCGACGATGCAGGCCGCGGTGAAGGCGCTGTCCTGCGAGGGGATCTCACCGGCGTCGACCGCGGCATCGATGGCGATGGCGATCGCGTCGCGGAAGGCCTCACGGAACCGCAGACGTTCGGTGTCGACCTGAGGGTCGACCGGCTCGGCGAGCAGGGCGTAGGCGAGCGTCGGTGCACGGAGCGCCCGTTCGGCGAAGGTGCACACCGACGCGGTCACGGCCTCGACCCACCGGCCGTCGCGATCTCGGGCCTGCGCGCCCGCGTCGGCCATCGCGTCGACCTCGTGGGTGCAGACGATGCGGAACACCTCGGTGAACAGCTCACCCTTGTTCGCGAAGTGCCGATAGACGGTGCCGGTACCGACCCCGGCCGCCGAGGCCACCGCGGAGATCGAACAGCCCGCGTACCCGTGCTCGGCCACCTGGGCGATCGCGGCGTCGACGAGCCGCGACCTCAGGTCGTCGAGTCGCTGTTGAACCGCTGGAGTGCGGCGATACGCCATGCCAAGCAGTGAACACTGATTCCGTTCTTACGTCAACGGTCGATACTGTCGATTTCTCGTGCGTCTGGGCGCAGGCATCGACCCCACGACCACGCCGTGGTGCTCAGAGCCGATTTATCGACTCCCAGCATTCGAGAGCTGCGCATCGGCCGGACCGGTGACCACGGCGGCGGCGACCCGCTCGATGTCGGATCGCGTCATCTCGCGGTCACCTGCATAGATGAATCGGTCAGGTCGGACGAGGACCGCGTGTACGCGGCCACGGCGGAGTTGGCGCTCGAGAATGCGTTCGGTGTCGACGTGGTGTCCGGCCGCGACGTTGTGGTCGGCGATCGCCGAGGCCCGATCGAGTCGGATCTCGGCGACCCCGGCGGCGGCCAGCGCCGCGGGGATGGGGGATTCACGGAACCCAACCCAGGCCCAGCGGTTGTCGAGGACTGTGTCGAGGCGTACTGGGGTGTGGTCGGCGCCGGAAACCCAAGGCTGCTTGATGAACTCGCCCCGCAGGCTTCGGCGCCGAGATCCGCCGCGAGCGAAGAACCCGCCCGAGGTGCCCAGGCGATACAGCGGTTTGGGTCCGATTCCGGTCATCCATCCACCGAGCAGCGGAACCCTGGCGGCCGCGATGAACACCGCATCGCGCAGATGCGACGCAATTCTGCTGCCCAGCATGACGGTGCCACCGATGGCGAGGCTGAATTTCGTGAGCTTCTCGACGTTAGGGCGTCGTTCCGGTTCGTAGGAATCGAGCAGATCCTCCCCCGCGTGGGCATTGAGGACGGCGTCGATCTTCCACACGAGATTCGCGACGTCACGGACGCCGGAGGAGACACCCTGCCCGGCGAACGGCGGCATGATGTGGGCGGCGTCGCCGGCCAAGAAGACCCGGCGGTCACGCCACCGTTCGGCTTGGCGGATGTGGAAGGTGTATCCCCAGCTGCGGAAGATCTCGACCTGGTCGTAGTCGATGCCGCGTTCGGCGAGCAGGCCACGCAGCCCAGCCTCGGACTGCAGTTGTTCGACGGACTCGCCTTTGTTGACCCGGTACTCGACGCGGTGGTAGCCCATGGGACACGGGCAATCGACGCCCGGGCGTTTCGGGTCGGAGATGAAGGTGAAGTCCAGGGGCGCGTCGGTGGGCAGGTCATACCAGGCACGCAGCTGGATATCGAACCACTGCTCCTCGATGTGCCTGCCCGGCAAACCGATTCCCGACAGCTTGCGGATCGAGCTGGAGCCGCCGTCGCAGGCGATGACGTACCGACCGGTCACTTTTTGCTCGGGCCCACCGTCGACCGGACGCAGGGTCACTGTCACCGAGTCCGCGTTCTGGTTGAGGCCCACCGCTTCCATACCGACGACGGTGTCGACCATGGGGAAGCGGCCGATGCCCTGGCGTAGAACACGTTCGAGTTCGGGCTGGTGGTAGAACGCGGTGCCCGGCACGCCTTGGTCGCGGCTGTCATTGCCCTGCATCGACATGAAGGTGCGGTTGCCATGCTTGAAATGCACCCGGATGTCGGACGACATGGTTTCCGACATCTCGTCGAACAGGCCGAGATTCTGCCAGACCCGGTGGGCGTCCTCATCGGAGGCGATTGCCCGCTGTCGGGGGTAGATGTTGTCGTCTCGTTCGACGACGAGGGTGGAGACGCCGCGTTGGCCGAGCAGGTTCGCCGCGGTGGCGCCGGTGGGTCCGAGGCCGACGATGATCACGTCGACGTTCCGGCCGCCGGCGGCGCTGCTGCTGCTGTCGTCGTCGCTGCTGCAGGCGCTCACGTGAACCTCGCTCGGAAGGAGTCGAACCCCTGGAGGCAGTTGTTCGACAGGTGGACCGGATCGCTGACCTCGATGGTCGACACCCGCGTGATCAGAACCTGCAGCAGTGTCTGCATCTCGAGCTTGGAGAGCTGCATCCCGACGCAGGTGTGCATCCCGTGTCCCCAGCCGAGGTTGCTGCCGCGACGGTGCAGTGAGAAGGTCTCCGGCTCGTCGAAGTGCCGTTCGTCCATGTTCGCCGCGGCGTAGAGCATCACCACCCGTTCGCCCGCGTGCAGGCGGACGCCTCCGATGTCGGTGTCGTGGGCGACGCTACGGGTGAAGCCCCGGACCGGCGACGCCAGTCGCACGGCCTCGACCACCGCGGTGGGGATCAGGTCGGGCTCGGCGCGGAGTTGCGCGTAGAGATGGGGATCTCGTCCGAGGCTCCACAGCAGTTGTCCGGTGGCGAGGATGGTGGTGTCGAGGCTGGGGGCGACGAAGTCGATCACCATCGTGCGCGCCTCGGATCTGCTGATCTCACCACGGTCGGCCGCATCGAAAACGCTGGCGGCCCACCCGTCGGGCGTCACCCGCGATCGCCGCAACCGGGTTGTGTAGAGGAACAGTCCCAGCGCGGTCGGGGTCGCATCCAGCGTCCGCCGGTTGACCGGGCCGAGAATGTCGAAGGTGCTGGCGCCCCAGGTCAACAACTGCTGCGGGCCCACCCGCACGCCCACGAGGTCGGCGACAGCGGCAACCGGAAGTCGAGATGCGAAATCGGCGATGCCGTCGAACGATTCACGCTCCAGGAGGCGACCGACGGTGGCCTCGGCCTCATCGCGCAGGACGGGTAGCGACGGGCGGATCGCTCGGGACATCAGCGACTCCATGAGTATCCGGCGTCGTCTCGAATGGCGATCGTCGTCGCTGTTGAGGACGGTCTTGCGGCCGAGCAGGTTGGCGACGGGGTTGGCGGCCACGCCGGTGCCGCTACGAAAGGTGACGTCGTCGCGCAACGCGGCACGGACATCCTCGAAGCGACCCATCGCCCACACCTTGTGCTTCGGCAGCCAGACCACCGGGCCGGCGTCACGGATCTGTCGGTAGACCGGCTGCGGATCGACAAGTGCGGACGCCCCGTACAGATCGACGTCGACGGTGGGGGCGTCTCGTCGTGCCGCTCGCCGCGCGCTGACGCTGAGCACCGTCATCGAGTCACCTGAGGTGTCCCGGTCATCATTCGGCCGTGCAGCATCGTGACGAGACCGGCGACGTCGGCGGAGGTGCGGGCGGTCTGTCGGACCACCCGATCGGGTCGGACGAGCACGGCGTGCGCTCGGTGTTTGCGCATCAGGGCGGCCGGGGTCGGGTTCCCCGACGGGACACACCGCAAGGCATCGACATCGACGTGGTGCAGGCCGGCCTCGACGACTCGTGCGGCGGCATCGGGATCGAGCGGTCCGCGGGTGATGAGTGTGTATCCCGGTCCGAGCAGATCGTCCAGGCGGCGGGCTCCTTCGTCGGTGCGCACCCACGGTTGCGGAAAGATTCGGCCGTTCAACCGGTTCCGCAGACCACGGCGTTCGATCAGCGGTCCATGACCCAGCGGTGGGGTGCCCTCCGGTAGCGCGTTGCCGATGCCGGGGATGCGACAGGCGGCCGCGACCACCGCACGTCGCGCGGATGCGAGGCCGTCCTGTCCGCCGGTCAGCGCCCACCCGACGGCCAACGCCATGAGGATGATGCGGGTGGCGTGCGGTCTGCGTTCGGATTCGTAGGTGTCGAGGACTGCCTCCGTAGCGACGCCATCGAGGACGTCGGCGAGTTTCCAGGCGAGGTTGTGCGCATCACGTAGTCCGGACCCCAGGCCCTGTCCCACGAACGGCGGGGTCTGGTGTGCCGCATCGCCGGCGAGGAAGACGCGGTCCACGCGCCACGTTCGGGCCACCCGGGCGCGGAAGGTGTAGAACGCCTGGCGCATGACCTCGGACGCGTCGATCTCGGCCGCCGACATCCACGGTGCCAACAACTCTCGCAGCTTCTCGATCGATCGCAACGATTCCAGGTCCTCCCCGTCGAAGACGCGGAACTCCCAGCGGTACCGGTTGCCGGTCACGGGCATGAACGTGGCGGCGCGGGCGGGGTCGCAGATCTGGTGGACCCCGTCCCACACGTCGAGCGGCGCCGGGGTGCGGACATCGATGACCAGCCATTGCTCGTCGAAGTCGAAGTCGCGCATGGTGATACCGAGCTGCTCGCGGACGAAACTGTTGGCACCGTCGCACGCGATGACCGCGGCGGCGGCGATGGTCTCGATCTGATCGTCGGCGTCACGGAAGCAGACCGTGGGCCGAGCGCCCGGGGTGATCTCGGTGACCTCACAGCCGCGTCGTAGGTCGATCGCATCCACGGTCGCGGCGCGGTCCAGCAGGATGCGCTCCAGATCGGGCTGGTCGAACATGCTGTCCGGCGGATAGCCGTTGCGTCCGTCGGCGGTGTCGCGCGCGAACTCGGTCATCACCCGGCGGCGGCCGTTGATCAGTCGCATGCCGGGCATCGGACGGGTGTCGGGCGCGAACTGCTCGGCGACACCGACTGCCTGCAGGATGCGGAACACCTCGTCGTCGAGATGCACCGCACGGGGCAGCGCGTACACCTCCCGGTGCCGCTCGAGCACGACGCTGGCGATCTCACGCTGGGCCAGGAGCAGAGCGCACGCGACACCGACCGGCCCAGCGCCGACGATGACGACGGGGTCGCGCCGAGAGGTCACGCGTATCTCACGTGGCAGCGTTGACGACCCAGTTCGATGGCCCCGTCGTCGGTCGCTATCCGTACCTCGACGACGTCGCCGTCGGCGAGATACCTCGGGTTCGACGCCTGACGTTTGAAGAACTGCTTCCACTTCACGTGCGGCGGGATGAGCGCCCCGATCATCTCGATCGGCTTCGGCGGTGCGGACAGGGCGGTGCCGCCGGGCGTGCCGGTCAGCAGGAGATCCCCGGCATCGAGGCGCTGAAAGCCCGTGAGCACACCAAGCGCGGCAACCGGGTCGATGATCATGTCGCCACCGACGCGGCCGTTCTGTCGGCGTTCGCCGTTGACCCACAGCTGCAGTCGCAGCTGGTCGAACCGGCGCCATTCCTCGTGGCTGAGCAGGACCAGCGCGGGACCGACGGGGGTGAAGGTCGGGTACGACTTCGACTCGTAGAACTGCGTTTTGGGCAGCTGGATGTCGCGGGCACTGACGTCGTTGGTGACGACGACGCCTGCGAAGAACTCGCCGAGGGTGTCGGCGGTGACGGTGGTTCCGACCTCGAGCGTCGTCGCGGCGACCAACCCGATCTCGACCTCGTAGTCCAGGAGCTTCACGTGCGCCGGCTTCACGATGTCGCCGAACGGGCCCGTGATCGACCCCGACGACTTGCGGAAGAACGTCGCCGACACCCGGTCCGGATCGATGCCTGAATCCTGTGCGTGGCTGCGGTAGTTGACCATCTGCGCCACGACGCGACAGGGCGCGGTGACGGGCGAGAGCAGGTCCAGGTCCGCGACGGGGGTGGCGTCGGCGTCGCTCCCGGCCGCGGCGGCGTCGATGGCGGCACGGTCGGCGAGCAGCTCACCGGTGGTGGTGGCCGCAGTGCGGATCGGGCGGGCGGTGTCGGCACGTTGGACCCACCAGCCGGCGGCGGTGCGGAGGACGGTCGTGGTCATGAGCGGGCAACTTTCAGTAGACCGAGCAGTCGGTGGACGTCGAACTCGTTGTCGTTCTTCAGTCCCGAGAGGAAACCCTTGAGCACCTCGGGATCGGGGTTGGCGCCGAGGAAGTCCCGGGTGACCGGTGGGCCCCACTGAGCGAGGCCGCTGGCGGTGAACGGCGCCCACCCGGCCTCGACGCTGCTGTCGAACATGTCCCCGTCGGCGAAGTGTTCGACCATGAACTTGTCGAGGTCACGCCAGTAGTCGAACAGCTGACTGCCCTGGATGTGCCTGCCGATGCCCCAGGCGTGGTGGTATCCGCGGTCGGCGAGGTAGGCGCCTCCGGCGGCGACGGCGTCGAGGTCGGCCACCTGGTACGCGCTGTGGACGTAGCGCGACATCGGCCCCAGCGTCATCGCCAGGGTGTGGTGGTCGGCCACCTCGCTGCCGCGGTCGCACCGGATGAACGCCATGCTCGGGCCGCGACTGCGCTGTCCGGGGAAGAACAGGAAATCGCTGACGATCATGCCGAGCATCTCCTGGTACCAGGCCAGGTTCTCGCGGAACCGCGGCGTCTCGATCACCACGTGACCGAGGCGCTGAACACGGGCGGGCTCGCGCGGCGGGCGCTGGATCGCGTTGAATCGCTCGACCTTACCGCCGAAATTGAACGTCAGCGGGTGCTGATCGGGCAGCGACGGGAGATCGGTGACGTCGGCGACGACTCGAACCGACATCCCCGAGGGGTCGGTCAGGTCGATGGCGGAGCCACCGAGGTCGCCGAGCGGGTACACCCGACGTCCGGTCTCCCGCGACAGCCGCAGCAGGTCGTCGTGCCCGGCCGCACGGAACGCCGGTCCGACGAAACGCGACCGGTGCGAGCGGCGGATCAGGATGCACGGTGCACCCGACCACGTGCCGCGCAGCGACAGCTCGTCGGCAGTGCGCGAGACGGTGGTGAAGCCGAAATCGTGCGCGAACCGTTCTGCCTGCGCGATGTTCTGCTTCTCGAACTCCAACCATGCGATGTCCACGATCTTGATGACCGGTTGCGCCGCGCGGTCGTCCGGATCACCGGGGTGGGCGCCGTGCTCACTGTGCAGATCGGCATGCGCGGATTCCGCTGGGATCGTCATCGTTGACCTCCTGTCTTCTGAACAAATCGTCACTTCTGAGGCGATCGATCGTCAAGAGGCTTCAGTTCTGGAATCAGATTCACTACTGAAGGCACTACGCTGATAGCTGTGTCCGATACCTCCGGCGGCAACCGGCTCGACCGCCGGAAGGCGCGTACCCGCTCCGCGCTGATCGACGCCGCCTGTCAGCTGCTGGCCACGCCGAAGGGCACCGAGGCGTCCATCTCCGACATCACCGACCTCGCCGATGTCGGCCTGGGGTCCTTCTACAACCACTTCACCAGCAAGTCCGAGCTCTTCGATGCGGCGATCGCGGAAATGCTGGAACTACACGGACGACTCTTCGACGAGACGACGGCCGGGCTGGCCGATCCGGCTGAGGTCTTCGCCGCCGGCGTCCGGATGTCGGTGCGCCTGAGCGCAACTCACCCCAGGGTGGCCAAGACCATCAGCCAGGTCGGCTTCCAGTACCTCGACAGCGCCGACGGGCTCGCCCCGCGGGCGTATCGCGATCTCGCAGAGGCCACGGAGTCGGGCCGACTCGACATCGACGACCTCGCCGCCGCCCTGTCCTACACAGCCGGGTCACTGCTGGGTTGTCTGCACATGCTGGCCCGTGATCCCTCCATCGACGCCGACTCCGCCGCCGATCATCTCGCCGCGAGCCTCCTGCGCATGTTCGGTCTCACCAAAGAAGAGGCCACCGAGGTCTCGACCCGAACCCTCGTACAACCCACCCTCTACTGAGGCCGGTGGGTGCGACGTCCTGTCGCGACCCGCACGGCGAGGGCCGCGGTGGTCAGGCCGATGATGCATGCCCCGACCACACCGACGGCCGTATCGGGGTGGGTGACGAGCAGGCACAGCGCGAACCCGACCGCGAGAAGTGCGCAGCCCGCGGTGCCGGCGTCGTGCACCGTGGTGATGGTCAGGCTCTCCCAACGCAGGGTCGGACGCGGCCGGGCCGGAAGTCGTTGGGCGATGAAGCTGTAGATGGTGAGGATGATGGTGAACGCTATGTATCCCAACGCCGCTGCGGCCGGCATCATCTGGGTCTCGCTGTCCGCCTTCATCATCAGGTAGCCGATGTCAGAGGCCGCGGCGCCGAGGAGCGCGGTGGCGAGCACCACCGATCCGACGACGCGGTACCCGCAGATCAACGGCGACAGGGCCATCAGCGCCAGGGTCACGTCACCGGTCGGGTAGAGCGCGGCGACCAGGATGAAGCCGTCGACGGGCAGGTCGGCCACGGTGAGGAGCAGGATCATCGCGGCGTAGGTCGCCGCGGCCATGCAGACCAACGACAGCGCGCGTTGCCACGGCCGGTAGGCGAGGGTGAGGCCGTAGTCACCGCCCCGCATCCACATCGCGACCCCGACCCCGACCGGCATGAGCAGGAAGCCGACATCGTGAAGGTGTCCCGACGGGATGGGCTGATGGTTGACGTTGCGGGCGACGAACCAGGCCACCTGCCCCGCGGTCCAGGCCAGTGTCCCGGCGGCGAGTGCGCCGAAGAACCTGGTGGTGCGTTGATCACCGGCCGTATGGGCCTGACGAGCACGGCGGACGAAGGCCGCCGCCGCGACGGCGGCGAAGACGGCCTGGACGAGATCGGTGACGAAGGTGGTGTGGGCGACATTGCGATCGACGGCCTGCATCACCGCGATGGCGACGCCCCCGGTGAGCAACAGACCGCACCACGCGACCAGGGTCGCCGTCGGCGGCTGACCCCGGTTGCCCGTTCCCGCCGGTACCGGACCGGGAGCGTCGTTGCGTGACCACAGCCGCCGGGTGAGCGCGGCGTCCGCATCGACGGCCACCCCCACCGCCTCCACCACGGGCCAGGACATCGTCGACACGCTGTCGGTGAACGCCTTCGCCACAGTCGTGTGGCTGTAGTCCGTCCGCGCGGCGATCGTTCGTAAACTCGGCGACCCGGCCGCCCGCCGAGCAGCCACCAGATGCTCCAGAAGCGTGTGAACTGAGTCACGTTCGGTCATTCGGTCCTCTCGTCGAACCCACCGGCAACGAGTGTAAACCACCCCCGAGCAGGTGTTTCTTCGCGTAAACCCCGATGTAAGCCGTTGCGTGACAACCGGGACGAGGGGTGTGCTGGTGGAAGCCACCGGCTCGGCCGAATACGCAACGGCCCCAATCCGACCGACGTGGAGAGACCAGATGACGATCGCTTCGCGCACCCGCGTCGAGACGGGAACGGTGTGGGTCGTCGAGGTCGAGAGCGGGTCGGACGGACGGCACGTACACGGCGTCTACGCCAGCGAGTCCCGCGCACACGATGCGGTCGTCGAACTGATGACGACCCGCTTCGGCGAGTACTGGTCGGCCTGCAGTGTCCGGGTACCGGCGCCGGCGGACTTCGACACCACCGGCGAGTGGCACCGGGCGGTCCTCGCCGCCTGGACCCTGGTCACCGCACCCGACGTGACCATCACGTGGGAGGACTGGCAACCCCAATGAGTGAACTCGCGCGGCTCGCCGACCCCGTCGTCATCGCGGGACTGGCGACGGTCTGTGTTGGCGGGGTCCTCGCCGCATTGCTCATCGCCTCCGCACCATTTCTGGACACCGAACGAGAAGGGCACCGACACATGCGCGTCTACAACCCGAACAGGGATGCCGTCATCGACGATCGAGGAATCGACGCCGCGGTCGAGGCGCTGGCCTTCGCCGCACGCTGGGCACCGTTCGGCGGCGCCGACAGCGACGAGATCTTCGTGACCTTCGGTCTCACCCCGGCAGAGTTCGGCCAACGGTTGCGGCGCGCCGTCGACCACGCGGAGGCACGGCGCCACCTCGACCTGTCCCCGACCGACCACGACGCATTGCTGGCCGAGGCCCAGCGGATGATCACGTCCACATCCCCGGACGACTCCACCCGGCAGGCGTCCTGATGGTGCCGAGCACCGACGGTGACGGTACCCAGGAGATCGACGACATCGACCAGAGCACGGAACCCGAGAACGTCGCCGGCGAGAACGCAGCGTGGCGTCCGGCGGTCGGCGACGAGGTCGTCGTCCATCCCGACTCGGACGCCGAGACCACCGGGCGGATCCTCGACGACTTCGGCGAGTTCACCGCTGCCGCGGTCGAGGTCAACGAGACCACGATCGCCCGGGCGGCACGGCGCTGGGCGGTCCTCACCGCAGCGGGTGATCTCGTGTTCGCCGACACCGATCAGATCCGACTCTACGAGTAGACCCGACGTGTCGACGGCGGCTACGCCTCGGTCAGCGCCCGTTGATAGCGCTGCATCCCCGAGATCCACCGACCATAATCGGATCCCTTGTGCTGGTACAGCTTCAGCACCTCGGGGTGTGGCAGGATCAGGAACCGCTCGTCACCGAGGGCCTCGATGACGACGTCGGCGACATCGTCGGGTTCGAGAACGTTGCCCGCGCTCGTCACCGCGCTGGCGGCGACCGATGCCCCGTCACGGTCGGTCTCGAATCCGGCGTTGAGCAGTTCGGTGTTGACACCCATCGGACAGAGACAGCTGACCGCGACACCCTTGTCGCCGTACGTGACCGACAACCATTCGGCGAAACCGACGGCCGCATGCTTGCTCACCGAGTAGGTGACCGACCCGATCTGGGTGAGCAACCCGGCCGCCGAGGCGGTGGACAGGAAGTAGCCGCGCCCGCGCTCGACCCACCCCGGGACCAGAGCACGGGCGGCGCGCACGTGCGCGAGGACGTTGACGTCGAGCGCGGTCTGCCACGCGGCGTCGTCGGAGTCGAGACCCATGCCCGCGGTGGTTCCCGCGTTGGCGACGTACAGATCGACCGGTCCGAAGCTCTCCTCCGCCGTCGCGATGAGTCGGTCGATGACCGCGGGATCGGAGACATCGCCCGCGACCGATGCCGCGACCTTCCGCGACGCGGATGCGTTGATGGCATCCGCCACCGCTGCGACGCGCTCGGCGTTCAGGTCGGCGACGACGACCGACCCCCCGTGGGCGACGATCGCCCTCGCGATCGCGGCGCCGATGCCGGCGCCACCTCCGGTGACCACTGCGACCGTGCCTGCAATCTCCATCAGGCGATGCTAGCCATCAGCCGAATTCGAAGATCAGCGGATCTTGAAGATGACGATCCGTTGGACGGCGAAGTTGATGACCGTCGCGGTGCCCTGGGCGATGACGAACGCGAACAGGCTGTACAGGATCTCCTCGGGCCAGACGTGCGACAACACCGAATAGATCCCGACCTGGACGGCGAAGGTCACCAGATAGAGCGCGACCACCGCGATGAAACGGGCGCGGCTGGGCTCGGCGCGGAACGTCCACCGGCGGTTGATCAGATATGCAGTCGTGGTCCCCGCGATGAAGCCGACCGTCTTGGCCAGCCAGTACGGCGCGCCGAGCACGTACTGCAACAGCAAGGTGATGCCGAAGTCGAGCACCCCCGAACCGGCACCGGTGATGACGAAACGGGTCAGCTGGGTGGCCAGGGGGACGTCGGTCGACGCCTCCTGATCGTCGAGTGGCAGCTCGATCGGCATCGGGGCGTGCGGGGTGCGGAACTCCTCGTGCGAGTGGTGTTCCCCGGGGGCGAGCTGGTCATCGGACACGCCGATCAGCCTAAACCTCGCCCGCGCGGCCGAACCATTTCGCTGTGCTTCGGATTCGTGCGTGGCGGTCGAGCGCAGAGCACTAGGGTCAGCAACGTGAGTGTCAGATCAGCTGTCGTCGGCAGCGTCATCGCGGTGTCCACCGTCGCCACCCTGCTCGTCGGGGGCGTCCCCGCCGGTGCGGCACCAG
>NZ_JAEMTF010000079.1 GCF_016462415.1 Williamsia sp. | reverse complement strand
TCCAGCAGATGGTGCTCGACGCGGTGTTCAACGCCGAGCACTCAGGTCCGGGAACCCCCGGGCACCACCGGGTCGACGCCCATGAGGCGGACGGGATCCGCCTCGTCACCGATCCGGACGCGCGGTCGGGCACATGACGAGACACACGCACACGGATCCGCACCTGCACGACCACGATCATCCGCACGACCACGACCACGACCACGACCACTCGCACGGTCACCACCATGACCACCCGCGGTCGCGGCTGCGGTCGCTGATCCCGCACGCGCTCACCCCGCACAGTCACGATGCGGCCGACAAGGTCGACGAGGCGATGGAGTCGAGCTCGATCGGGATCCGGACGGTCGCGATCAGCATGGGCGTGTTGCTCGTTACCGCGGTGGCGCAGCTGATTGTGGCGTTGTTGTCGGGATCGGTTGCGCTGCTGGCGGACACGATCCACAACTTCTCCGATGCGCTGACCGCGGTTCCGATCTGGATCGCGTTCGTGATCGGGCGCCGCGCCCCGACGCGTCGCTACACCTACGGGTTCGGCCGCGCCGAGGACCTCGCAGGGCTGTTCGTCATCGCGATGATCCTGCTGTCGGCGATCATCGCCGGGTACGAGGCCATCCGTCGTCTCGTCGACCCGATGCCGCTGTCACACCTCGGTTGGGTGGCCGCCGCGGGCGTGATCGGTTTCGTCGGAAACGAACTGGTGGCGCAGTACCGGATCCGGGTCGGCAGGCAGATCGGTTCGGTCGCGCTGATCGCGGACGGAAAGCACGCCCGCACCGACGGGTTCACGTCGCTCGCGGTCATCGCCGGTGTGGTGGGTACGGCGCTCGGGTTCCCGCTCGCCGACCCGATCGTGGGGCTGGTCATCACCGCGGCGATCCTCATGGTGCTGTACTCGGCGGCGCGAGATGTGTTCCGCCGCCTGATGGACGGCGTCGATCCTGCGATCGTCGGATCGGCCGAACAGATCCTCGCGCAGGTCCCGGGAGTCGAGTCGGTCACCGGCGTGCGGATGCGGTGGATCGGGCACTGTCTGCACGCGGAGGCCGAACTGGATGTCGCGACGACGAGTTCCCTCGTGGACGCCCATCGACTGGCCCACCGGGCGGAGGCCGACCTCATCGCCGGGGTCCCCCGGGTGACCAGCGCGCTGGTGCACGCCTACCCGGCGACGCGACCGGCGGTTCGTTGACGACGCCCGCCGACGAGGCGGCACACGACGTAGATCAGGAACGAGATGGTGGTCACGAACACCGACACCGGTAAGCCCGGTGCGAGCGAGAGGATCACGCCGCCGACCCCGGCCACCTCGGCGAAGACGATCGAGGCGAGCACGACCTTCGCCGGGTTCGAGGTGATCCGCGCCGCTGCCGCCGCGGGGGTGATGATGAGCGACATCACCAGCAGCGCGCCGATGATCTGGACGCACTGCGCCACACTCGCCCCGAGCAGGACGGCGAAGACGACCGAGAGGGTGCGGGTGGGCAGCCCGAGGGCCTCGGCCACGCGCGGGTCGGTGCTGGCGAACATCAGCGGTCGGTAGATCACCGCGAGGACCACCACCACGATCACCGTGGTCACGACGACCGCGGTGAGTCCCCGGGTGCCGACGCTGACGACCTGTCCGGCAAGGAGATTGAAGCCGGTCCCGGGCCGTCCGTACAGCGCGATGAACAGCACGCCGAGTCCGAGCCCGAACGCCATCACGACGCCGATCACCGAATCGCGGTCGCGTGCGCGGTTCCCGAGCAGTCCGAAGATGACCGCGGCGATGATCGACCCGACCACCCCGCCGACGTTCACCCCGACACCGACGAGAAGCGCTGCGGCGGCACCGGTGAACGAGAGCTCGGCCGTGCCGTGCACGGCGAACGCCATCTGGCGCGAGACCACCAGCGGTCCGAGCAGTCCGCCGAGGAGGCCGAGCAGGATCAGTGCGATCAGGGCCTGCTGGACGAAGTCGCGCTGCAGCAGATCGCTGGTGGTGGCGAAGTCGAAGAAGTCCGACCACGAGCGGTCGTTCATCGGGCGGTCTCGTCCATGGCGGAATGTCCGTGGTCGCCGTGGCACGCGGCCTCGTCGGCGCCGACGACCACCAGGCGATCGCGCACGCGCAGCACGTCGACCTTGGTGCGATAGAGCTCGCTGAGGGTCTGCGAGTTCATCACCTCGTCGGTCGTGCCGATCCGGAACCGCCCGTCGACGAGATAGACGACGCGGTCGACGTAGGGGAGGACCGGGTTGATCTCGTGGGTCACGAACACCACGGCCGTACCCGCCGATCGCCGACGGCGATCGATGAGCGCGGCCACGCGGGCCTGATTGGCGGGATCGAGACTCAGCAGCGGTTCGTCGCAGAGCAGGACGACGGGGTCGCCGGCCAGCGCCTGCGCGACCCGGAGACGTTGCTGTTCGCCGCCGGAGAGCAGACCGAGAGGGGCGTCGGCGAACCCGCGCGCGTCCACCTGGTCGATGGCGAGGTCGACCTTCGCCTTGCGCTGCTTGCGGTTTCGGAAGCCGATGCCCCAGCTGCGACCGTCGACGCCGAGCCCGACCAGATCGCGTCCGCGCAGCGGGACGCCCTCGTCGTGCGGGTGTTGCTGCGGGATGTAGCCGATCGAGGCCCTGTTCGTGCCCGCCTGTCCGCCGATGCTGATCTCGCCCGCGTCGAGCTGGTACTGGCCCAGCAGCGTGCGCAGCAGCGAGGTCTTGCCCGACCCGTTGGGGCCGAGGATGGCGACGAACTCGCCCGGTGCCACGGAGAGGTCGAAGTCGCTCCACAGCACCCGAGGGCCGAAAGACAGTCGGCCACCTCTGATCTCGATCGCGGGGGCCACCGCGGTGGAAGGTTCGTGCATGGGGGCGTCCTAGCTGACGGCGGTGGCGATCGCGTCCACAGTAGCCGTCTGCCAGGCGATGTAGTCGGTGACTCCGGACGGCAGGGTCTCGGTCAGCTTGACCACCGGCAGCCGGTTGCCCTCCGCGGTGGTGAGCAGGTTCTTTGTGATGTCGTCGACGGCCTGGGTGTTGTAGAGCAGCGCGGTGACGGTCTTGTCGCGGATCAGGTCCTGTGTGGTCGCGATGTCGGCGGCGGCCGGGTCCTGGCCGGACTCCACGGCCTCGGTGAACCCCTCGGGAGTCGCGTCGATCAGGCCGGCGTCGGCCAGCAGGTAGGCGGCCAGTGGTTCGGTCTGCGCGACCTTCGCGCCGTTGTGCGCGGCCTTGATCTGAGCCAGTCGCGTCTTCAGTCCGTCGATCTTCGCGGTGAACGCGCTCGCGTTGGCCCGGAAGGTCGCGGCGTCGTCGGGCGCCTTGTCGGCAAGGGCGTCGGCGATCTTGTCGGCCACGCCCGCGACGACGGTCAGGTTGTAGAAGAAGTGTTCGTTGACCGCACCGGCCTTGGTGGAGGCGTCGGGGTTGAGTCCCTTGTAGACGTCGTCCGCGCTGACCACCGCGGCGTCGGGGCCCTTCTCGGCTTCCTCCATGTAGTGGTCGTAGTCGGCGCCGTTGAGCACGACGACCCCGGCGTCGGCGATCTTCGCGGTGTCACGGGCCGTCGCCTCGAACTCGTGCGGGTCGCCGTCGGGCGAGGTGTAGAGCGAGGAGACGTCGGCCTTGTCGCCGGCGACGGCCCCGGCGACCGCACCCCAGACGTCGGTGGAGGCGACGACCGAGATGCGGCCGGAGTCCGACGACGTCGACGACGAACCGCAGGCGGCGAGCGGTGCGGCGCCGAGCGTGACGACGGCGAGGGCGATCAGTGTGCGAGAACGACGTGACGGCGACATAATCGCAAATGGTAACCGTTGTCGGTAACACGTCCAACTCGGACCACTGGTCGTCCGCAGCCGCCCACTCGACGTCCGCATCCGCCCACTCGACGGGTGGGGATCAGGTCGGGACGGCCACCCCGGTGCTGCTGACGTCGATCACCCTCGCGGTGGAGATGTCGAAGAACAGCCCGGCCACGCGCAGCGTGCCGTCGGCGATGGCCCGTCCGACCAGGGGATGGCGCTGCAGGGTCTGTACCTGGATCGCCACGTTGACGATGGCGAGCTGGTCGGCCTCGCAGAAGCCGGCCTCGGCGGCACTGCGACCGGCCGGGTGCCCGCTGCGGAAGGCGGCGAGCGACGGGGCCGCGTTGCCGAGCCAGCTGCTCAGCGCGCTGCCGTCGTCGCTACCGGCGAGCAGCCCCTTCATCGCGCCGCAGGAGGAGTGCCCGCAGACGACGATCGACGACACGCCCAGATTGTTGATCGCGAACTCCAGCGCCGCCTCCACCGAGGTGTCCTGGTGGGTCTCGGTGGGCACCAGGTTTCCGATGTTGCGGATGGTGAACAGGTCGCCCGGACCGCTTGCGGTGATAACGTTGGGCACCACCCGAGAGTCGGCGCACGTCAGGAACAGCGAGTCCGGATCCTGGCTGTCGGACAGGTCGGTCATGTGCTCGAGCAGGGCGTCGGCGTTGGACCGGTGGTACTCCTGCACGCCGCTCTTGATCGAGCGGAGGATCGGCGAGGCGTCGGGATCGGCGTCCGCGTCGGGCCGGTGCTGCCACGTCTTCCAGGGGGCGAGGCCGAGGGCCTTGGTGGCCACCGGGTGACGCTTCGGCGGTGCCTTGGGGGCGTCGGCCAGGCGGGCCTGACCGATCTCCTCGACCACGACGGTTCCGCCGTTGGCCTCGTGGGCCCACTTCCAGTCCTCGAGCATCTCCGAGGCGGCGTTGTCGAGGAAGTCGGTGTCGAGATTGATGGTCACGCGCGACTGCGCCGGGACCTTGCCGAGCGCCTTGGACAGTCGCGGCAGGGCCAGGAAGCTCAACGAGCCGTGGATCGTGATCTGCCACTGCTTGGACGCCTCGGTGCCGATCGGCTCGGAGGTGATCTGTGCGCGGACCACCCGCCACACGACGATCAGGACCGCGATCGCCAGGCCGATGCCGACGCCCTCGAGCAGGTTGAGGAACACCACGGACAGGACGGTGATCACGTAGACCCAGAGGTCGCCGGTGCGCAGTGCGAGCTTCATGTGCGCGGTCTTGACCAGCTGGATTCCGATCACGACGAGCAGGCCGGCCAGCGCGGCCATCGGGATCTGCTCGACGAGCGCGGTGAGCAACACCGAGAAGATCAGGATCCAGACACCGTGCAGGATCGCCGACGCACGGGTGCGGGCGCCGGACGCGACGTTGGTGGAACTGCGCACGATGACGCCGGTGACCGGCAGTCCGCCGGCCATGCCGGAGAGCATGTTCGCGCTGCCCTGGCCGAGCATCTCGCGGTTGAAGTCGCTGCGCGGCCCGGTGTGCATCTTGTCGACGGCGACCGCGGACAGCAGCGACTCGACGCTGGCGATCAACGCGATGGTGAGGATGCCCAGCATCACGCCACCCCAGTTGCCACTGGGTAGTTCGGGGAGCGCGAGGGCGTCGAAGAAGTTGCCGTCGATCGAGATCTTGTCGACGTTGAGCCCGGCGAGCAGTGCGAGCAGGGTGGCCCCGACGATCGCGACGAGCGGACCGGGCACCTTGCGGACCTTCGCGGGCAGCATCGGCCACGTCAGCATCACGACGACGACGAGCCCGCCGACCAGGACATCGGCCCAACGCATGTCGAGGATCGAGCCCGGCAGCGCGGTGAGGTTCTCGATCGCCGAACTCTGCGACTGTCCGCCGAGCAGGACGTGTACCTGCTGGAGCGCGATGGTGATACCGATTCCGGCGAGCATGGCGTGGACGACGACCGGGGCGATTCCCAACGCTGCCTGCGCGATCCGGCTCAGGCCGAACACGATCTGCAGTGCGCCGGCGCCGACGGTGATCAGGCAGGTCACCTTCCAGCCGAAGTTGGCGATGAGTTCGGCGACCACCACCGTCAGGCCCGCGGCGGGGCCGCTGACCTGCAACGGCGAGCCACCCAGCGACCCGGCGACGATGCCGCCGATCACCGCGGCGATCAGTCCGGCCATCACCGGCGCGCCGGATGCGATGGCGATACCCAGCGAGAGCGGCAGTGCGACGAGGAAGACCACGAGGGAGGCGGGGACGTCGTAGCGGACGACGTCTCGGGCATTGAACGATGTCAGTGCAGCTGGCATGTGCATGCGGGCCAACCTAGCCAGCGAATGTTAAAGGGACCTTAAATTGATTACCAAGAGTTAAAAAAGAACTGAAGTCTGGCCTGCACTCCTATCGGCCCGACCTCGCCATGTGGGCATTCACAGCACCGGACGGTGATCCGGGCCACTCCGGGCCGGGTCGGACGAGATGATCACGGGTACCAGGTACCGCCGTACGAGGTGCTCCACCTCGGACTCCGGGACGGGCACGATCAGGAAGGACACGACGATCCGCACGATCCACTCGGCGTCGTGGCCGTCGGCGGATCCGCCGAGCAGGTCGACGAACCGTCTGGTCACGGCGCCGATCATCTCCGACGACATCGCCAGGGCGCCGGTGGCGGCGGCCGCATCGGGCGAGAACCACGCCATCAGGGCGGGATTCTCGCGGACCCCGGTGACCGCGACGAGCACGGCCGCGGTGAGGCGGTCCGCCGGGTGGGCGATGCCCGCGGTCTTCTCCTCGATGGTCCGTGCGATCTCCCGGGTGGACCGGTCGACATAGGCGAGGTGCAGGTCGGTGCGCCCGGGGAAGTACCGGTAGAGCGTCGCCCGGGAACATCCGGCGGCGTCGGCGATCTGGCGCATGGTGACCGCGGCGACCCCGTGTCGGAAGAACAACTCCTCGGCGATACCCAGCAGCTTGTCCCTGGCCACCGAGGAACGTTCGTCGCGCAGCCAGTCGGTGTCGGGAGTCATGATCGGGCGTGGAAGGTGACGGTGGTCGGACGGCGGACGTAGTTGCCGCCGGCCCACTCGACGGTGTCGGGGTCGATAGCGAAATCCGGGCATCGGCGCAGGAGTTCGGTGAGCGCGACGCGTGCCTGCATGCGTGCGGCGGCCGCGCCCAGGCAGTGGTGCGCGCCGTGGCTGAAGGACAGGATCCCGCGCGGGTCCCGCGTCACGTCGAGTTCGTCGGCGTCCTCGCCGTAGGTGTCGTGGTCCCGATTCGCCGCGCCGTAACAGAGCAGCACCTTGGCCCCGGCCGGGATGGTCGCCGTCGGGTACCGCACCTCCCGCGTGGTCGTGCGGGCGAGACCCTGCACGGGTGAGGTGAGTCGGAGGAACTCCTCGATCGCGGGGCGGATCGCGGTGGGGTCGTCGATGAGGATCCGGCGTTGGGTGTTCTCGGCGTGTAGCAGTTGCACCGCGCCACCGAGCATCCCGGTCGTGGTGTCGTTGCCGCCGGTCACCATCGTGAACGTGAAGGCCAGGATCGACAGCACGCCGGCGGTGTCACCGTCGGCGCCCACGCCCGCCGCCACCAGCTGCGAGACGGTGTCGTCACCGGGATGGGCACGACGATGGGAGATCAACCCATCGAAGTAGGCCATCATCTCCATGATCGCCGCGCCGGCCGATGCGCTCGCGTCGGCGAACCCGCCGTCGGAGGCGGCCGCGGCGACGACGGCGTCGGTCCAGCGGTCGAAGCTCGCCCGGTCGGACTCCGGTACGCCGAGGTAGTGCGCGACCACCATCGACGGCAGTGGCTTGAACAACTCGGCCACGATGTCGCCGGTTCCGAGATCGCGGAGGCGTTCGACGCGGTCGACGACGAAGTCCCGCACCACCGGCTCCAGCGATTCGACCTGCCGAGGCGTGAAGCCCCGTGCCACCAGCCGGCGGAACGCGGTGTGGTCCGGCGGGTCGAGCATCACCATCGGCGGGTTGTCGGTGAGGCCGATCGCCTCGAGTTCGCCCTGGTTGACCGTCAGCCCGACCGCCGAGGAGAAGGTCGCGGTGTCGGCCGCAGCCGTCATCACGTCACGGTGCCGCGTGAGCACCCAGAACTCGGCACCGTCACTCCTCGAGTGATGCACCGGATCGTGTGTTCGCAGGTCGGCATACATGCCGAACGGATCTCGCCACGTCGGACCGGACCGCAGTGTGAAGTGCGGTCCGGCCGACACAGTCGCTGTCATGTAGCGATCGTGAGACACATCAGCAGATGTGTCAAGGGTGGATCTAACCGGTGTGCGGCATGAGCGCGTCCGGCGGGATGACGCCGAACTTGCCCGCGTTGAAGTCCTCGATCGCCTCGATGACCTCGGCCTTGGTGTTCATCACGAACGGTCCGTACGCGAACACCGGCTCGCGGATCGGCTGGCCGCCGAGCAGCAGCACCTCCATCGCCGGACGGTTCGAGTCCTGCGCCGCGTCGGCCGACACGGTGATCCGGTCGCCGGGGCCGAGCACGACGAGCTGTCCGCCGGACACCGGGTTGTGCAACGGTCCGACGGTTCCGTCGCCGGAGAGCACGTAGACGAGCGCGTTGAACTTCCGGTTCCACGGCAGGTTCAGCTGCGCGCCCGGTTCGATCGTGGCGTGCGCCATGGTGATCGGGGTGCGGGTCGAGCCCGGTCCGGAGAACCCGCCGATGTCACCGGCGATGATCCGCACGAGCGAACCGCCGTCGGACGAGGACAACAGCCGCGCCTGTCCACCCTCGATGGACTGGTACGCCGGCGTCGAGAACTTCTCCGACTTCGGCAGGTTCACCCACAGCTGGATGCCATGGAACACGCCGCCGCTGGCGACCAGTTCCGCGGGCGGGGTCTCGATGTGCAGGATCCCGGAGCCGGCGGTCATCCACTGTGTCGCGCCGTCGGCGATCAGGCCACCGCCGCCGTGTGAATCCTGGTGCTGGAAGCGGCCGTCGATGATGTAGGTGACGGTCTCGAATCCGCGGTGCGGGTGCCAGCTGGTGCCCTTGGGCTCACCGGGCTCGTAGTCGACCTCGCCCATCTGGTCCATGTGGATGAAGGGGTCGAGATCGGTCTTGCTGACGCCTGCGAAGGCGCGGACCACGGGGAAGCCCTCGCCCTCGTACCCGCGGGGGCCGGTGGTCACCGACCGCACGGGGCGCTCGGTCTCGGCCGGGCCGGCCTCGGCGATCCGGTCCAATGTCAACGTATCGGCGGTCACTGCAGGCATCTCGTCCTCCTGGGAGTCGGTCTCGGTCGATCTGATGTCCACTCTAACCGGACCGCGGTCCGATTAATTCCGGACATCTCCGGCCACCCGCGCCATCTGCGGCGACGGCAGCGTTCACCGCACGGATATGGTGGGGTGCATGCCCTATCGATTGCGTTCGACGGCAGGCCCGGGCGATGTCGAGATCGCATACCGGGTCAGTGCTCCGCACCTCTCGGCCGATGCGGGGCGTCCCACCCTCCTGCTCATCCACGGCTGGGCGCAGTCCGGCGCGAGCTGGGGGACACCGCTGCTCGAGTCGTTGGCCCGCGACCACCGGGTGATCGCCGTCGATCTGCGCGGCCATGGCGCGTCGGGGGTGCCTGCGCAGAACTCCGGGCCGAACGCCGCCGCCGGCGCCAACTACTCTGCGGTCGACTTCGCCGGCGACATCGCCGCGGTGATCGCGGCCGAGTCCTCGGTGACGACGTCTGCCTTCGACGATCCCGCGGTCGGCTCGGGCGGACTCGTCCTCGCGGGATGGTCCTATGGCGGTCTGGTGGCGTGTGACCACGTCGCCGATCTGATCACCCGAGGTGATGCGGTGGGCTCGATCCGCGGCATCGTCCTCGTCGGCGCCATCACCTCGCTGGGCCGCGGGCAGGCGGGCGGTCGGGTCGGCTCGGCCATGCGGGCCGCGCTGCCCGATGCGTGCTCGACCGATCCGCGTACCGCGATCCGCGCGCTCGGGTCGTTCGGCTCCGCGCTGGTGCCCGCCGACCGACCGGATCTCGGTGCACTCGGACAGCAGTTCTTCGGGACCTCGCTCGCCACCGCTCCCGAGGCCCGGGCGGGTCTGTTCGCCCGGGAGGCGTCCTACGACCAGCTCCTGCGCGAGCTGCCGATGCCGGTGCTGATCGTGCACGGCACCGACGACCAGGTCGTCGATGTCTCCGCCGCTCGGCACGCGGAGTCGCTGATCTCCGACGTCCGAGCCCTCTACTGGGATGGTGCGGGACACGCCCCGTTCGTCGAGGACCCCGAGGCGTTCGCCGACCAGGTCACGGAATTCGTCGTCGGCCTGGGGGTTCGTGCATGAAAAGGGTCGCGCTGATCTCGGTGCACACCTCGCCGCTCGCGCAGCCCGGCACCGGTGACGCCGGCGGTATGAACGTCTACGTGTGGCAGACGGCGCTGAAGCTCGCCGAACGGGGCATCGAGGTGGAGATCTTCACCCGCGCGACGTCGTCGGCCGACGAGCCGTCGGTCTCCGCGGCCGACGGGGTGCTGGTGCGCAACGTGGTCGCGGGTCCGTTCGAGGGCCTCGACAAACGCGATCTGCCCACGCAGCTCTGTGCTTTCGCCGCCGGGGTGCTGCGCGTCGAGGCCATGTACCCGCCCGGTCACTACGACCTCGTCCACTCGCACTACTGGCTCTCCGGCCAGGTCGGCTGGCTCGCCCGCGACCGCTGGGGCGTTCCCCTCGTGCACACCGCGCACACCCTCGCCGCGGTGAAGAACGCCTCGCTGGCCGATGGGGACGAGGCCGAGCCCGCGCTGCGACAGGTCGGTGAGCAGCAGGTCGTCGACGAGGCGGATCGCCTGGTCGCCAACACCGATGCCGAAGCGGCGCAGCTGATCTCGATCCACAACGCCGACCCGGCCCGCGTCGACGTGGCCACCCCCGGCGCCGATCTCGACACCTACCACCCGGGATCGCGGGCCGACGCCCGTGCCGAACTCGGGCTGGCCCCCGACGAGACGGTGCTGACCTTCGTCGGTCGCATCCAACCGCTCAAGGCGCCCGACGTGTTGATCCGGGCTGCGGCTCCGGTCATCGACGCGGCGCGGGGGACCGGTCGTCCGGTGCGGGTGCTGGTCGTCGGGGGACCGTCGGGCACGGGGCTGGCGCGTCCGACGTCGCTGATCGACCTCGCCCGGGAACTCGGCATCGCCGACGCCGTGACCTTCCTGCCGCCGCAGCGACCCGAACGTCTCGCCCAGGTCTACCGCGCGTCGGATCTCGTTGTCGTGCCCAGCTATTCGGAGAGCTTCGGTCTGGTGGCCATCGAGGCCCAGGCCAGTGGGGTGCCTGTCCTCGCCGCCGACGTCGGGGGACTCGGCGTCGCGGTCGCCGACGGGACGACCGGCATGTTGGTGGCCGGGCACCGGATCGACGACTGGACCGCGGCGCTGCGCGACGCCCTGTCCGATCCCGATCGCCTCGCGCGGATGGGTGCGGCCGCGGCCGTGCACGCGCGAAAGTTCTCGTGGGACCACACCGCAGACCAACTGCTGGAGAGTTACCACCGCGCGCTGGTGTCGTTCGACATCGCGAGTGGTGCGCGCGCCGATCGGCCGACACCGGTGCCGACGACTGCGCAGACAGGCAGGACAACACGGCGATGGGGACGTCGCCGGTCAGGAGTACGCGCATGAACCGAGAAGGCAACCGGACCGCCGAGAGGCGCCCGCCCGGCATCGTCGAGCAGTCCGACGCAATCCAGAAGGCGCTGCTCGACCGCGGCGTGCTCTACACGCTCAAGAACTCCGGCGGAGCCGACACCGAACACCTGCTCGTCGAACTGCCCGGTGAGCGCAAGCTCAAGACCAACGTCCTGCTCACCGTGGGCAAACCGGGACTGCGGATCGAGGCGTTCGTCTGCCGCCGCCCCGACGAGAACCACGAGGGCGTCTACCGCTACCTGCTCAAGCGTAACCGGCGGCTCTACGGCGTCGCGTACACGATCGACAACGTCGGCGACATCTACCTCATCGGTCGGATGTCGGCCGAGTCGGTCACCGCCGACGAACTCGACCGGGTCCTGGGGCAGGTGCTCGAGGCCGCCGACGGCGACTTCAACACGCTGCTGGAGATCGGCTTCTACACCTCGATCCGACGCGAGTGGGCGTGGCGGGTCTCGCGCGGGGAGTCGTTGAAGAACCTGTTGGCGTTCGAGCACCTGATCGACGAGGAGACGCTGCCGACCATCAAGCCGGAGAAGCCGTCGCAGACCGTCGCCGAACTGGCCGAGTCGTCCCCGTCGGACGGCCCGGTCACCGACGACTGACCTCACGGTCGGCTCCGTTCGTGTCCAGCCGAATCGGGCACGCGATATTCTGGGACCCACGTCACTGAAACGACAGTGCGGCGACCAACGGAGGTTCCATGAGTTTCGCGAGTCCACACCCCGAGGTTTCGATCCCCGATGCGAGTGTGTACGACTACCTCTTCGGTGGGATCGAGGAGTCCGACCTCGATCGGCCCGCGCTCATCGACGCCAAGCCCGGTGACGTCACCACCTACCGCGACCTGATCACGAAGATCGACCTGTTCGCGGGCGCGCTGGCCAAGCGCGGCATCGGCGTCGGCGATGTCGTGGGTCTCCTCTCGCCGAACTCGTCGGCCTTCGCGATCGCGTTCCACGGCATCCTGCGGTCGGGCGCCACCGCGACGACGATCAACGCGCTGTTCACCCCGAACGACATCGCCAAGCAGCTCACCGACGCGAAGGCCACCATGCTGGTGACCGTCGGCGCGCTGGCGCCCGGGGCGAAGGAGGCGATCGACAAGCTCGGTCTCGCGGCCGATCACCTGATCGTCCTCGACGGCGAGGGTCTCGAGGCGACCGGTCACCCGAACGCCGCCGAGCTGCTCGGCGAGGGCAACGCGGCGCCCGAGGTGAGCTTCGATCCGTCGACGCATCTCGCGGTCCTGCCGTACAGCTCGGGCACCACCGCGAACCCCAAGGGCGTGATGCTGACCCATCGCAACCTGGTGTCCAACGTGTGCCAGATCCGCCCGCTGCAGGGGATGCAGGCCGACGACGCGATCCTTGCGATCCTGCCCTTCTTCCACATCTACGGGATGACGGTCCTGCTCAACGCCGCGCTGCACGCCCGCGCGCACCTGGTGGTCATGCCGCGTTTCGACCTGACCGAGTTCCTGGAGAACATCCAGAACTACAAGTGCAGCTACGGCTTCATCGCGCCTCCGGTCGCCGTCGCGTTGGCCAAGCACCCGCTGGTCGACTCCTACGACCTGTCGTCGATCCACACGATCATGTCGGGTGCCGCGCCTCTCGACGCCGAGCTCGGGCACGCGGTGGAGAAGCGAATCGGTTGCCGCATGGTGCAGGGCTACGGGATGAGCGAGCTCAGCCCGGTCAGCCATGTCATCCCGTTCGACGGCGGGCAGGCGCTCCTCGACGGTGAGAACGCGAAGCTCAGCTCGTCGGGCTGGACGCTGCCGAACTCGGAGAGCAAGCTCGTCGATCCCGCGACCGGTGACGAGATCGAGCTGCCCACAGAGGGATTGAGCGAGACCGGTGAGCTGTGGTTCCGCGGACCCAACGTGATGGCCGGCTACCTCAACAACGACAAGGCGACCGCCGAGACGATCGACTCCGACGGCTTCCTGCACACCGGTGACCTGGCGCAGGTCGACCCGACCGGCTGTGTGTTCATCGTCGACCGGCTCAAGGAGCTGATCAAGTACAAGGGCTACCAGGTGCCTCCCGCCGAGCTCGAGGCCCTGCTGCTCAGCCACCCCGACATCGCCGACGCCGCCGTGGTCGGTGTGATCGATGAGGAGTCCGGGGAGGAGATCCCCAAGGCGTTCGTGGTGAAGCAGTCCGGCACCGACATCAGCGCCGACGCGGTGATGGAGTTCGTGGCCGGAAAGGTCGCGCCGTACAAGAAGGTTCGTCAGGTGGAGTTCATCGACGAGATCCCGAAGTCGGCGGCGGGCAAGATCCTGCGCAAGGATCTGCGCGCGAAGGTCTGATCTACCGAGTGACCGGCGCCGGCACCCGACCCCGTGTGGTCGGGGCCGTGCGTCGGCCCGGGATCAGGGTGATCAGCACGACGCCGATCGCCGCGGCGACGACCCCGATGAGATAGACCAGCTCGAACGCCTCGCGGGTGGGGAACGTCCGCCCGCCCACCGTCACCGTCGAGGCCGCGAGCACCGCGACGGTCACCGCGGACGCCGTCGATGTACCGATCGACCGCATCAACGAGTTCAGGCCGTTGGCCGCGGCGGTCTCACCCACCGGCACCGACGCCATGATCAGACCCAGCATCGCGGCGTAGGCGATGCCCAGCCCGGCGAACGTGATCGTCACGCCGGTCATGATCTGCCATGGCGCGTTCATCCAGATCACCACGAACAGGTAGCCCGAACCCATCACCGCGGTGCCGGTCAACAGCGTCGCCTTCGGGCCGATCGACCTCGTCAGCCGCGCCGAGACCGGCGACATCGCGAGCATCGCGAAACCGGCCGGGGCAACCCACAATCCGGCCGCCACCACCGACTGCCCCATCCCGTGCTCGGCGAGTCCCGGGATGCGGGGGAGCTGCATCAGGTACGGCGACACCAGCAGCATCCCCAGCAGTGTGAAGCCGATGAGGATCGACACCAGATTGGTCGCCAGGATGACCGGTCGGGCCGCCAGGCGAAGGTTCACCAGCGGTGAGGAGCACCTCAGTTCGTATGTCGCCCAGGCGATCAGGGCCACCACGCACGTGACGGCGAGGCCGATGGTGACGCCGCCGGTCCAGCCCCAGACCCGCCCCTTGCTGATCACCAGCAGCAGGGCGGTCAATCCCACGGCGAGACCGATGGTCCCGATGACGTCGACGGTGCCCTTCGCCCGCAGCGGTGATTCCGGGATGCGGGTCGACACCAGTGTCAGGGCGAGCGCGGCGAGGCCGGTCGACACCCAGAACAGCACGTGCCAGTCGTAGTGCTGCGGGATCCAGGCCGCGATCGGGAGTCCCACGGCGCCACCGAGTCCCAGGGAGGCACCCATCGTGGCGATCGCGCCGGGTACCCGCTCGGCGGGCAGGATGTCACGCAGCAGGCTGACGCCGACCGGGATCACGACCAGGGTGACCCCCTGCAGCGCCCGGCCGACGAGCAGCGGTGCCAGCGAGTCCGACAGCGCGCAGACGATCGACCCGACCAGCAGCGTCGAGAGCGCGACGGTGATGACCCGGCGCTTGCCGAAGAGGTCGGCCAGACGCCCGCCGGTCGGCAACGCGACGACCGCCACCAGCAGGGTCGCGGTGATCACCCAGGAAGCGTTGTCGCGGCTGGTGTCGAGGTAGTCGGGCAACCGACCGACGATCGGCAACAGGATGACGCTCTGCGAGTACGAGGAGACCGCACCCGCGAAGCACAACGCCGCAACCATGATCGCCGGTCTGTTCACGAGCGTCATCGTTACCGATCGAGTGATCGGTGGCAATTCGAGACGGTCGTACGGTGCCGGTCAGCGGACGGGGGCGGCGTGCTTCCCGTAGTTGACGGAGCCGTTCACGGTGAGCTCGCCGTCGGCGATCTCGTCGGCGATGGACTCGGTCGGGTCGTCCTTGTTCTCGGGCAGGTCGACGGGCTGGGCCCCGGGGATCGCGTTCTTGTTGTCGCCGGGGATCAGCAGGATCAGGGCGACGGCGACCGCGGACGCGATGGCACCGACGATGAACACGAGCTGGAAGGCCGACTTGTCGGGGACGCTGGTGGCGCCGATGTCGACGGTCGAGCTGGCCAGGATCGTAGCCAGCAGAGCCGAGGCGATGGCCGTACCGATGGATCGCATCAGCGAGTTCAGGCCGTTGGCCGATGCGGTCTCGCTCAGCGGCACCGCCGACATGATCAGCGACGGCATCGCCGAGTAGGCGATACCCACGCCCGAGCTGGTGACCATCACGGCCAGGGCGATCTGCCACGGCTGCGCCGCCTCGAACACTGCCAACAGGTAGCCCAGGCCGATGACGATGGTGCCGATCATCAGGGTGAACTTCGGGCCGATGTTGACGTTGAGCCGAGCGGAGACGGGGGACAGGAACATCATCATCAGTCCGCCCGGCGCCATCCACAGACCGGCCTCGATGATGCTGCGGCCCATGCCGTAGTCGAGGGCGCCGGGGATGTTGGGGAGCTGGAGCAGCTGCGGCGACGCGAGGCTGATGCCCATGAGGGCGAAGCCGATGACCACCGACACGATGTTGGTGAACAAGACCCGCCTGCCGATCGACACCCGGATGTTGACCATCGGCGAGCTGGTCCGCAGCTCGTAGACGACCCACGCTGCGAAGACCACCAGGCCGGCGGCGACCATGCCCAGCGTCAGTCCGCTGGTCCAGCCCCACGACCGGCCCTTGCTCAGGGCCAGCAGCAGGCACACGAGCGCGATGGTCAGACCGATGGCGCCGATCCCGTCGAACGTGCCCCCCGAGCGGGCCGGGGACTCCTGCACCAGCGTCAGCACGAGGATGAACACGACCGATGCCAACGCCGCCGATGTCCAGAACAGGACGTGCCAGCTGTAGTTCTGTGAGATCCACGCGGCGACGGGCAGGCCGATCGCGCCACCGACGCCGAGGGTCGCGCTCATCGTCGCGATGGCGCCGGCGATCTTCGACGGCGGCAGCTCGTCGCGCAGCAGGCTGATGCCGACCGGGATGACACCCATGGCCATGCCCTGGAGTCCGCGTCCGATGACGACGGGGATCAGCGAGTCGAAGACGGCGCTGACGATCGAACCGATGACCATCAGCGAGATGCAGCCGAGGATCACCGAGCGCTTGCCGAACATGTCGGCGATGCGTCCGGCGATCGGCATGACCACCGCGGCGGCGAGCAGCGTGGAGGTGATGACCCAGGAGGCGTTGTCGCTGCTGGTGTTCAGATACTCCGGCAGCTTGCCCACGATGGGGACGACGAGGGTCTGCATGTAGGAGGCCAGCAGGCCGCCGAAGCACAGCACCGCGATCAGCAGCGTCGGCGACGGCTTGCGCTTCGGTTCCAGGCGTAAAGTACTCATTACTTGCATCATGCACGTAGTGGCGATGCGCAATCAATCCAATTGCGTGTGACGACATCTACATCCCGACATCTCGGACAACCGGGAATAAACGGCGGATTCTCACTCCTCGCCGATGTCCTCGTTCCACACCTCCGGTCGCTCGGCGATGAACGCGGTCATCAGGTCGATGCAGCGGGGGTCGTCGAGGATGACGACGTCGACGCCGTGCTCGATGAGCCAGTCGTGACCGCCCTGGAAGGTCCGGGCCTCGCCGATGATGAGGGTGCCGATCCCGAACTGCCGGACCAGGCCGCTGCAGTACCAACACGGCGAGAGGGTGGTGACCATCGTCGTGTCGCGGTAGCTGCGCTGCCGGCCGGCGGCGCGGAAGGCGTCGGTCTCACCGTGGACCGACGGGTCGTCGTGCTGGACCCGACGATTGCGCCCGCGGCCGAGGACCGCGCCGTCCGGGCCGAACAGGGCGGCGCCGATGGGCACCCCACCCTCGTCCCGGCCGATCCGCGCCTGCTCCACCGCGATGTCGAGCATGGCCGTGGTGATCGACGACGTCATGACGCCACCGTCGCACGTCGCCGCCGGGCCGACAGTGCCGCGTACAGACCGGCCGAGAAGACGAAGCCGGCGAAGAAGGTGATGTCGCCGAGGTCGGGGAACTCACGGACGAGATAACCGGAGAACTTCGCCTGGTTCGAGAACAGCAGGATCGACGCGACCGTGCCGATCACGAAGGAGGCCAGGCCGGGCCAGTTGGTGAACGTACGGCGGTAGAAGAGGTCTGCGAACGCGGTGCCGCGGCGCAGGTACTGGTCGACGAACACGACGCCCAACCACGGACCGATCCAGTAGGCGATGATCAGCAGGAATGCCTCGTAGGACGCGGCCGCGTCCCGCAGTGCCCACCACGCGACGAAGAACCCGAGCACCCCGAACAGAACCGCGGCCAGCCCTCGTTCGAGGTTCTTCTTCGTCTTGATTCCGATGGTCGTGAAGGCCATGCCCGCGGAGTAGACGTTGACCGCGTTGGCCGAGATGGATCCCAGCACGATCGCGATCAGGAACAGATCCGACATCGCGCCGGGCAGATGCACGGTGAACTGGTGGGTCGGGTTGGCGTCGTCGGGGTTCGCGATGGTCGCCGACGCGGCGCCGACGATCATGCCGAACGACGTCGACCAGAACAGGCCCGCGGCCGCGCATCCGCCCGCGGCCCATCCCGACACCGTCGTCGGCAGATAGCGGCTGTAGTCGGTCGCGTACGGGTTCCAGCCCGCGGTGTAGCCGAAGGCCGCACCGAGGGTGATGAGGAAGCCGCCGATGCCCCCGCCACCGGCGGCACCACCGGGATCGGTCTTGGTGAACATCACGATCCCGACGACCACGAAGATGACCGTCAGGACCGGAAACGCGTACTTCTCGAACGCGTGGATCATGTTGTGGCCGAGGAAGCCGATGGCCAGCTGCACGACCACGACGATCAGCAACGACGGCACCTTCGGCAGCCCGGTCAGCGTGTTCACGGCGAAGGCACCGCTGACGCTGTTGGTGGCGAACCAGCCGACGCCGCTCATCACCGACATCAGGGTGGCGGGGACGATGTTGCCGAAGTACCCGAACGACAGCCGCGAGATGATCATCTGCGGGACACCGAGTGACGGGCCGCGTGCGGTCAGCAGGCCATGACTCAGCGCGCCCAGGGCGTTGCCGATCAGCACCGCCGCGATGGCCTGCCAGAGGGTCTGACCGAAGAACAGCACCGCGATGACGCCGACGTAGATGGTCGCGAACTCCATGTTCGGCGACGTCCACGTCCAGAACAGCGACATCGGTCCGCCGTGTCGGGCATCCGGCGGGATGGGCTCGTTTCCGCCCGGTTCGACCGCGATCACCTTGTCGCCGTAGGTGAGTGCGGCCGTGTTCATCTCGCCGGCATTCGTGCCGGATGGGGAGTCCTCGGTGATGCTCATCCACAGAACTGTCCACCGCCGCGCGCGGCACGGCAACGGATGCGACCGCAATTAACAGCCTTGTCACCGGGCGCATGCGACGCGATGTGGAAAACTCATCGCATGGCTACCGGAACCCTGATCCTGATGCGGCACGGCGAGAGCACCTGGAACGAGTCCAACCAGTTCACCGGCTGGGTCGACGTCGATCTGACCGACAAGGGACGGGCCGAGGCCAGGCGTGCGGGGGAGTTGCTCGTGGAGCACGACCTGCTGCCCGACGTCCTCTACACATCGCTGCTGCGCCGGGCCATCGCGACTGCGCAGATCGCGCTCGACGTGGCCGACCGGCACTGGATCCCGGTGGTCCGCGACTGGCGCATCAACGAGCGGCACTACGGCGCGTTGCAGGGCCTCGACAAGGCGGCCACCAAGGAGAAGTTCGGCGACGAGCAGTTCATGCTCTGGCGCCGCAGTTACGACGTTCCGCCGCCGGCCATCGAGAAAGACGCCGAGTACAGCCAGTCCGACGACCCCCGCTACGCCGACCTCGACGCGGTGCCGCTGACCGAGTGCCTCAAGGACGTCGTCGAACGGATGATCCCGTATTTCACCGAGGTCATCGCGCAGGATCTGCGCGCGGGCAAGACCGTGCTGATCGCGGCGCACGGCAACTCGTTGCGCGCGCTCGTCAAGCACCTCGAGCAGATCTCCGACACCGACATCGCCGGGCTGAACATCCCCACCGGCAACCCGCGTCGCTACGACCTCGGCGACGATCTGATGCCGATCGGCGAGGGCGCCTACCTCGACCCGGAGGCCGCCGAGGCCGGCGCCGCCGCGGTCGCCGCGCAGGGCGAGAAGAAGTAGGCCCGACCGCCGTCGAACCGGGTGCATGTCCGGATTCGCGGCGCTATCCTGGGATATGGCCCAGGACACACTTTCGGAGAACGTCGCCTCCTCGCGGGTCCGTGTCAAGCACTCGCGGCCCCAGGAACGCTACGAGGCGTATCTCGGTGACGAGTACATCGGCTACCTCGACTACGTCGACGAGATCGAACAGGTGGTCATCACCCACACGGTGATCGCGGACCGCTTCAGCGGCCAGGGGTACGGCGGGCAGCTCGTTCGCCACGTGCTCGACGACATCGCCCCCACCCACAAACCGGTCGTCCCGGTCTGTCCGTTCGTGGCGAATTTCGTCGACGAGAACCCGGCGTATGCGTCGATGGTGGTCCAGATCAGCCGCTGAGCAGCGTGTCGCGGGTCACCGCCGGCCCGGGCGCGAGGGCGAACGGGAGAAATCGCGGTGAACTCCACCCCAACAAGGCAGACCTGGCTTGTTACGGCGGTCGCCAACAAGCATTCTTGCCCAGTGTCGTGTTCAGCCAACCGTAAGCTCCCGGACCTGGATGTCACCGACTCCGGGCTCGGCGACCGTAGGCTGACCGCGTGACCGCTGTGATCGTCGCCGGAGTCGTGGTGCTGATCGGGATCGCCGGGATCGTCGGATGGCTGCTCGGTAGACGGACGACCGGTCCGACGGTCCGATCCCCCGAGATCCTGCGGGCCACGACCACCCCCGCGCCCCGCAC
>NZ_JAEMTF010000165.1 GCF_016462415.1 Williamsia sp. | reverse complement strand
TTTGGACTATCTACAGACCCTGTTTACCGACTGTTCATCTTCCGTCGGCGTGGTGTCCGATTCTCAGCCGTTGGTTGCGCTACGGACATCCGTGCGCAGGGGGTGTCCGGCGGGGATCTCGACGAAGATCAGGGTGCGTCCGTCCGGGTCGAGGACGTGCATCTCCCTCAGTCCCCACGGCTCGGTACGGGCGCCGCGGGAGATCGTGATGCCGGCGTCGCGCAGGGCCGATTCGGTGGCATCGAGGTCGCGGACCTGCAGCCACAGGCCGGTCGCGTCGGCGCCGTCGGTGTCGGAGGCCATGTGTGACGCCACCTCGATCAGCGTCGAACCGGCGAAGAACACCACCCCGCCCGGGTACTCGCGGGCAATGGCCAGTCCCAGGTGGTCTCGATAGAACGTCAGGGTCGCGTCGGGATCGGTCGGCCGGAGGAGCACTCGGGCGCTGAGAATCTCCATCGCTCATGTGTACCGCAGTGGTCGTCACGACGAGAGCTGGCGACGGCCCGTGTTCATTGGAGCGCGAGTAGGCGGTGTCAGCGCCTGTACCCGTGAGTGATCCAATCCATAAGCACAGCGCCTAAGCCGAATTGACGATGCCATTGGCCAATGGCACTATATCGTGGTGGCAGCCGACAATGCACAACCAACAAAATCATTCGCCGATTGTCTCAATGAGTTGTTCGACACCGTGCGCGACGAGCATGGCCGCCCGTACTCGGCCAAGAAGACTGCCAAGAAAGCCCACGCCCTTGGCTACCACCTGAGTGACGCGTATATCTCGCAGATGCGTAGCGGCAAGGTCCTGACGCCGTCTTTCCGTGTGGCAGAGGCGCTCGCGCGCTCCTTCGAGGTCAGCGTGACCCGCTTCCTGGCCGACCCCGACGCTGACCTGGAGCGGGTGCAACGGCAACGCGAGTACTTCGCTCTGGCAGGCAAACCCAACGTGCGCCGCTCGGCTGAACTCCACGGCTTCGAATTTTCGACGTCGACGGTGGACGCGATCATTCGCCTACTGAATTCTGTGAAGAAACATCGAGGTACATGCGAGATATGAGAGCAGGTCTTCCTTTGCTCGCATATACAACAGTCACGGTTCTGTCGTCGTTGTTGCGGCCCGACGTCTTGCTCTGGCCGGGTCGTCAACAATGGCCAGCATGAGCTACAACTTTGCGTTCTGGGCCGGAGGCGACGAGCTCGACCCGTTGTCGGTGTACAAACAATTCGGCAACGGGGAGCACGTAGCCGGTATTGCGTCATTGAGCCGTGAGCGCGTTCTGGCGGCGATCGCCGACCATCTCGCTGGATGGCCGTGGGACGGACAGATCCTGCAACCACCGGGCACCAACCCCGACGGCGTGCCGGCGTTCGACGTATCCATCGGCGAGCAGAACGTCGAGTTCGTCGGCTATGGATGGGAACCCGAACACGCCAACGCAATCATCGACGCCATGCATGCTCTCGGCCTGCGGCTCTACGACCCCCAGGTCGACGAGCGATTCGCCTAGGGAGCTAGGCGATCGCTACCGATCAGACGCTCACGATGGCGCCATCGGTGTCGAGGATCCGATTGTTTGTGGTCAGTGTCCATAGTGCGCCGATTGCCCCCGATGTCGTTCGTGGGTCGATCGTATGAATACAGGCTCCTGAGGGCGCCGAACCCAGCGAATATCGGGAAGATTGTCCGATGAACTTGGGGCAGTTCTTCGATATCCGTGCCAACAGCTTGAACTCGTTGCGGCTGCTGTTCGCGACCGTCGTCATCGTTTCCCACTCATGGCCCGTCGCCGGGGTGTCCGGGGAGCCGTACCTGGGTGACATGAACTACGGCGAGATCGCGGTCGCCGGGTTCTTCGCTATCAGTGGGTTCCTGATCACCGGCAGCCGTCTGAACAACGACCTCGTCTCTTACTCGCGAGCACGGTTACTGCGGATCTTCCCAGGGTTCTGGGTGTGTCTTGCGGTCAGTGCCTTTGTCGCTGCCCCCATCGCGGCGACCGTGCGCGGTGGGTGGACCGTCGCCGACGCGCTCGGGTACGTCTACAGCAACGTCACCCTGGTCATTCGCCAGTGGACGATCGGCGGCACTCTTGATGGCGCACCCCGGACCGACTCGTGGAACGGTCCTGTCTGGACGCTGATGTACGAGTTCAGCTGCTACATCCTGATCGGCGCGCTGTTCACGATCCCCCGACTACGCAGCAGGTGGGTCGTCCTCACCGCCTTCGCGTTCTTCACCCTAGGCTGCGTTGCTGTAAAACTCGGGGTGCTGCCAGACACCGGACTGGGCGCGAAGATGGAGAACGCGACACAGTTCGGAGCCTTGTTCTTCGCTGGTGCGGTCACCTTCATGTTCCGGGACCGCATCCCAGCATCGACGTTCGTTTTCGTCGGGGCTCTGTTCATCTCCGTTGCTTCCATCGCCGCAAATTGGGGTGACGTGATCGCTCCGTTAGGTGTTGCCTACCTCTGCATTTGGATCTCCGCCCGCTTCCCGCGCCTACTCGTCGAGCGGATCGGAGACGGGTCGATCGATATCAGTTACGGGATGTACGTCTACGGATGGGCAGTGCAGCAATTGGTGGTGCTGGCCACCCTGGACCAGTACGGCATCGGGGTCATGATCGCGGCGAGCGTCATCGGAACGGTGCCGATCGCGACCCTCAGTTGGTTCGCGATCGAGAAGCCAGCCCTGCGCTTCAAGAATACGCGCCAACCGGTCGAGGTCCGCGAAACCATGGGCTCCGAAACACGCACGGAGGCAGACGGTCTAGAACGTCGAGCCCGCACGTAAGGCCGGGTATCGCCACCGGATCGTGCCGAGCCCTGTGAAGTTGAGGCACCAACCCGCCGATGTGGCTGCCGCTGGCACGGTGATCGGCGGCCCAATGAGTATCGGATACCGCCCACGTGCGTCTTTGGTGAGTCGGTTCTCCTTGGGGGTGGTCGCCCGCTGTCGGAATGTAGGACCACTGGCTTTCCACGAGCCCGCAGGTAACAACACATTGAGCGGCGACAACGATCTTCGCGACGTTGGCTACGTCACTGTTGGTGTCGATCTCGACCATCGGTCGGATGATGCTGCTATCGGCCGTGCTACCGGTGTTGGCTCGCAGCCGCGAGGTAGCTGTGGTCAGGGTGTGCTTCTGCCACGGCGCGGCGACCTGGTCGGTGGTCGACGCGACAGCCCCGGCGAAGTTGGCGCCATCTGAGCTGGTGAAGTTGAAGTTCGACACCACCGGCCAGGTGACGCCCTTACCGGATCCGTTGCCGCCCGCTGTGCCGTGCGTTGAGAGTCGGTGAGGTAGTGCGGGCACGAACTATGCGTCCCCCCGATCAACCGGGAGCACATTGTTCGGCAAGCGGCCCACAGTTGAGTGACCGGCAGCGATCAGGAGCTCGATCGTCGCTGCGAAACGGGCGTCGGCATTTCCCAGCACGGCGTCCCCCATCGCGCCGACGAAAGGACTGTCTTTCAGGCGCCGGGCTCGTTCGTCGAGGTCCACAGGTTCGGCAGCCCGGTGCTGTTCGTTGATGCAGAAGCCGACTGTCGCGTGCTGTGCAGTCTGAAAGAGGGTCACGATGTCGTCGGCCGAGACCCCGGCGGTGGCGAAACGCGCCAGGGTCGGCTCGATGTCGCGCAACAGTTGACTGTCCAGAATCACCGCGCTGCTGGCCGCGCGGGCTCCGTCGCGGCGACTGGTCAGACTGGCGCGGAGCTCAAGCATGTAGGCGCGCAACAGATCCGACCACACTGGGAGCGCGTCGCACTCGCCGATCGTCGCCGCGGCAACGGGGCGTCGCCACAATTCCGTGGCGATCTGTTCGAGGAGGGCACGCTTGCTGCTGACGTGCCAATACAACGCGGGCGCCTGCACGCCCAGTCGCCGAGCAACGCCTCGTAGCGAGATCTCGTCGAGGCCAACGGCGTCGAGTTCGTCGAGCGCTGCGGACACGATCTTGGCGAGATCGAGTCCTTTTCCTGCGGTCGGATGCCTTGACACCGATGGAGCTTAACAGTGTTAAATAGAGTATGAGACTAACACTGTTAAAGCGATCGTTGGTGGCGGCCGCGGTTCTGTCGGCGCACACGGGATGCAGCTCGCCGACCGAGGATGATCGCCGTGGCTCGGCGCCCACCTCCGTTGCGGCGTCGTTGGTCGGCGTCGAGCTGATCGATTCGGCAGCAACTGATTTTGATGGACGAGCGTTTCGAATCACCTACAGAACGGGAACGCCGAGCGATGCGGGACAGATGGCCAGTGGCCTCCTGTTGGTGCCCACGCGAGTGACCAGTGCGACGCTGACGAGCTACCAGCACAGCAGCGCAGTCGCGCGGGGTGACGTCCCGTCTGTCGTCGGCACGCCGCATTGGACGGCAGCGGCCACAGTTGCCCGAGCAGGGCGACTTGTCGTCGCGGCCGACTATCTGGGTCTCGGGTTGAGTTCGGGGGTACACCCGTGGCTCGATCCCGCCACTGAAACCATGGCGACCGCCGGGCTTCTCCACGTCATCCCGCAGGTGCTCGACCACCTCGAGATCCCGGTACCGACGCACGCCGATCTTGTCGGGTTCTCTCAGGGGGCCCACGCGACAATGGCCCTCGCCGATCATCTTTCGGCCACGACACCGGCGCCGTTTGAGATCCGGACGGTGATCGGCATCGCGGGCCCTTACGTGCTCTCCGAGGTGGATCTGCCCGCACTGGTCGCGGGCACCTCGGACCCTATGGTGAGGTCGCTGGCACTGACCCGTCTGACCCTTGCCGCAGAGCTCACCGGCGCAACCGTTGACGACATGTACGCCCAGGCCTGGCACTCACGCATCCACGAACTGTTCGACGGAAGCCGAACCGATATGCAGGTGGTGACCTCGCTTCCGGAGGACCCGCGCGGACTCTTCACCGACTCCGGTTGGTTGGCCCTGTCCGATCCGACCAGCGAGTTCGGGCAATGGGCGGCGCGAGCAAGCGCGGTGTGCGACGGGTGGGGAACCGGGATGACAGTGACGTTGATGCACGCAGACGGCGATACGTCGGCCCTCCCACGCAACACCGAACTCTGTGCAGACCGACTCACCTCCAGTGGCGCACTGGTCACCACCGTCTCTCTCGGCGACCTCGAGCACATCCCGTCCGGAGAGCGCGGAATCGATGCTGCTGCGGAGATGCTGAGCAACCTCGATCAGCATTCGTGAGAAGAGCCTGCCGTTCACAGCAGCCCCGCTCACGAGTGTCGTCGGGGACCGATCGGTGGCAGAGTCGATCTCTCCAAGCGCTTGCCATCGCAAGCCACGACGAGCAGGCCCGATTCAATGCCCATTGCGACCAACTTCTTCT
>NZ_JAEMTF010000078.1:18918-20659 GCF_016462415.1 Williamsia sp. | reverse complement strand
GTGTCGTAGACCTCGACGCCGTAGCCGTGCTTCTCGGCCCAGCGGATGTACATGCGCATCAGCATCTCGGCCCAGTCGGCGGCGTCGATGCCGCCTGCGCCCGAGCGGATGTTGACCAGCGCGTCGCGGGCGTCGTACTCCCCGCCCAGCATCGTCTTGACCTCCATCGCCTCGATGTCGGTACGCAACGATGCGCGTTCGGCGTCGGCATCGGCCAGGGCGGCGACCTGGTTGTCACCCTCCTCGGCGTCGGCGAGCTCGTAGTGGACCGGGAGGTCGTCGAGACGCTGACGCAGTTCACTGACCCGTCGGAACTCGGTCTGAGTGTGCGACAGCTCGCTGGTGACCTGCTGCGCGTGCTCCTGGTCGTTCCAGAGTTCGGGGTCGGCGGCCTGGTGCTCGAGCTCGCTGATCCGCCGGGACAGCTCCTCGAGATCGAGCACCTTCTCCACGGTCGTGAGAGTGGTGTCGAGCGATTCGAGGTCTGCGGCTATGTCGGGATGCACGGTGTATCAGGCTACCGGGCCACACCGAGGTCGATCTCCCACTACTGTGCGGGCGGCACCTCGAGGTTGCCGAAGCGCCAGCTCGTCTCGGCCTTGCCCGGCTTGTAGACCACCGGCATGTCCGAACCGATCTGCGGCCACGGGGTCTTGCCGGTCACCACCAGGTCGCCGTAGACGTCGGTCGGCGCGGTGTCCGGTCCGACGATGGTCCCCGACACCGTGCAGAACATCTGGTCGTTCTTGTCGCCTGCGTCGGGGCGGTCGCTGACCCCGGTCACCGTGAACGTGCCCTGCACGAACGAGCCGGCACCCGCGCCACCGAACAGCCCACCGCCGCCGGGGCGTCGACCGCGCTGCATCACGAACACCGCGAGCAGGACGACCAACATCAGCGCGAACGCGATGGTTATCAGCATGGGAAGCGCCGACCACCTCTCGACTCGGGGAATGGGGTGCCACGTAGCCTACCGGGCATGATGTCCGATCCGGTTTCCGATCTGCAGCTCGCATTGACGATGGCTGATCGCGCCGATGCGATCACTCGCGACCGCTTCGGCGCGATCGATCTCGAGGTGTCGTCGAAACCCGATCTCACCCCGGTGTCCGACGCGGACCTCGCCGTCGAGACCGAGCTGCGCTCGGTGCTGGCCGAGCACCGAGCCGACGACGCCGTACTCGGCGAGGAGTTCGGCGGGGCGCCCCTGCTGACGGGACGACAGTGGGTCATCGACCCCATCGACGGGACCAAGAACTTCGTGCGCGGCGTGCCGGTGTGGGCGACGCTGATCAGCCTGCTCGTCGACGGCACCCCGGTGCTCGGCGTGGTGTCGGCGCCGGCGCTGTCGCGGCGATGGTGGGCCGAGTCCGGCTCCGGCGCCTGGGCGCAGGTCGACGCGGACAACGCTCGGCGGGTTCGGGTGTCGGGAGTCGATTCGCTGCACGCGGCGAGCCTGGCGTTCTCGAGCCTGAGCGGGTGGGGCGACCGCGGCGTGCGAGGGCAGTTCATCGCGCTCACCGACGAGGTGTGGCGGGTGCGCGGATACGGCGACTTCTACAACTACTGCCTCGTCGCCGAGGGCGCGGTCGACATCGCCGCCGAGCCCGAGGTGTCGCTGTGGGACCTGGCCGCCGTCGACATCCTGGTGCGTGAGGCCGGCGGCACGTTCACCGACCTGGACGGAACGAGCGGCCCGCACGGTGGCAGCGCCATCGCCAGCAACGGGCTGCTGCACGAC
>NZ_JAEMTF010000078.1:0-18818 GCF_016462415.1 Williamsia sp. | reverse complement strand
TGCGCATCGACGCATAGTGTGGAGGAATGCGCATCACCCACTTCGGACATTCCTGTCTACTGGTCGAAATCGACGGCACGACAATCCTGTTCGATCCCGGCACGTTGTCCCACGGGCTCGCCGGGATCACCGGGCTCGACGCGATCCTGGTGACGCACCAGCACGCCGACCACATGGACGTCGACGCCCTCCCCGACCTGGTGGCCGCCAACCCGAACGCCGCGCTCTACGCCGATCCGCAGACCACCCGGCAGCTCAACGACGACAACGTGGCCGGGACGTGGACCGCGGCCAACGCCGGCGACGAGTTCACCGTCGGGTCGGTGACCGCACGGGTGACCGGCGGCGAACACGCGATCATCCACCCCGACATCCCCGGTATCGACAACGTCGCCTATCTGCTCGGCGACGCCGGCCGGCCGGCGAAGTTCATGCATCCCGGCGATTCACTGTTCGTGCCGCAGGAGAAGGTCGACGTGCTCGCGACCCCCGCGGCCGCACCGTGGATGAAGGCCGGCGAGGGCGTCGACTACCTGCGTGCGGTCGCCCCGCGGGTCGCCTTCCCGATCCACGAGGCGATCCTGTCCGACGCCGGGGTGGGCTTCTTCAACGGTCTGCTCGAGAACATGAAGTCCGACGGGACCGACTTCCTCGTGCTGCCGCGCGAGGACGCACTCGACATCAGCTGACCGGCGGGAACCATCCGGTGTTCGTGACGGCGTCGATCCCCCGCGCGATGCCGTAGGCCACCCACAGCCCGGCGACCGTCCACACGACCGGATGTCGCAGGATCGACTCGACGCGCGACAACCGGCGCGGCGCGGTGACCGCCACGACGGCGACGAGCACGACCAGCGACGCGACGACGGCCATGCTGACCGGGCCGAACGCGTTGTAGGCGAACGCGTCGTGCAGATCGCCGTGGCCGATCGCCACCCAACTGCGCGTCAGACCGCACCCCGGGCACGGCAGTCCGGTCACGAGCCGGAACGGACACAGGACGGGTCCGCTGGTGCTCATCGACTCCGGTACGACGACAGCGGTGGTCAGTGCCGTCGCACCGACCACCGCTGCCGCGATCACCGTTCCGCCCGAACTCGCCGGACGGGCCGAACTCACTTGAGGGGCAGACCCTTCGAGTCGGGCACCTTGCGCAGGATGATCAGGATGAAATCGATCAACGACCAGATCCCGAGTCCGCCACATGTGATCAGTTTAAGGACGCCGAGGCCGGTGTAGCCCAACCAGAACCGATCGATGCCCAGACTGCCGACGAAGAACGAGATCAGGACGGTTGTCAGCCAGTCCTTGTCGGAGAACAGTCCCGGCACCTGGCTGACCGGGAACCAACTGCTCGTCGCGGTCCGGACCTGGGTCTCCGGCTTGATCTGACCCGTGCGGGTGAGGTTCTGCAGATCGCCGTAGGACAGAGGTCCCTGTTCCTGGCCGAGCAGGGATGCGTAGAACGTGTCGGTGTGGGGACCCTGCGGAGGTTGCACAGGCTTTCCCATGTTGGGGGGTTGCGTCATGCGCAACAGAATAAGGGACGTTCGTCGCTTTGATTCGAAAAGTCCGCATTTTTCTCATGAGTTGTCACAACCGTGAGGTGTATCACCTTCGTGACTTCCTCCTGACCGTTCGGTAAGGTCTATCTTACTGCTGAGTAAGTTCAGTATTGTCCGTGGTAACCAGTGAAATCGACTACGAAACTGCAGGTGCGACATGTCCACACACACCGAGCCTCGCGATACCTCCGCGGTCGGCAAGAACCCCCAGAAGACGAACGCGATCGGCGCTGCGATGCGGGTCCTGTCTGTTCTGGCCGGATCTGACATCGCCGAGCGCTTCGGTCTCCGCGAGCCGATCAATCGCGTCGCCTTCCAGGGCACCAAGAGTGGATTCCAGACCCTGGGCGCCGCAACCCGCGCGTTCAAGGCCGTACAGGGTGGCGGTTCACCCAAACGACTGAGCACCCCGGGGAAGGACTACTTCAACATCGCGCCGGACGATGAACAGAAGATGATCGCGGACACCGCGCGCGAGTTCTCCGAGGAGATCCTGCGGCCGGCCGCGCACGACGCCGACGAGGCCGCCGTGGCTCCCGAAGAGCTGCTGACCCGCTTCGCCGAGCTCGGCATCACCACCATCAACGTCCCCGAGGAGTTCGACGGCGCAGCCACCGAGCGCGGCGTGGTCACCAACGGTCTCGTGGCCGAGGCGATGGCCTTCGGCGACATGGGGTTGGCCCTCCCGCTGCTCGCACCCAGCGGTGTCGCGACCACGCTGACCCAGTACGGCAGCGACGCACAGCAGAAGACCTACCTCCCGGACTACGCCGGCGAGCAGGTCCCGCAGTCGGCCGTCGTCATCGCCGAGCCGCGCGCACTGTTCGACGCATTCGACATCAAGACCCGCGCGACCCGCTCCCCGAGCGGCTACAAGCTCGACGGGGTGAAGTCGTTCGTCCCGGCCGCCGGGTCGTCGGAACTGTTCATCGTCGGCGCACAGCTCGACGGCCGTCCCGCCTTGTTCATCGTCGAGTCCGACACCGACGGACTGGTCGTCGAGGCCGACCCCGGCATGGGCGTCCGCGCCGCCGGGATGGGCCGCCTGCTCCTCAACGGGGTGTCGGTACCCAAGTCGGCCCTGCTCGGCGAGGAAGAGGGCGACGCCGCCTTCGCCGCCTACCGCGACGTCGTCCGGCTGTCCCGACTCGGCTGGTCGTCGCTGGCCGTGGGCACCTCGCAGGCCGTGCTCGACTACGTGGTCCCCTACGTCAACGACCGCGTCGCCTTCGGTGAGCCGGTCTCCAACCGTCAGGGCGTGGCGTTCCCGGTCGCCGTGATGGCCACCGAACTCGACGCCCTGCGCCTGGTCACCCAGCGCGGTACGTCGCGCGCCGAGCAGGGCCTCTCCTTCGCCCGCGAGGCCGCACTGGCCCGGAAACTGGTCTCCGACAAGGGCATGCAGATCGGTTCCGACGGAGTGCAGCTCCTCGGCGGACACGGCTTCACCAAGGAGCACCCCGTCGAGCGGTGGTACCGCGACCTGCGCGCTGCCTCCATCGGCGAGGGCATCGTCGTTCTCTAGACACCTGATCCACATCCCAGCTCTCACCTCGAAAAGAGAAGTCAATGGCAATCAATCTGGAACTGCCCAAGAAGCTCCTGGTGACCGTCGATCAGGCGCACCAGGCGGCGGCGAACATCTTCCGGCCCGTCTCACGTAAATACGACCAGCGTGAGCACGACTACCCGATCGAACTCGACACCCTCGCCAGCCTCTACGACGGTCTCACCGAGACCGGTCAGGCCGGCGCCGGCGCCGATGGCGGACGCGCACAGCCCGAAAAGGAACTGCCCAAGGGCGCTGTCGCCAACGGCGGCAACATGCAGGCGTGCCTCAACGTCCTCGAGACGTCATGGGGCGACGTGGGTCTCGTGCTCAGCATGCCTTTCCAGGGACTGGGCAATGCGGCGATCTCCGCGGTCGCCACCGACGAACAGCTCAAGAGCTTCGGCAAGGTGTGGGCGGCCATGGCCATCACCGAGCCCGGCTTCGGCTCCGACTCGGCGGCGGTCTCGACCACCGCCGTGCTCGACGGCGACGACTACATCATCAACGGCGAGAAGATCTACGTGACCGCCGGTTCGCGCGCCACCCACATCGTGGTGTGGGCGACCGTGGACAAGAGCGCAGGCCGCGCCGCGATCAAGAGCTTCGTGGTCCCCCGTGAGCACCCCGGTGTGACCATCGAGCGCCTCGAGCACAAGCTGGGCATCAAGGTCTCCGACACCGCGCAGATCCGTTTCGAGAACTGCCGCATCCCGAAAGAGAACCTCCTCGGTTCGCCCGAGGTGGACACCAAGAAGGGGTTCGGCGGCGTCATGCAGACGTTCGACAACACCCGTCCGATGGTGGCCGCCATGGCCGTGGGTGTCACCCGTGCGGCACTCGAGGAGATCCGTCGCCTGCTCGAGGAGGCGGGAGTCGAGATCGACTACGACAAGCCCGCGCACACGCAGCACGCCGCGGCCGCCGAGTTCATCCGTCTGGAGTCCGACTACGAGGGTGCCTACCTGCTGATGCTGCGTGCCGCCTGGATGGCCGACAACAAGCAGCCGAACTCCAAGGAGGCGTCGATGTCGAAGGCCAAGGCCGGACGCACCGTCGTCGACGTCACCACCCGCGCGGTGGAGCTGGCCGGCACGTTGGGCTATTCCGAGCACTTGCTGCTCGAGAAGTGGGCGCGTGACTCGAAGATCCTGGACATCTTCGAGGGCACCCAGCAGATCCAGAACCTGGTCATCGCACGTCGCGTTCTGAACAAGAGCAGCGCCGAGCTGAAGTAAACTACGGACACGAGTTGCCGGGAGGCCCGGGTACACCGAGGGGTGTGCCCGGGCCTCTTACGGTTTCCGCACGTCGACGTGAGGCACCGGGAAACCGCAGTTCTCAGATCCCCTCGGAGCCCACCGCGACCATCTCCGGGGTGTCCGCGGGCACGGCCTGCGGTTGCCTGCGCTCACCCTGGGTCAGTGCCATCAGCACCATCCCCACCGCCAGCAGGATGGTCGAGGCCCAGAACGTCTCCTGCACGCCGACGGTGAACGAGTGCAGCTCGGTGCCCCCGGCCGCCCTGCTGGCCGACCCGAAGATCGTCACCAGGATCGCCAGCCCCAGCGTGCCGCCGAGCTGCTGCATCGTGTTGACCATCCCCGACGCCGCACCGGCGTCCTCGGGTGCGACACCCCGCAGCGCGGCGGTGGTCAGCGACAGGAACGACATGCCGCCACCCAGTCCGATCAGCACCATCGGTCCCACGAGCTCCGCGTAGCTCGACCCCTGGTGGATCTGGGTCAGCCACGCCATCCCCGCCATAGCGGCACCGAACCCGACGAGCAACAGCGTCCGCGGGGTGAAGTGGACCGAGGCGTAGCGCGCGGAGAACTGGGTCGCGAGGAACGTCGAGGCGGTCATCGGCAGATAGGCCAACCCGGTCTGCAGCGGTCCGTAGCCGAGAACATCCTGCAGGAACTGCGTCAGGAAGAACATCATGCCCATGAAGCCGGCCACCATCACCAGACGTCCGGCGTAGGCCGACGCGCGGGGGACGCTGGCGAACAGTCGCAACGGCGTGATCGGTTGTGCCGCACGACTCTCGGCGAACACGAAGGCCGCGAGCAGCACCGCTCCGACACCCAACGACACCAGCGTCGTCGGTGAGGACCAGCCACGCTCGGCCGCGCTGACCAGTCCGTAGACCAGCGCACCGATCCCGACCGTCGAGTAGAGCGCACCCTGCAGGTCGAACTGTTTGCGACTGCGGGCGGTCGCGGGCAGCGACACCGCACCCGCGATCAGGACCAGGAACCCGATGGGGACGTTGACGAACAGCACCCAGCGCCAGTCCAGCCACTGCGTGAGCGCCCCGCCGAGCACCAGGCCGATCGAGAAGCCGCCGATGGACACCGCCGTGAACAGACCCAGGGCCCGATTGCGTTCGCGCCCTTCGGGAAAACGGGTCATCAGCAACGCCAGTGCCGCCGGTGCGGCAACCGCGGCCCCCACGCCCTGCAGGGCCCGTGCGGCCAGGAGTTCGACACCGTTGGTGGCGAATCCGCCCGCCGCGGATGCCACCACGAACAGCGCCAGCCCGGCGAGGAACGTCCTACGACGTCCGAGGATGTCGCCCATCCGGGCGCCGAGCAGCAGCAGGCCACCGAAGGTCAGGGTGTAGGCGTTGAGCACCCACGACAGCGATGTCGACGAGAAGCCAAGTGCCCGTTGGATGTCCGGCAGGGCGACGTTGACGATGGTGGCGTCGACGACGACCATCAGTTGGCAACCGAGCACGCTGATGAGCACCAGGGTGCCGAGATGGTCTCGGAGTCCGTTCGACCAACGGCGTGGTGACGCCGCCGTCTCGCGGACGGAATGGATGAAAGACATGTGTGGTCTCCCTCAGGGGTTGGAGTACACTCGAGCGCGAAACGGAAGCTTCCTCCGGTTACGATACGGAGGAACCCTCCGCTTTGCAACCGTTTTGACGATCCTGCCGTTCTCACCGAGGAGGACTGGTGACCAAGGCCACCGAGCGAGCACCGCGCGCCGACGCCGTCCGCAACCGCGACAAGCTGGTCACGGCTGCGCGGGCGGTGTTCGCCGAAGCGGGTGTCGACGCTCCGCTCGATCGGATCGCCGCCGACGCCGGGGTGGGCATCGGCACCCTCTATCGCAACTTCCCCAGCCGCGAGGCCCTCATCGAGGCTGTCTACCGCAGCCAGTCCGAGGAGATCGTGAGCAACGGGCGGCAGTTCGGTGAGACCCTGCCGCCCGACGAAGCACTGGTCGCGGTGTTCGGCGAGTACCTGCGGACCGCCGCGTCCAAGCGCGGCATGAAAGAGGTCATCCTGGCCGAGCTCGGCGCCGAGGCGCCGGTGTTCGTCGACTCGCGGGCGGCGTCGCAGGAGATGATCGGGACGATCCTCGCCGCCGGCCAGGCGCAGGGGGTGTTCCGGTCGGACGTCACCGCGGCCGACGTCTTCCGTCTCATCGGCGGGCTGTCGATGACGTGCCACCCGAACATGGCCGCGGCCGACAGCGCGCCGATCGTCCGCGTCGTCATCGACGGGCTCCGTCGCGTCGGCTGAGTTCTCCGACCCCGGTCCATGGCGTGTCCCGGACCACAAAAACCTGGTGTTCCGCGTCACCCCGACACCGCGCTGAGCAGGTGTCCACCCCGACCGCGACACGCCGGGATGCGCTGCACTTCTGTCGAATTCGGGCACCGTTATCGAAGCGTTATCGACCCGCCGACTTCACGATCGTGAATGTGACCTACCGGCAGCCCACCTCGTAGCGTCGCCGACGGTCCGAGAGCGGGTTCGCCCTGTTCTCGGCGACCGCCCGCGTTCTCTGCGGGCGGGACAGCTAGGAAACCGTCATGACGATCTCGGTCGTCGACGGGATTGGAGACACCATGAACACGAAGTTTCGGACCCTCGCAGCCCGGACCGCCATCACCGGCGTCCTCGCCGCCGCCCCGCTGACGCTCCTCGCCGGAACCGCGTCGGCCGAGGGCGGGCACAACTGGGACGCCGTCGCTGCGTGCGAGAGCGGTGGCAACTGGGCCATCGACACCGGCAACGGCTTCTCCGGCGGCCTGCAGTTCACCCCGAGCACCTGGGCCGCCAACGGCGGATCGGGCAGCCCGGCCAACGCCAGCCGCGAAGAGCAGATCCGCGTCGCCGAGAACGTGCTGGCAACGCAGGGACCCGGCGCGTGGCCGGTCTGCGGCGCCAACCTCTGAGGTAGTCGCAGGTCACCGGACCCATGAATCCGGAACTCACGTGGAACCCGCAGCCCTGGGCTGCGGGTTTCGCGCTGAGTGGCGGATGCCAGACTGGACAGATTGCGTGCGTTTGAACACTATTGAGGTTGACACGTTGGATCCATATGGTGTCATTCGATATTGTCAACGTGGACCGCAGTCCATCTCGGACCGCGTGAGGGTGAGGATCGTCTTTCATGAACACACGTCGTGCGACAGTCACGCGCGGAACCGGGCGCGACGTATTGCTCGACGCAACCCTGAAGCTGATCGGTGAGCGGGGGCTGCACGCGATCACTCTGCGGGAGGTCGCCGATGCAGCCGGTCTGTCTCTGGGATCGACCACCTATCACTTCGCCGACCGCGACGCCCTGATGCTCGCGGCGCTGGGGCGCTACGCGGACTCGGTGGTCAGCCGGTGTGACGCCGCGTTGGTCAAGGCCGAGCTGGAGACCGCCTCGCCCCGCGCGCTGATGCGATCGGTCTTCGAGGATTTCAGCGCCTCATACTGCGAACCCAACCGCATGCTGGCGCAGCTGGAGATGTACACCGAGGCGGCCCGCAACCCCGCCGTCGCGGAGATCAGTGCTCGCTGTCTCGCCGCGTACCGCGGACTGCTCCTGCGGGCGTTCGGGATAGCCGGCGTCGACGAGGACGAGGCCCGCTCCCGCGTCAACCATGTGCTCGTCTACGCCGACGGCCTCGCCCTGCAGAGTGCCGCCGACGGGACCCCGTGCGAACTGCAGTCGGACGCGTCGTCGGTCCTGTGGGCCCTGGCCACCGCCAGCCTGTAACCCCCCGACCACCTCCGACCGCTTCTGCCCGAGAGGGCTGCGCGGTAGTTCGTCGTCCGCTAGAACTGTTCTGACAAGTTCCGCAGACGTCGCGACGGGGTGTCGATGCGATTCTCGCTTCTCGGTCCTCTCGGTGTCACACGCGCGGGAGCGGCGGTCGATCTCGGATCCCCCAAACAACGCGCGGTGCTGGCACTGCTTCTGCTCGATCGCGGCCACGTGGTGTCCACCGAGCGCATCTGCGAATCCGTCTGGGGTGAGCAGCTGCCCGCCAACACCACCGCCAGCCTGCACGCATACATCTCCAACCTGCGTCGCCTGCTGCGCGACGACGTCACCGGGACCTCTCCGATCGTCCGGCAACCCCCGGGCTACCTCATCGACGTCCCCGCCGAGCAGACCGACCTGGCCGAGTTCCGAATTCTGGCCGCCGCGGCCCGGACCGCCGCCGACACCGAGGACTGGGCGACGGTCCTGACCACCTCGGAGCACGCGCTGGCATTGTGGCGCGGCCCGCTGCTCGCCGACCTCGCCGATCGCGAGTGGGTGTCGGTGGCTGCGACCGGCCTCGACGAGATCGTGGTCGAGTGCCGGGAACACCACATCTCAGCCCTGCTGGCCTCAGCGCGGATCGCCCCGGCCCTGGTCGAGGTGGCGGCCCTACGGCGCGCCCACCCGCTACGCGATCGCACCTGCTGGCTGCACATGCTGACCCTCTATCGCGCCGGTCGTCCTCCCGAGGCGCTCGAGGTGTACCGCCGCCATGCCGCGCATCTCGACGAGGAGCTGGGCCTCGAGCCGGGGCCGGAGCTGCGCGACCTGCAGCGCTCGATCCTGCGCCACGATCCGGAGCTGACCGCGTGGCCGCGGCGGCCCGGATGGACCGGTGCACGACCGACCGAGGCGCCGGCGACACCGGTGACATCTTTCCGAACCCCCGATCCCCCACCCGCGTCGATGCTGGTCGGTCGGCGTCGTGAGATCGAGGCCGTCGAGCGGGTCGTCGCCGACGTCGTCGCCGGCGCAACCCGCTGGCTTACGCTCGTCGGTCCCGCCGGGATCGGCAAGACCCGCCTGGCGCAGTTCGCGAGCAACCGCGTGATCGAGCTGGGCGGTGCGTCCGTCTGGGCCCGCAACCCGGAGGAGACGACGCCGATCTGGTGGTCGGTGCGCCAGCTCGTCCGTGGCCTGGGCGCCGACGCCGACACCGTGCTCGCCGTCCCCGACGGTGCCGACCCGGACACCGCACGTTTCGCGGTCTACGAACGCGTGCAGGCACTGATCGAGTCCGCCCGGCCGGGGCCGCTGGCTCTGGTGGTCGATGACGTCGGGTGGGCCGATTCCGCGTCGTTGGGGTGCCTGGCGTACCTGACGACCGCCCTGACCGATCGGTCGGTGGCGATCGTGCTGACCGTCCGCGATCCGGGCCCCGACCCTGCACTCACCCGACTGCTGGCCGGCGCTGCCCGCGGGGTGGCCAATCGTCAGCTCACCGTCCCCGCCATGACGCCCACCGAGGTCGCCGCCCTGGCCGATCAGATCGCCGAGGAATCGCTCACCGACGCCGAGCGCGCCGCTCTCGCCGAGCGGACCGGCGGGAATCCGCTGTTCGTGTCGGAGTACGCCCGACTGTCGAGGGCCGAACGCGCCGAGGGCGAGATCCCCGTCGCGGTCCGCTCCGTGCTCGATCGACGCCTGGCCGCCCTCGATCCCGCGGTCCACGACGTGCTCCGCGCCGCCGCGGTGGTCGACGACGTCCTCGACATCCGGTTGCTCTCGCGGGTCTGCGGCCTCGATCTCGACACCGTCGCCGATCTCCTCGACGTCGCCGCCGACCACCGCATCATCACCACCGGGGCGAACTCCGACGGATACGTGTTCGCCCACGGGCTCCTGCGTGAGGAGGTCGTGGCGAGAATGCCCGCGTACGCCCGGCGACGCCTGCACGCGATCGTCGCCGAGAACCTCGGCCCGACCAATCGCAGCGGCGACACCCTGAGCCGGCGAGCACATCACCTCATGGCCGCCGGCCCGCTGGTCGATCCGACCGACGTCGTCGAGGCCTGCGCGGCCGCCGCCGACGACGCCGCCGCGCGGTGGAGCTCGGAGACCGCCGCGACGTGGTGGCGTCGCGCACTCGACAGCTACGACCTGCTCCCCGTCGAGGAGCAGGACCTCTCGACCCGTGACCGTCTGACCATGGCGCTGCTACAGGCCGAGGGCAGGGCCGGGCGGGGTCAGACGGTCCTCGACACCGTGCGCGGTCAGCTGCTCGAGGCGATCGCCGCGGGACGGGTGGTCACCACCGGGCGGTTGGCGGGCGCGCTGCTGCGCTCGAGCGGGTGCTGGCCGTGGCAGGCGCCGTCCACCGATCCGGGTCCGTTGATCGAGGTCTTGGAACGCGCCGAACGCTTCACCGCGCACGAGCCCGAGGCGCACATCACGGTCCTGTCCGCCCTCGCGGTGGGCCACTGCTACAACCCCGACGCCGAGGTCCCGGCCGGATACCTGCGCCGGGCCGCTGCACTCGCCGCCCGCGCCGATGACCCCGACCTGACCGCCGACGCCCTGCTGGCCTGGCTGATCACCTACTCCGGGGTGGCGACCCACAGCCACGAGACCCTCGCCGCGGTGGACCGTCTGCTCGCGCTCGACCACTCGCAGTCGCGCATGGACACCGTCATCGGCCACTCGGTGGCCACCATGGCGACGATGAGCCTCGGCGACGTGGCCGCGACCGAGCACCACCTGCGACGCGGTATCGAGGGCAGCGAGGAACTGCAACTGCCCGTGTTGCGTGCCCAACTGAGGTGGATGGAGTCGACTCTCGCCCTGTGGCGCGGCGACCTCCCCGAGGCGCATCGGCAACACGCCATCGCCCGGGACGTCCACGAGCAGACCGAGCTCTACGTCGCGGGCAGCGGGATGATCGCGGTCATGGGCCTGGGCTGGGAGCAGGGCACACTCTCGGACCTCGCCCTCACCGACGACCCGATGCGGTGGATGCAGACGGTGATCGAGGAGCGGGGCGACAACGGCATGGTCGGCGTGGTCGTCGCGGGCACCGCGGCGATCGCCGGGGCGCGGGGCGATCGTTCGCTGGCCGAGACCATGCTCGACCGCTGGTGGGACCAGCGCGGTGTCCATGTCTGGACCACCCTCGGCAACGCCGTGCTCCTCGCCCATCTCGTCGCCGATCTCGAGCTCGTCGACCACGTCGAGAGGTTCGTCGCCGATCTCGAACCGTTCGCCGATCGAATCGCGGTCATCGGACAGGTCGGATCGGCAGGCCCGGTGTCGCTGGCCCTGGGCCGACTGCACCGCTGCGTCGGGCACACCGACGCCGCCCGCACCCACGCGACCGAGGCGCTCGCGCTCGGTGAACGCACCGGCGGGATCCCGACGATGCTGCGCGCCCGGTTGCTGCTGGCCGACCTCGCCGAGCCGTCGCCGCAGCGCACCGCCGAGGTCACCGACATCGCCGAGCGCGCGGGTCGGTTGGGCATGCGCGGAGTCGCCGATGCGGCGTCGGCCATCCTCGCCGGGTGATCCCAGCCCCCGGTCGGTGAGCTTGGAGACCGCCCCTCGACTTCTCCAAGAGGTTTGCAAGACGGGTTGCGCACAGTGTTCTGACACCGAACACACGACGTGAAGGAACACCATGACCACCCTGCCCTCCCTCCGGACAACCGATCCGATCTCGGCGCTGCGCGACACCGTCACCGGCGTCGTCGCCACGACCGGCGAACCCGGCTACGAACGAGCCGTTCCGTGGAACGTGTCGGTGCCGGTCGCGCCGTGCGCGGTGGTGCTCGCCGCCGACGCCGACGACATCAGCGCCACCATGCGTGTCGCCGCCGAGTTCGGGCTGACCGTCGCCGTCGCCGCGACCGGCCACGGCGCCCTGCCGGTCGACGAGTCGTCGATCCTGGTGCACACCTCGGCGCTGTCGGAGTGCACGGTCGATCCCGAGACACGCACGGCGCGTGTCGGAGCCGGCGTGCGCTGGCAGCAGGTGATCGACCTGGCCACACCGCACGGACTGGCCCCGCTCGTGGGCTCGGCGCCGGGCGTCGGCGTCGTCGGCTTCCTCACCGGCTGCGGCATCGGGCCGTTGATCCGCTCGGTGGGACTGTCCTCGGACCACGTGCGCGCCTTCGACATCGTGACCGGCACCGGCGCGCAGCTGCACGTCACCCCCGATCAGCACGCCGAACTCTTCTGGGGTCTGCGCGGCGGCAAGGCCACCCTCGGCATCGTGACCGCGGTCGAGATCGACCTGTTGCCGATCGCGGAGTTCTACGGCGGCGCACTCTATTTCGACGGCGCCGACGCCGCGGCCGTGCTGCGCGCCTGGCGGGAGTGGAGTGTCGATCTCCCGGAGGACGCCAACACCTCGATCGCGTTCCTGCAGCTGCCGCCGCTGCCCGACGTGCCGCCGCCGCTGGCCGGTAAGTTCACCGTCGCCGTCCGGTACGCCTCGCTGTCCGACCCGCAGTCCGCGGACGCCCTGCTGGCGCCGATGCGCGCGGTCGCCGCACCGATCATCGACATGGTCGGGATGATGCCGTACGCCGCGATCGGGGCGGTGCATGCCGATCCGGTCGACCCGATGCCCACCCACGAGCGGCACACGCTGCTGCGCGACCTCACGCCCGAGGGCGTCGAGACCCTGCTGTCGGTGGCCGGCCCCGAGGCCGGTTCCCCGCAGGTGATCGTCGAACTACGCCTCCTGGGCGGGGCGATGTCGCGGCCCGCGCCGGTGCGCAGCGCGTTCTGTCATCGGGATGCGGCCTTCTCGCTCATGGTGATCGGCGTGCTCGCCCCGCCGATCGCCGACGCGGTACCCGCGCACTCGGCCGGCGTGGTGGGTGCGATGACGGAGTGGTCGACCGGCGGTGAGCTGCCCAACTTCTCCCCCGCCACCGACGCCGCCCGGATCGCGCGCTGCTATGACGAGGACACCACCGCGTGGCTGGCCGCGCTGGCCGATGACCACGACCCCGACGGGGTCTTGCGGATCGGTCAGGTGGTCAGAACGCCACGCGTGTGATGGTCTCGGCCACGAGCGCCGGCTTGGGTGCGTCGCGCACGGTCAGCGACTGGGTGACGATCATCTCGACCGACCCGTCCGGCTTGGTCGTCGCCTCCGACAGCGTCGCCGTCAACTGCACGTCGGAGCCGACCGGGACCGGCGACGGGAAGCGAACCTTGTTCGACCCGTAGTTGATCCCCAGCTTCGCGTTCTCGATCGAGTAGATCTGCCACGCGAGCATCGGCACGAGCGACAGCGTGAGGTAGCCGTGGGCGATGGGTCCGCCGAACGGACTCTCGGCGTTCGCCCGCTCGACGTCGACGTGGATCCACTGGTGATCACCGGTCGCCTCGGCGAACTGGTTCACCCGCTCCTGGGTGACGGTGAGCCACTCGCTCGTGCCGAGGGTCTCGCCCACGGCGGCCAGGATGTCGTCTGCAGATGTGAACGTTCGCATGACCTCGAAGCTACCGGTCTAGCTCCGCGAGTAGGCGCGAAGTGGACCCTGCGCGCCGCTGTAGCTGTTCTTGTCGACGGGCCCGGTGATCCCGGGGATGCGCGCGTTGTCGGTGTACTGCCAGAACGTCCACCGGCTCCATCCACCCGGGAGCGGTCCCGGCTGCGCCTTGCCGTTGTAGTCGGCGATCCACAGCGGATAACGGGTGAACTGGGTGGTGTCGGCCATCCTGGTCCGCCAGAAGTTCGGGTAGGTGTAGATGATCGGCGTCCGCCCGGTCAGTGCGCGGACGGTGTCGAGGTACTGGTGCGTCCAACCGATCAGGGCCGCGGGCGACAGACCACCCGACTGCTCGAGGTCGAGAACGGGCGGCAGGTCGCCGTAGCCGTTGATCCCGAGGGTGATCGTCGCGAACAGCGCCGCCTGCGGCGCGGCGGGCAGGCTGGGGTCGGCGTAGTGGTATGAGCCGCGGGCCACCCCCGCCAGTCGCATCCCGATCGAGTCGGGGACGAAGTACGGGTTCACGTACGACAGGCCTTCGGTGGCCTTGACCATCGCGAAGTTCTGACCGGATGCCTTCACGGCGAACCAGTTGATCAGCTGACCACCGTCGTGTTGATGCGACGACACGTCCGGGCCGGTTTCCGCGTTTGCGACGGCTCCCGAGCCCGCGACCAGCGCCAATGCGGTCATCGCGGTGGCCGTGACGCGTCGCCATCGTTGACAGGAGGTCGAAGTCATGATGCGACGGTAGGTGCTCGAGTGGGTCCAGGTACAGCTGTGGCGCGATATTCACAGGAGGTTCATGTGACGCGAGTGTCCCTGAGGGATGTCAGCCCAGTGGATTACCGCCCGGCGCCGAGTCGCCCATGTCGGTGATGCGGTCCCACTGCGCGCGCAGTTCGTCGACCGACGGCGGGGCGTCGAAGTGCGCTCCGGTGCTGCGGAAGAGCTGGGCGCGCTGCACCTGTCCGCCGCCCACCTCGAAGATCGATCCGGTGTCGGTGGACTCCTCGCTCATCAGCTGCACGACGACCGGTGCGACGAACGCCGGGGACAGCTTCTCCAGCATCTCCGCCGGAGCGATGTCCTCGGTCATCCGCGTCGCGGCCAGCGGGGCCACGGCGTTGGCGGTGATCGAGTACTTCGCGCCCTCCACCGCGAGGGTGTTGATCAGCCCGACGAGGCCCATCTTGGCGGCGCCGTAGTTGGCCTGACCGAAGTTGCCGTAGAGCCCGCTGGTCGAGGTCGCCACCACCACGCGACCGAAATGCTGCTCACGAAAATGCGGCCATGCCGCGCGCGTCACGTTGTAACCGCCGTAGAGGTGCACCTTGAGGACGGCGTCGAACGCCTCGTCGGTCATCTTGTGGAACGAACTGTCCCGCAGGATCCCGGCGTTGTTGACCACACCGTGGATCGCGCCGTAGGTGTCCACCGCGGTCCGGATGAGCGATTGCGCGCCCTCGGCGGTGGCGACGGAGTCGTAGTTGGGCACGGCCCGACCGCCGGCGGCGATGATCTCCTCGACCACCGCATCGGCCATGGTCGATCCCGACCCGGAACCGTCGCGCGCGCCGCCGAGGTCGTTGACGACCACCAGCGCGCCCTCGGCGGCGAGCAACGTCGCGTACTCCCGACCCAGCCCGCCGCCGGCGCCGGTCACCACGACCACCCGATCCTCGACTCCACTCATCCGCGCACTCCCTGTCGTCTCCGTCGCGAGATCGACCACTCGCGGCACTGCCCTGTGTTCTACCGCACGGGGCAAAGACGTCCGCCGCCTAGGCTCGCGGGCATGCGGCTCTATCTCTCGTCCATGGGCGTGGGCGACCACCCCGCCCGGCTCGTCGAGGTCCTCGGCGCTGACGCCACCGTGGGCGTCGTGCTCAACGCGGTCGACGACCGCCCCGACACCGAGACCGACATGGCCTGGGAGGTCGAACGCGACGAGCTCGAGCACCTGGGTTTACGTCCCGAACGGCTCGACCTGCGCTCCGACACCGACGTCGAGCGACTGCGCACGATCGACGCCCTGTGGGTGCGCGGGGGCAACACCTTCGTCCTCCGCGCGGCGATGGCCAGGTCAGGAGCCGACGACATCATCACCGGTCGCATCCTCGACTCGTCGTTGGCTTACGCGGGATACAGCGCGGGCGCCGCGGTCCTGTGCACCGACCTGGGTCTCATCGCCGAGATCGACGACCCCCGGGCGGCCGGACCGGACCCGCTGATGACCGGGTTGGGCATCCTCGATCGCCCGCTCATCCCCCACGTGGGAACGACAGCGTTCGACGAGGGCCGACTGTGCACCGCACTGCACGAACGACTCACCTCCGACGGCGTGGCGCACCACGCCCTGCGCGACGGCGACGCCCTCGCGACCACCGCGGGGGCGTTGCTCCCGATCCCGCGACGTCGGTAGGCGCCGGACGGCCGTTTTCGGCGATACACGCGCGTACCGCAGGTCAGAGCGCCGACGAGCACCTCAGCGAGTTGTCGACTGGCGGTTTACAAGCGTGCACCGAACCCGTACCGTGACAATGAACGTTGACTACAACGAGTGTTGTCAGATTACGGAGGTGTGCGATGACGGTGACCGCAGACAGTGTGCAGGCGACCCGCCTCGATCAGGGCCCCGACGAGGTGTCGGATCGACTGATCGCGTCGGCGGCGCGTCTGTCGCGCAACGCGATGACCGAGATCGACTGGACCGAGCCGATGGACCCCTCCAAGTACGGCTGCAGCCCCGAGTGGTGCTCGCTCTACGGCACCGAGATGTGGGACGAACTGACCGAGGAGCAGCAGATCGCGCTCACCCGGTACGAGTTCGCATCGGTCATGACCAACGGGATCTGGTTCGAGATGATCCTGCAGGAGATGGTCATCCGCGATCAGTACCTCGGCGAGTACCACTCCCCCGAGTTCCAGTGGTCGTTGATCGAGATCGCCGACGAATGCCGCCACTCGCTGATGTTCGCCAAGGCCTCGGAGAAGATGGTCGGCGCGTCCTACCGCCCGTCGCGTTTCGTCGGCTGGCTGGGCAAGGCGTTCATGGCGCTCGCCCGTAACGAGGTCGCCTACGCCGCGATCCTCGTGGCCGAGGAGGTCCTCGACGTCTTCCAGCGCGGCTGCATGAACGACGACCGCGTCCTGCCGTTCGTGCGGACGGTCAACGAGATCCACGTGCTCGAGGAATCGCGGCACATGAAGTTCGCGCGCGAAGAGGTCCGTGAGTCGATGCAGGGTGTGGGCTGGTTCCGTCGCCAGTTCAGCGCACTGATCATCGCGATCGCCTCGTTCGCCATCGTGACCAGCCTCCACGATCCGAAGGCGTACTCCGACGCCGGGCTCGACCGGGACCGTGCGGTCGCGACGCGTAAGCGCAACAGTCACTTCCACTCGATGATGCGGACGAGCTGCGTGCATCTGATGGAGTTCCTCGACAGCGTCGGTCTGCTGACCCGGCCCGCGTCGTTCTGGTACCGCAGGGCACGCATCCTCTGACACCTGCGCGCGCCGTGGGCGGGCGTCCGGATCGACCATCTCGAGAAGAAGTGGGGTAACCACAATGGCGTTCGCCATCACACAATCGTGTTGCAGCGACGCCGGGTGCGTCTCGGTGTGCCCGGTGAACTGCATCCACCCCGCGCCCGGCGAACCCGGGTTCGGCTCGGCGGACATCCTGCACATCGATCCCGACACCTGCATCGACTGCGGCGCCTGCTCGGACGCCTGCCCGGTCGACGCGATCTTCCCCGTCGACCGGCTCGGACCGCGCGATGCGCATTTCGCCGAGGTCAACGCCGCCTACTACCGCGACCGTGACACCTCGAACGCGTTCACCCCGACCGAATACATCACCCTGCACCGCCTGCCCGATGATCTGCAGGTCGCCGTCGTCGGTACCGGCCCGTCGGCCGGGTACGCGATCCGCACACTGCTGATGCGGACCGACGCCCAGATCACCGTCATCGACAAGCTCCCCACCCCGGGTGGGCTCGTGCGGTCCGGTGTCGCGCCGGATCACCCGGCGACCAAGAACATCACCCACGGTTTCGACCTGCACCTGCGGGACCCGCGGGTCACGCTGCTCGGCAATCTCGAGGTGGGCGAGGACTTCTCACCCGCCGAGCTCGCGCAGCACTTCCACGGCGTCATCTACGCGATCGGCGCGTCGGAGCCCAAGCGACTCGGCATCCCCGGCGAGAACCTCCCGGGCAGCACCTCGGCCACCGATGTCGTCGCCTGGTACAACGGCCTGCCCGACGTCACGAACCCGATGGCCCCTGCGCGCGTCGGGCGCACGGTGCTGGTGGGTACCGGCAACGTGGCGCTCGACATCGTCCGTCTGCTGCACACCGACATCGAGGATCTCGGCCGCACCGACATCGCGGACCGATCGCTGCCGTTCCTGCGCGACAACCGCGTCGGCGAGGTCGTCCTGCTGGGGCGGCGCGGGCCTGATTCGGCCGCCTACACGCCGGCCGAGTACGCCGCACTCGCCAACACCCCGGGCATCGAGATCATCGCCCTCGACGGCTCCGATCCGTCGTCGATCGACCTCTCCGCACCCGTGGACCCGAGCCGGAAGCGGATCGTGTTCCTGTACAACACCTCTCCGCTCGAGGTCGTCGGCGACGACCACGTCACCGGCGTCCGGGTGCGCACGGGCGAGACCGAGCACCTCATCCCGGCCGACAACGTCATCGCCTCCATCGGCTACCGCACCCGACCCGTCGCCGGTCTGCCGTTCGACCCCGACGCGGGCCGCATCCCCAACGTCGACGGCCGGATCGTCGACGGGGCAGCATCGGTGCCCGGCGCCTACGTCGTCGGATGGGCTCGCCGCGGCCCCTCCGGCGGAATCGGCGCCAACCGCGCCTGCGCCGAGGAGACGGTCCAGGCCTTCATCGACGACGCCGCGTCCGGCGCGCTCGACGTCAGCGCCCGCCCCGAGGGTGGGTTCGCCACGTTCCTGCGACGGAAGAACCTGACGCCGGTGCGCCACCGTGGGATTCGCGCCATCGACCGCATCGAGCGTGAACGTGGCGAGAGTTCCGGACGGCCTCGGGTCAAGCTCACCGAGCGCGCGGAGATGTTGGCCGGCGCCAAGGCGCGTCGATCACTGCCGATCTTCCCTCGCCGACGCGACCGCTGACGGACCGACCGCACCTCGCGGTTGGGCCGTCGTCTCCC
>NZ_JAEMTF010000077.1:17426-20731 GCF_016462415.1 Williamsia sp. | reverse complement strand
TCGGAGGGGAGGAACGCGGCGTTCCAGGCGGCGACGTAGCGCAGGCCGTCGGCGACGATGCCGGCGCGTTCACGGTCGAGCACGTCCTTGACCCCCTGCACCACGAGCGGGGGATTCGAGGCGATCTCCCGCGCGGTGGCCTGTGCCGCGGCCAGGGCGGCCTCGGCGTCGTCGAGGACCTCGTTGACCAGGTTGATCTGCGCGGCGCGTGCGGCGTCGATGTCCTTGCCGGTGTACGCCAGCTCGCGCAGGTGCCCCTCGCCGATGATCGCCGGGAGTCGCTGCAGCGAGCCGATGTCGGCCACGATGCCGATCTTTGCCTCGCGGACGCTGAACTTGGCGTCTGCGCTCGCATACCGGATGTCGGCCGCGGCGATGAGGTCGACGCCGCCGCCGATGCACCAGCCCTGTACGGCGGCGACCACCGGGACGCGGCTGTCGGCGACCGCGGTCACCGCCGCCTGCATCGACTTCACCGTGGTGTGGAATCGCGATCGCGGTCCGGCCAGGGCGCGATCGGCCATCAACGGCAGGAAGTCGCCCCCCATCTCGGCGAGGTCCAGACCGAACGAGAAGTGCTTGCCGGCCGCCGCGAGCACCACTGCGCGTACCCGGGGGTCGTTGTCGAGCTCGGCGAAGATCACCGGCAACTCGCGCCAGAAGTCCCGACCCATCGCGTTGCCCTTGCCGGGCCCGATCAGCGTCACCTGGGCGACGTGGTCGGTGATGTCGACGGTAAATGCGTTCCACTCGGTCATCCCGGCAGCCTATCGACCCCTCGTCGTGGCCCGGTGCCCTACTCCGCGACGATCACGATCTTGCCCACGACCGTCCCGGACTCCGACCGCGTGTGCGCCTCGCGCAGCGTCTCGACGCCGATGGGGGACAGGGTGGTCGTCGCGGTGGACCGGATGGTGCCCGCGTCGACGAGACGGGCGATCTCGGTGAGCAACCGGTGCTGGCTGTCGTCGGTCGGGGTGTAGAGCGGGCGGCTGAACATCAACTCCCAGTGCCAGGTCTGGCTCTTCGACTTCAGCGGAAGGAGATCGAGGCCCTCGGGCTCGTCGATGGCCACGACCGCGCCACCCACCCCGAGGATGTCGGCGTAGGTCTCGACGTTTCCTGCCGAGTAGGGCGAGAAGATGTGGTCGACGCCGTCCGGGGCGAGGGCCGGGACCGCGGTGCCCAGCTCCTTCGGGTCGACGATGTGGTGGGCGCCGAGTTCCGTTGCCCACTGCGACGATTCGGGCCGACTCGCGGTCGCTATCACGGTGACCCCGGTCAGGGCACGCGCCAGCTGGATGATCATCGAGCCGACCCCGCCCGCGCCGCCCACGACGAGCAGGACGCCGTCGCTGGCGGCCGTCAGGCGCAGTCTCTCGAAGAGCGTCTCCCACGCGGTGATGCCGGTCAGGGGCAGAGCCGCTGCGTCGCCGAACGACAACGACGTCGGCTTGGCGGCCACGATGTGCTCGTCGACCAGCTGATGGGTTGCGTTGCTCCCGGACCGGTTGATCACCCCGGCGTAGAACACCTCGTCGCCGACGGAGAACCGGGTCACGGAGTCGCCCACGGCGACAACCGTTCCGGCCGCATCGAACCCGAGGATCTTCGGGGACTCGGCGGCGTCGAACGACGAGCGGACCTTGTGGTCCACCGGGTTCACCGACACCGCGCGGACCTCGACGAGCAGGTCGTGCGGTCTGATGTCGCCGATCGGGACCTCGGTCTCGACGAAGGAATCGGCGGCGTCGGCGGGACCGGGGCGCAGGGAGGCGATGGCGCGGGTGGTCGTGGGTGCGTTCATGCCCCCACGGTAGTTCCGGTTCCGGATGGTTGCGACCTCGGTGATCGCAAGCGTTGTCGTGGTGTCGGGGCGTGCGTAGAACTGCTGTCATGCCTCGTCAACTGCACCTCGGCGGCTTCCAGATCGCCTCGCACGTAACGCATTCACACGCCGCCTGGCGCCACCCCGCCTCGGACCCGAACTTCTTGTCGGCGGAGTACTACCACCGGGTCGCCCGCACCCTCGAGCGCGGGAAGTTCGACTTCATCTTCTTCGCCGACCTGCTGGCCACCCCCACCAACTTCGGCACCGGCATCGACGTGTCGCTGAGTCGCGGCACGCAGGCCAGCGCCACCCTCGACCCGTCGCTGGTCGCGGCGAGCATCGCCGCGGTGACCACCAAGCTCGGCGTGGCGATCACCAAATCGACCACCTACTTCCACCCGTACGAGGTCGCCCGCATCTTCGCCAGCCTCGATCACCTGTCTCGCGGTCGGGTGGCCTGGAACATCGTCACCTCGCTGTCGTCGGCCGAGGCCGTCAACTTCGGGGCCACCGAGCATCTCGCGCACGATCTGCGGTACGTCCGAGCCCAGGAGTTCGTCGAGACGGCTCTGGCCCTGTGGTCCAGTTGGGATTCCGACGCCCTGGTCCAGGACAAGGTGGGCGGCGTGTTCGCCGATCCCGACAAGGTTCACGCCATCAACCACGACGGTGAGTACTTCCGTGTGCAGGGTCCGCTGAACGTGCCCCGCTCACCGCAGGGCCGGCCGGTGCTGATCCAGGCCGGGTCGTCGGACAAGGGCAAGGACTTCGCGGCCCGGTGGGCCGAGGCGATCTTCGAGATCGACCCCACCCCCGAGGGACGGCGCGCCTACTACGACGACGTGAAGTCGCGAGCGGTGAACTTCGGTCGCCGTCCCGAGGACGTCAAGATCCTGCCGTCCTTCATCCCGTTCATCGGCGAGACCGAGTCGATCGCCCGCGAGAAGCAGGCCTTCCACAACGAACTGGCCGACCCCATCTCGGGTCTCATCACGCTCTCGGTGCACACCAACCACGATTTCTCGACCTACGATCTCGACGCACCCGTCGAGGACATCGAGGTCAGTGGCACCCAGGGCCTGTTCGACGTGGCCCGGCGGTTGAGCGAACGGGACAGCCTCACGTTGCGCGACATCGGCAAGCTCTACGCGCAGGGCGTCCTGCTGCCCCAGTTCGTCGGCACGGCAAGCGATGTCGCCGACGAGATCGAAGCCGGGTTCACCGGGGGTGAGGCCGACGGCTACATCCTCTCCGCCGCGCAGTCCCCGGGTACGTTCGACGACTTCGTCGACTACGTGGTGCCGGAACTGCAGCGGCGCGGGCTGTTCCGCACCGAGTACACCACCGACACCCTCCGCGACCATCTCGACCTGTCACCGGTGACCTTCGACGATCCGGGTGCCCGGTTGGTCACCGCTCGAGGCTGAGATCGTCCGAATACAGCCCCGCCGCGGACAATACGTCCGCGGCGGGG
>NZ_JAEMTF010000077.1:0-17326 GCF_016462415.1 Williamsia sp. | reverse complement strand
GAGGCTGAGATCGTCCGAATACAGCCCCGCCGCGGACAATACGTCCGCGGCGGGGTTGTGGGCGGACGATCTCAGTCGCCCGGAGAGGTGATGACTCAGTCGACCTGACGGACGGCGCCCTTGTCGGCCGAGGTGGCGAGCTTGGCGTAGGCGCGCAGCGCGGTCGTGACCTTGCGCTCGCGCTCCGCCCGCGGCTGCCACGGCCGCTCGGAGGCCTCCATCTTGGCGCGGCGTTCGAGCAGGACCTCGTCGTCGACGAGGACCTTCAGCTGCCGCGTCTTCACGTCGATGAGGATGGGGTCGCCGTCCTCGACGAGTCCGATGACGCCGCCCGCGGCGGCCTCGGGGGAGACGTGCCCCACCGACAGTCCCGACGAACCGCCGGAGAACCGCCCGTCGGTCACCAGCGCGCATTTCTTGCCCATGCCGGTGCCCTTCATGAACGCGGTCGGGTGCAGCATCTCCTGCATGCCGGGTCCGCCGGCGGGTCCCTCGTAGCGGACCACCAGGACCTCACCGGCCTGGATGGTCTTGCTCAGGATCACCTGCACGGCCTCGTCCTGACTCTCGACGACGCGTGCGGGACCCTCGAAGTGCCACAGGTCCTCGTCGATCCCCGCCGTCTTGAGCACCGCGCCGTCCTGCGCGACGTTGCCGCGGAGCACGCAGAGCCCACCCTCGGCGGTGTAGGCGTGCGCCAGATCTCGGATGCAGCCCTCGGCGGCGTCGGTGTCGAGTGAGCTCCACCGGTTCGCGGTGGAGAACGGGGTGGTGGTGCGGACCCCGCCGGGTGCGGCGTGGAACAGCTCGAACGCCTCGTCGATGGCGCGGCCGCTGCGGATGTCCCAGTCGTCGAGGAACTGCGCCATGGTCGGCGAGTGCACCGTGCTGGTGGTGTCATCGAGCAGGTCGGCCCGACGCAGCTCACCGAGGATGGCGGGGATTCCGCCCGCCCGGTGCACGTCCTCCATGTGGTAATCCGAGTTCGGGGCGACCTTGGACAGGCAGGCGACCCTACGGCTGATCTCGTCGATGACGTCGAGGTCGAAGTCGGCGACCTCGCCCTCCTGCGCCGCGGCGAGGACGTGCAGGACCGTGTTCGTCGAGCCGCCCATGGCGACGTCGAGGACCATCGCGTTGCGGAACGCCGCGGAGGTGGCGATGCTGCGCGGCAACACCGACGAGTCGTCGTCACGGTAGAACCGCGTCGCGGCGTCGACGATGACGGTGCCGGCCCGACTGAACAGTGCCCGCCGTGCCTCGTGGGTGGCCAGGGTCGACCCGTTGCCGGGCAGGGCGAGTCCGAGGGCCTCGGTCAGACAGTTCATCGAGTTGGCGGTGAACATGCCCGAGCACGAACCGCAGGTGGGGCAGGCGGCCTCCTCGACGGCCTTGAGCGCCTCGTCGTCGACGGCCTCGTTGGCCGACGCCGAGATGGTGGTGATGAGGTCGGACGACGGGTGCACCACGTCGCCGACGACGACCGATTTCCCCGCCTCCATCGGACCGCCCGAGACGAAGACCGTGGGGACGTTCAGACGCATCGCGGCGTTGAGCATGCCAGGAGTGATCTTGTCGCAGTTGGAGATACAGACAAGCGCGTCGGCGGTGTGCGCGTTGACCATGTACTCCACCGAGTCGGAGATGATCTCGCGACTGGGCAGCGAATAGAGCATCCCGTCGTGCCCCATCGCGATGCCGTCGTCGACGGCGATGGTGTGGAACTCACGCGGGACGCCGCCGGCGGCGCGGACCGCCTCGGCCACGATCTCGCCGACGTTCTTGAGGTGGACGTGCCCCGGCACGAACTGCGTGTACGAGTTGGCGATGGCCACAATCGGTTTGCCGAAATCGTCGTCGGTCATCCCGGTGGCTCGCCACAGGGATCGTGCTCCGGAAGCGTTGCGTCCGTGAGTGGTGGTCCGAGACCTCAAGGGCGGCATGGTGTACCTCGATCGGCTGGTGGTTCGCGCAGCGGGCGGGCAGCGTCCCGGCTACGCATCTGCGCCGGCCAGCGTACTCCCGCGTGCGGCGACCGATCAGTCGGTGCTGCGGGCGGCGTAGGGGTCGGGGATCCGTCCCGCGCTCGCGGCCGAGAGCAGGGGGAGGTCGCGAAACGCGATTGCCGGCAGGCGTACCCGCGTCGAGTCGGTGGTGACCGCGCGTACCGCACCCCAGCGGGGGAACGACAGGCCGCTCAGTTCGTCCCAGGGGATCTCCCTGGTTCGCAGGGTGCCGACCGCGCGCAGGCCGTCGACGGTGACCACGGTGCGGATCCGGTACATCCAGTAGCCGCCGAGCACGGGCAGCACCAGCGTCCAGCCGAGATAGGTCAGCGACGCGCCCGCGAGGATCACCGCGGTCACCATCATCATGAAGACGCCGAAGTACGCCATCGGCTGGATGCGGAACTGGATGGGCAACTCGACGGGGGCGGGCGTCGGCTGGTCGCTCTCGGGCATTTCGTCATTGTGGCATCCGGACAGCGAAGTCCCACATCGTGGGATGCGCTTCGGAGGTGAGTTGACTGGACCAGCTGCTCAGACCTACCTTTGCAGACGTGAAGCACAAGGAGATTCTCGTACTCGGCCGGCGCGTCAACGCCTGACCGGGTTTTTGCCACGAGAACCTCACCAAGCATCGACGCGCCACCCTCGTACAGCTGAGAAGCTGACGGGGGTTTTTTGTTGCCCTTCTAACCAATGACCAGCAGAGGAAACTGCAGTGAGCGCACCAGCAACACGCTCCCAGGACGGCTCCACGCCGTCGGGGGGTCGCGTGGCTCCGACACCTTTATCGGCCCGCCCCCGCACCGTCGGTGCGGCGACGGTGGCCCCTGAGCGCGTGAGCGGCGCGCAGGCCGTCGTCCGTTCCCTCGAGGAACTCGGTGTAGAGGTCGTCTTCGGCCTCCCCGGTGGGTGCATCCTCCCGGTGTACGACCCGCTGCTCGACTCCAAGAAGGTCCGCCACATCCTCGTTCGTCACGAGCAGGGTGCAGGTCACGCCGCCACCGGATACGCCCAGATCACCGGCCGTGCCGGGGTCTGCATGGCGACCTCCGGCCCGGGTGCGACCAACCTCATCACCCCGCTCGCCGACGCGCAGATGGACTCGGTCCCGGTCGTCGCGATCACCGGTCAGGTCGGTCGCGCGCTGATCGGTACCGACGCCTTCCAGGAGGCCGACATCACCGGCATCACCATGCCGGTGACCAAGCACAACTTCCTGGTCACCAACGGCGCCGACATCGCGCAGACGATGGCCGAGGCCTTCTACCTCGCCGAGAGCGGTCGTCCCGGGGCGGTTCTGGTCGACATCCCCAAGGACGTCCTGCAGGCGCAGACCACCTTCTCGTGGCCGCCGCAGATCGACCTGCCCGGATACCGACCGGTCACCAAGCCGCACGGCAAGCAGGTCCGCGAGGCCGCCCGCCTGATCAACGCCGCGCACTCGCCGGTGCTCTACGTCGGCGGCGGTGTCATCAAGGCCGAGGCCTCGGCCGAGCTGCTCGAGCTGGCCGAGCTGACCGGGATCCCGGTCGTCACGACCCTGATGGCCCGCGGCGCGTTCCCCGACAGCCACAACCTGCACCTCGGGATGCCGGGTATGCACGGCACGGTCGCTGCGGTCGCGGCGTTGCAGCGCAGCGATCTGCTCATCACCCTCGGCGCACGTTTCGACGACCGGGTCACCGGGCAGTTGGACTCGTTCGCCCCGGACGCCAAGGTCATCCACGCCGACATCGACCCCGCCGAGATCGGCAAGAACCGCTTCGCCGACGTGCCGATCGTCGGTGACTGTCGTGCGGTCATCGTCGAGCTGATCGAGGCCCTGCGCGACGAGCGGGCGACCAGCGCCGGCTCGGTCGACATCTCGCAGTGGTGGACCTACCTCGACGGCATCCGGCGCACGTACCCGCTGAGCTACGACCGTCCCTCCGACGGTGCGATGTCGCCGGAGTTCGTCATCTCGTCGGTCGGCAAGGCCGCCGGACCCGACGCGGTGTACTGCGCAGGCGTCGGCCAGCATCAGATGTGGGCGGCCCAGTTCATCTCCTACGAGAAGCCGCGGACGTGGTTGAACTCCGGTGGACTCGGCACGATGGGCTACGCGGTCCCCGCGGCGATGGGCGCCAAGATGGCCGCCCCCGACACCGAGGTGTGGGCCATCGACGGCGACGGGTGCTTCCAGATGACCAACCAGGAGTTGGCCACCTGTGCCATCGAGGGCATCCCCATCAAGGTCGCCCTGATCAACAACGGCAACCTGGGCATGGTCCGGCAGTGGCAGACGCTGTTCTACGACAAGCGTTACTCCAGTACCGATCTCGCGACGCACTCGCACCGCATCCCGGACTTCGTCAAGCTCGCCGAGGCTCTCGGATGCGCCGCATTCCGGTGTGAGCGTGAGGAAGACGTCGACGACATCATCGCCCAGGCCCGCGCGATCAACGATCGACCGGTCGTGATCGACTTCATCGTCGGTGCCGACGCGCAGGTGTGGCCGATGGTCGCAGCCGGTACCGGTAACGACGAGATCATGGCGGCCAAGGGAATTCGTCCGCTGTTCGACGACGACGAGTCGGCCGCCGAGCCGATCGACATCCACGCCGTCATGGACCCGGCCACACCGACCACCGGAGGTGGCGCGGAATGAAGACCACGCACACTCTGTCGGTTCTCGTCGAGGACCGCCCCGGCGTTCTCGCTCGCGTCTCGTCGCTGTTCTCGCGTCGCGGGTTCAACATCGAGTCGCTCGCTGTCGGTCCGACCGAGCTCAAGGGCGTCTCGCGCATGACCATCCTGGTCTCCGTGCAGGATTTCCCCCTCGAGCAGGTCACCAAGCAGCTCAACAAGCTGATCAACGTCATCAAGATCGTCGAGCAGGATCCCGACGCGTCGGTGTCCCGCGAGCTCATGATGATCAAGGTCCGCGCCGACGCCTCGACGCGCGCCGACGTCATCGGGGTCGTCGATCTGTTCCGCGCCAAGGTGATCGACGTGTCCACCGAATCGGTCACCATCGAGGCGACCGGTACGTCGGACAAGCTCGAGGCGCTGCTGCGGATGCTCGACCCGTACGGCATCCGCGAGATCGCGCAGTCCGGCGCGGTCGCGCTCGGACGCGGACCGAAGTCCATCTCGGCGACCCGCTGAGACAACCAAACCCAGTACAAGTGAGATCAATGAAGATCGAAACCGAAGGAGAGTCATAAGTGGCAGTCGAGATGTTCTACGACGACGATGCCGATCTGTCGATCATCCAGGGCCGCAAGGTCGCGGTCATCGGATACGGCAGCCAGGGGCATGCGCATTCGCTGAGCCTGCGCGACTCGGGAGTCGAGGTCGCGATCGGTCTCCGCGAGGGCAGCAAGTCGCGTGACAAGGCCGCCGAGCAGGGGCTCAAGGTCCTCAGTGCGGCCGAGGCCGCCGAGTGGGCCGACGTCATCATGTTGCTGGCGCCGGACACCTCGCAGGCCCAGATCTTCACCGAGGACATCGCGCCGCACCTCAAGGACGGCGACGCGCTGTTCTTCGGCCACGGACTCAACATCCACTTCGACCTGATCCAGCCGGACGCGTCGATCACCGTCGCGATGGTCGCCCCGAAGGGCCCCGGCCACCTGGTGCGTCGTCAGTTCGTCGACGGCAAGGGCGTGCCCTGCCTCATCGCGATCGACCAGGACCCCAAGGGTGAGGGCGAGGCGCTGGCACTGAGCTACGCCAAGGCCATCGGTGGCGCGCGCGCCGGCGTCATCAAGACCACCTTCAAGGAGGAGACCGAGACCGACCTGTTCGGTGAGCAGGCCGTGCTGTGCGGCGGCACCGAGGAACTCGTCAAGATCGGCTTCGAGGTCATGGTCGAGGCGGGCTACGCCCCCGAGATGGCCTACTTCGAGGTGCTGCACGAGCTGAAGCTCATCGTCGACCTCATGTACGAGGGTGGCATCGCCCGCATGAACTACTCGGTGTCGGACACCGCGGAGTTCGGTGGCTACCTGTCGGGACCGCGCGTCATCGACGACGGCACCAAGGAGCGGATGCGCGGCATCCTCAAGGACATCCAGGACGGCACCTTCGTCAAGCGACTCGTCGCCAACGTCGAGGGCGGCAACACCGAACTGGAGAACCTGCGCAAGCGCAACGCCGAGCACCCCATCGAGGTCACCGGCAAGAAGCTGCGCGATCTGATGAGCTGGGTCGATCGGCCGATCACCGAGACCGCCTGATCCACCGCACGACAACGAAGGCCCCCACCGGGATCCGGTGGGGGCCTTCGCTTTGTCTGTGGTCTGCGTCAGATGACGCGGAAACCCTTCACGCCCGCGTTGGACATCGCGCGCAGGATCGGCGCGATGTTCGAGCCGGTCTCCGGCCCGATGCACGCGGTGAAGTAGTACGCGTTGACCATGCCGATCAGGCGGTCGCCGATCACGACCGGGCTACCCGAGTCACCCTCGGCGACACACACGGCCGAGAAATGGGACTGGTTGTCGGAGAAGAAGGTGATGCCGCAGGTCTGGCCGGTGGTGCGACCGGTCTTGCACAGCACCGACGGGAACTGCGGGGCAGCGGTCTGGATCGAGCGGATGGTCACCCCGCGCACGGTGCGCAGTGGGACGACGCGGTTGGCGTCGAACTGGATCACGTCGAAGTCGAGGGAATCGTTGGAGACGATGATGCGACCGGCGGCGCCCTTGTTGCTGAACGTCTCCGACAGGACCGTCTGGCCCACCGAACCGCAGTGACCGGCGGTGAGGCCGACGAGGCGTCCCGCGGAATCGCGACCGATCGTGGTCAGCGTGCACGCCGACGCGGAGTTGCCGCCCTTGAGGACGATGATCCCCGAACCGCCGCCGAGAAAGATGTCTGCCTTGGCCGATGCGGCGCCCGCACCCCAGACCATCATCGCCATCGCTGCGCACGCGGCGAACAGGGCCACCAGCTTCTTCACCATCGGTGCTCCACTTCTTCTCACTTCACATGACCCCACGAGAAATCCGGCCGAGATCTCGAGCCAGACGCAATGTATCCGTAACCGCCGTCACACCGCCACTCCGAGGAGACCACGACCGTCCGTGGTCGGGCGAATTGTGATTCGCGGTGCCCTCTAAGCTGAGCGCTGAGTCGTTCCCGACAAGCAACAGGAGATATCCGCGTGAGCACAGCTGGCCGACCGATCGTCGTGATCGCCGACAAACTGGCACCGTCGACCGTCGAGGCACTCGGCGACGATGTCGAGGTGCGTTGGGTCGACGGCCCTGACCGTCCCAAGCTCCTCGAGGCGGTCGTGGACGCCGATGCGATCCTCGTCCGTTCGGCCACCACCATCGACGCCGAGGTCCTCGCCGCAGCACCCAGGGTGAAGATCATCGCGCGCGCGGGCGTGGGCCTCGACAACGTGGACGTACCTGCGGCAACGGCGCGCGGCGTCATGGTCGTCAACGCCCCGACGTCGAACATCCACACCGCCGCCGAGCACGCGATCTCGTTGATGTTTGCGGTCGCCCGCCAGATCCCCGCCGCCGACGCGACGCTGCGCGAGCACACGTGGAAGCGGTCGAAGTTCAACGGTGTGGAGATCTTCGGCAAGACCATCGGCGTGGTCGGTCTGGGCCGCATCGGACAGCTCGTCGCGGCCCGCCTGGCGGCCTTCGAGACCGAGATAATCGCCTACGACCCCTACGTCTCGCCCGCACGCGCAGCACAGTTGGGTATCGAATTGGTATCGCTGGACGAACTGCTGTCCCGAGCGGACCTGTTCACCGTCCACCTGCCCAAGACGCCCGAGACCCTGGGCATGATCGGCACCGCCGAACTGGCCCGCACCAAGCCCGGCGTCATCGTCGTCAACGCCGCGCGCGGCGGCCTGATCGACGAGGCCGCGCTGGCCGAGGCGATCAAGTCGGGCCACGTGCGTGGCGCCGGACTCGACGTCTTCGCGACCGAGCCGTGCACCGACAGCCCGCTGTTCGAACTCCCCGAGGTCGTCGTCACCCCGCACCTGGGTGCCTCCACCTCCGAGGCGCAGGACCGCGCGGGCACCGATGTCGCCAAGAGCGTCCGTCTGGCGCTGGCCGGCCACTTCGTCCCGGATGCGGTCAACATCACCGGCGGCGCCGTCGACGAGGTCGTCGCGCCGTGGCTGGAGTTGTCCCGCAAGCTCGGCGTGCTCGTCGGCGCGATCTCGGGCCAGGTGCCCACCGCCATCACCGTCGACGTGCGCGGCGAGCTCGCCGCCAGTTCGGTCGACGTCCTCGGCCTGTCTGCGCTGCGCGGACTGTTCTCCGCGGTTCTCGAGGACCCGATCACCTTCGTCAACGCGCCCGGTGTCGCCGCCGATCGCGGTGTGACCAGTGAGGTCACGACGGCCACCGAGAGCCCCAACCACCGCAGCCTGGTCGACCTCAAGGCCGTCTTCGGTGACGGATCCACGGTCAACGTCGCCGGCACGCTCAGCGGGCCCAGCGAGGTCGAGAAGATCGTGAACATCAACGGCCGCAACTTCGATCTCCGCGCCGAGGGGCGCAACCTGGTCGTCAGTTACGGCGACCAGCCCGGCACGCTGGGCAAGATCGGCACGCTGCTCGGCAACGCCGGCATCGACATCGCCGCCGCGGGACTGTCGCAGGACGCCGACGGCAAGGGTGCGACGGTGATGCTGCGTGTCGACAAGGAGATCCCGTCCGACGTGGTCACCGCGATCGGTGAATCGGTGTCGGCGACGCTGATCCAGCAGGTGGACCTGTCGTGAAGCTCGCCGTCATCGCGGGCGACGGCATCGGACCGGAGGTCGTCTCCGAGGCGCTCGGGATCCTCGATGCGGTGCATCCGGGCGTCACGCGCACCGAGTACGACCTCGGCGCCCGGCGCTACCACCGCACCGGTGAGCTGCTGACCGATGCCGACCTCGACTCGATCCGCGCACACGACGCGATCCTGTTGGGCGCCATCGGCGATCCCTCGGTCCCGCCGGGGATCCTCGAGCGCGGACTGCTGCTGACGATGCGCTTCGCGCTCGATCACCACGTCAACCTGCGGCCCAGCCACCGTTTCGACGGTGTCACCTCGCCGCTGGCGGGCAATCCCGACATCGACTTCGTCGTCGTGCGTGAGGGAACCGAGGGTCCCTACACCGGCAACGGCGGTTCGATCCGGGTCGGCACGCCGCACGAGGTGGCCACCGAGGTCAGTGTCAACACCCGCTTCGGGATCGAGCGCGTGGTGCGCTACGCCTTCGAGCTCGCCCGGACCCGCAGCAACAAGCTGACCCTGGTGCACAAGACGAACGTCCTGTCCTTCGCCGGGTCGATGTGGCAGCGCACCGTCGACGAGGTCGGCGCCGAATACCCTGATGTCGCAACCGATTACTGCCATGTGGATGCGGCGACGATCTACATGGTCACCGATCCGGGGCGCTTCGACGTCATCGTGACCGACAACCTCTTCGGCGACATCATCACCGACATCGCCGCCGCCATCAGTGGCGGTATCGGACTCGCCGCGTCGGGCAACATCGACGCGACCGGGACGAACCCGTCGATGTTCGAGCCGGTGCACGGCAGTGCCCCCGACATCGCCGGACAGGGCAAGGCCGATCCGACCGCGGCGATCCTGTCGGTCGCGCTGCTGTTGCGTCACCTCGGCGAGGAGGCCTCGGCCGTTCGTGTCGAGCAGGCCGTGGCGGCCGATCTCGCCGACCGCGGTGACGCGGCGTCGAGCACCTCAGAGACGGCCGCTCGCATCCGCGGACGCCTGTAGTCCACCCGCGCCGGCGGGCAGCGGTCGGCGGAGCACCTCGGTGAACCGCTCGGTCCTGTTGCCGCCGGCGGCTTTTGCCGCGTACATGGCGACGTCGGCGTCACGGAGCAGATCGTTGATCGTCCGCGGGTCGCCGACCGGCACGGTGACCGCGCCGATGCTCGCACTCACGATCAGGGCCGCACCCGGCCGCTCGATCGGCAGGGTCAGTGCACGGTGGATCCGATCCGCGACCGTATCGACGCGTACCGAGCCGCCCGCCAGGACCACGACGAACTCGTCGCCGCCGACGCGGCCGACGAGACTGTCGGCGTCGACGGTGTGGCGCAGGCGTCGGGCGGCCTCGCGGAGCACCTCGTCGCCGACGCTGTGACCGAGGGAGTCGTTGACCGACTTGAGGTTGTCGAGGTCGAGGAAGAGCACGGCCATCTCGGTACGCCGGTGCGGATCCTCCAGAGTCGATCGCACCTCGGTCACCACGTGCAGACGGTTGGGGAGGCCGGTCAGCGAATCGTGCGTGGCCTGGTACTCGAGTCGCGCGGTGGCGTTGCGGGCCTTGCTGATGTCGCTGAAGGACACCACCATCGGTGAGCCGGCGCCGGAGTCGAGCAGCGAGCAGGTGCCCGAACTCCAGAGGACAGGCCGGCCCGGCCACCGGAGGCCGACGACGAAACCGACCGGCGCGCCGGTCAGCTGCGTTCGTACGTGGGGATGCTGATCGGACGGCAGGATCGCCCCGTCGGAGTCGAGGACCTCCGCTCCCGTCCACAGGGTCGGCAGTTCCTCACCCACCGCGAGTGCCGGGTCCACCCCGAAGATGTCGGCGGCGGCGGGGTTGATCGATTCGATCACGCCGGTCGCATCCATCACGATCACGCCTTCGACGAGGCTCGAGACGACGTTGGTGTACAGCAGTTCGGCGCGCGCTGCCGCGGCCTCCGCGGCTCGTTGCGCCGAGAGGTCTCGCAGGACCACCTGGTAGGCGCGGCGTCCCTCCCACCGGGTCAACACCGAGACCGCCTCGACCTCGACGTGGCGCCCACCGATCCGGCGCAGGACCATCTCCGACGGTTCGGAGACCGCGCCGACATGGTCGAGATCACGGATACGCGCCACCATCGGCGGGATCGACTCCTGGGTGACGAACTCGGCCAATGAGTGACCGACCACCTGCGCCGTGTCGGTGGCGCCGATCAACCGGAGGCCGGTCGGATTCACGAAGACGATCTGCCGCCCCTCGTGCACGACGATCGTGTCGGGGCTGTGGTCGATGAGGATGCGGTACTCACGGCCCATCGCGGCCATGTCGGCGTCGAGGCGAACGCGGTCCGCGGAAGGGGCCGGCTGTTCGTTCGTCGGTGACACCGGGAGCTCCTCACACGTCGCATCGGGAGACACCATTGAACCACCTTTGTTGTGCACCAGTAACGGTGCAGGCCAACACATCTTTTATGTCGACTGGTTAATCGAGAATCCAGATAGCGAATTCATTTTGTGGTCGCGGTGATGATGGAGGTTAATCGCTTCGGGGGGGATTTCCAGTAGGGACATCTCACAGGAACAGAAAGGCGATGAATCATGTCCACAACAATTCCGAGCATCGTGGGAATCGGCGCGAACACCGGTTACGGATGGGGTGCCGACGCGCTCTGGCGCGGCGTCTCGAGCGGAAAACCCGCGGCGGTGTTGCACAGCGGCTACAGCGAGAACGCCGACGAGGACGTCTGGCTGGCCAAGGTTCCCCCCGGCGGCGAGGCCGGGGACAGCCCGAGTCGATTCGCCCGCGCGATGAAGGGCGCGGTGCGCGAGGCGATCTCCGATGCGTATGCGCGCGGATGGGAACCGGGCCGGCGGGTCGGCCTGGTGCACGCGGTGGTCCTCGGCGACGTCGAGGACTGGCGCGATTTCTACCACGTCGACAACGGGGAACGTCGGGTACGCGACTACCTCCGGTTGTTGCCCTCGACCCCGATCTCGACCCTCATGCAGGAATTCGGTTTCCACGGCCCCGCGATGAACGTCTCGGCGACGTGCAGTTCGGGCAACGTCGGGCTGATCACCGCCAAGATGTGGCTCGACGCCGGGATCGTCGACGACGTGGTCTGCGTCGCGACGGACCTCTCGTTGACCCCGGAGAACGTCCGGCATTTCGTCCGACTCGGCGCCGGCGTGGTCGACGCCGAACCCCTCGACGCCTGCCGCCCGTTCCAGGAGGGCAGCCGTGGGTTCGCGATGGGGGAGGCGTCGGTGGGATTCGTCGTCACCACCTCACCCGCGACGGGATACGTCGACATCCTCGGGGGCGCGATGAGTCACGACGCGTTCCACGTCGTCTCGGTGGACCCCGACCACGGGCAGATCATGCGGTGCGTTCGCGACGCCCTCGCCGACGCGAACGTGCGCGCCGAGGACGTCGCGTATCTCAACGCACACGGTCCCGGGACCAAGCAGTGCGACGTCGCCGAGACGGCGATCCTGTCGGAGATCTTCGGCGCCGCACGGCCCGGTGTGTACTCGGTCAAGCCCTTGACCGGCCACTGCCAGGGTGCGGCGGCGGCGGTCGAGATCGCCGCCGCGGCACTCGGGACCGAGGCGGGTGTGGTGCCCGCGGCCCCTCGTGTCGCGGCGGGTCACGAGTTGCTGCTCGACGGTGCCACCCCGATGGTCGACGGCATCACCGTCAAGCCGTCGTTGGGCATGGGCGGACACAACTCAGTGGTGGTCTTCGCCCCGGCCGGGTGACGACGTCGCGGGGTGCCCGACAACGGCGTCGGGCACCTTATCGCCCGGTCGCGGGTCAGAGGGCACCAGCGGCAGCGCGATCAGCGGCGCGACGGCCATGACCAGGAATGCCGCCGGGAACCCGGTGGCGCCGATGAGGGCCCCGAAGGTCGGCGTCGCGGCGGACGTCGCCAGGTACTGCCCGGTGTTCTGGATGGCCAGGGCGCGTCCGCTCCACCGCGGACCGGCGAACTCGGCGATGCCGGTGAACGCGAGTCCGTTGTCGGCCACCGTGATCACGGTGGCGAACACCATGATCACCGCGGCGGCCGGACTCGAGAGCCAGTCGGTGACGGCCAGCGCCGCCGACGCGACCCCCGCCGCGAGGGCGATGACCCGGATCGGTTTCATCCGGCTGCCCCACACGTCCGACCATCGACCCGCGGCGATCCGCCCTGCCGCACCGAGGATCTGACTTACGGTCACCAGCACGCCGGCGGGCCCGGGCGACCAGTGGTGGGCCACGATCAGCCACGCCGGTACGAACGTCCACAGCATCGACTGCGGGATCACCAGCAGCACACTGACGGCGTGCACGCGGGGCAGGAACGACGAAGCGCGGTAGGGGTTCACGCCCGGGTCGACGCCGGAATCGGACGCGGCCGAGCGCGGCGGGTCGATGACGGTGACCGCGACGGCGATCAGGCCCACCACCGACATGGCGACCGGGACGTACAGGCCCGCCGTCACACCGTGGTCGGCACTGAGCACCGGAATGGTCAACGCACACAGCCCGATCCCGAGGGGTTGGGCGGTCTGTCGGACCCCCATGGCGGTACCCCGCCCGCGCGGGGGGAACCAGCCCACCACGATCCGGCCGCTGGCCCCGTTCGTGGCGGCCGAGACCATGCCCCCGAGCAGCAGCGTCGCGGCGATCACCCCGTATCCCAGTCCAGCGGCGGACGCCGCCGCGGCAGCAGCGGTGGCGACCACCGTGGCCGACAGCGAGATCAACAGGATCGTGCGTTCGCCGAACCGGTCGAGGGCGGCACCCCACGGGATGATCGTCAGCATCAGCCCGATGGTCGGGAAGGTCGCCAACGTCGACGCCGCGGCGAGCGACAGTCCGCTGTCGGTGTGCAACACGGGGATCAGGAAACCGGCCCCGCTGACCGCGCAGGTCGTCGACATCGCACCGAGGATCGACGCGACCAACATCGCCCATCGGCGGGTCACCGACGGTGCTGTCGTGTCCTCGACCATGGCGTCCCTCTCGTTGCGCGCCTGAGCGTTCCGGTTGGTGTGTTCACAATGTGAGACGCGCAGCCCATATGTTAGTACCGAGGACCGGTCCCGGGAAACTGTCCGTCTCGGCTGGTGAGATAGTCTCCACCCATGCGTCTAGGACGAATTGCCAGCCCCGACGGAGTGGCCTTCGTCGCCATCGACGGCGACGGGGACTCCGCACAGGCCCGAGAGATCGCCGAGCACCCGTTCGGCACCCCGACGTTCACCGGCCGGTCGTGGCCGGTGTCCGACGTCCGACTGTTGGCCCCGATCCTGGCCAGCAAGGTCGTCTGCATCGGGAAGAACTACGCCGCGCACGCGGCCGAGATGGGCGACGTCGCCCCCGAGGACCCGGTGATCTTCATCAAGCCGAACACCTCGATCATCGGACCGCGTGTCCCCATCGTGCGGCCGCCGAGCTCGAACCGCGTCGACTTCGAGGGCGAGCTGGCAATCGTCATCGGCCGCCCGTGCAAGGACGTCGCCGCCGCGGCCGCCGCGAGCGTGATCCTGGGCTACACCGTCGCCAACGACGTCACCGCACGCGATCAGCAGAAAGCCGACGGTCAGTGGACCCGGGGCAAGGGGTACGACACCTTCTGCCCGCTCGGACCGTGGATCGAGACCGAGATCGACCCGTCCGACCTGGAGATCCGCACGGAGCTCGACGGCGTCGTGCAGCAGCGCAGCCGCACGTCGCTGATGCTGCACGACGTCGGCGAGATCGTGGAGTGGATCTCGGCGATCATGACGCTGCTACCGGGAGATGTGATCCTCACGGGCACACCGGAGGGCATCGGTCCCATGACCGCCGGGCAGGAGGTCTCGGTCACCGTCGAGGGGATCGGAACCCTGGTGAACCCCGTCGTGGACAGGGGCTGAGACGGTGGTGGTCGCTCCGAAGACCGCCCGTGTCAACGGGATCACCCTGAGCTACGAGGACGCGGGAGCGGGACCGCTCGTCGTGATGGTCATGGGGACCGGCAGTCCCGGACGGGTGTGGAAAGCACATCAACAACCGGCCCTGGTCAAGGCCGGCTACCGGGTGGTCACCTTCGACAACCGCGGCGTCGCACCGTCGAGTGAATGCCCGGACGGCTTCACCATCGCCGACATGGTCGCCGACACCGCGGCTCTGATCGAGTACATCGACGCCGGTCCGGCCGCAGTGGTGGGGACATCGCTCGGTGCCCGCATCACCCAGGAGCTGACCCTGGCGCGGCCCGACATCGTCCGGTGCGCGGTGATGCTCGCCACCTACGGACGCAGCGGGCCGATGCAGGAGGCGATCTCGGCGGGTGAACGTGCCCTGATCGACCAGGGGATCACCCTGCCGGACAGCTACCACGCGGCGATCACCGCGCACCTGAACCTGTCGCCGCACACTCTCGCCGACGACACCACCGCACGCGACTGGCTCGACATCATCGAGTTCTCGGGCCAGTCCCGCTCACCCGGCGTCCGTGCCCAGCTCCAGTTGCACGTCGGCGAGCCCGACCGACTGGCTGCGTATCGCGCGATCACACGGCCGTCACTGGTGGTCGGATTCGCCGACGACCGAACGCTGCCGCCGCACCTGGCCCGGGAGGTCGCCGACGCGATACCCGGCGCCCAGTACAGCGTCGTGGAGAAGGCCGGTCATTACGGCTACCTCGAGCAGCCCGACGAGGTGAACCGGCTCGTGATCGAGTTCCTGGCGCGGACGATAACCTGACCACATGTCGCAATCTGGTGCCGTCCGAGTCCGTTTCTGCCCGTCGCCGACGGGCACCCCACACGTCGGACTGGTCCGCACCGCTCTCTTCAACTACGCCTACGCCAAGCACCACGGCGGCGACTTCGTGTTCCGCATCGAGGACACCGACGCCGCACGGGACTCCGAGGAGTCGTACGCGGCTCTGCTCGACGCACTGCGATGGCTCGGGTTGGGATGGGACGAGGGACCGGAGGTAGGCGGTCCGTACGCGCCCTACCGGCAGTCGCAACGCTCCGAGCTGCATCGTGGAGTCGTCACCGAACTGCTCACCGCGGGTGAGGCCTACGAGGCGTTCTCCACTCCGGAGGAGGTCGAGGAGCGACACCGCGCGGCCGGTCGCGATCCCAAGCGCGGCTACGACAACTTCGATCGGGACCTGACCGACTCCCAGCGCGAGGAGTATCGGGCACAGGGTCGTCCGGCGGTGATCCGCCTACGCATGCCCGACCACGACATCACGTGGGACGACCTCGTCCGCGGACCGACGACGATCAAGGCGGGCACCGTCCCCGACTTCGCCCTGACGCGCGGCAACGGCGACCCGCTCTACACCCTCGTCAACCCGGTCGACGACGCGACGATGAAGATCACCCACGTGCTGCGCGGCGAGGATCTGCTGTCCTCGACGCCGCGCCAGATCGCGTTGTACGAGGCCATGATCCGGATCGGCATCGCCGAGTTCGTCCCGCAGTTCGGCCATCTCCCGTTCGTGATGGGCGAGGGCAACAAGAAGCTGTCCAAGCGTGACCCGCAGTCGAGCCTGTTCCACCATCGTGATCGCGGGTTCATCCCCGAGGGGCTGCTCAACTACCTGGCGTTGCTCGGGTGGGGAATCGCCGACGACCACGACCTGTTCTCCCTCGACGAGATGATCGCGGCCTTCGATGTGCGCCAGGTCAATTCGAACCCGGCGCGGTTCGATCTGAAGAAAGCCGAGGCGATCAACGCCGAGCACATCCGCCGTCTGGCGCCGGAGGACTTCGCCGCCCGCCTGAGCGCCTACCTCGTCGACCGGGGGCTGCTGGCGGCCACCGCCGACACCTCGTCGTTCCCGGTCATCGCCGATCTGGTGCAGACGCGGATCCAGGTGCTCGGTGACGCATGGGGGCTCATGTCGTTCCTCTACACCTCCGACGCCGACCTCACGATCGACCCCGGTGCCGCGGCCAAGAACCTCGGCGCCGACGCCGGACCGGTCGTCGACGCCGCGATCACCGCGATCTCGGATGTGGGGGAGTGGACCACCGAGGCGATCGAGACAGCGCTGAAAGAGGCTCTCGTCGACGGTCTCGAACTCAAGCCCCGCAAGGCGTTCGGTCCGGTCCGGGTGGCCGTCACCGGATCGCACATCAGTCCGCCGCTGTTCGAGTCGATCGAGCTGCTCGGCCGCGACAGCACCGTCGCCCGACTGCGCGCGGCGCGGGAGAAGTACTGCAAAACTAACGCCTGAGCTGCGGGTTTGCGGTTCCCGACGAGCTCTTTGCTAGTCTACTTCTCGGCGCTTTTCGCTGGCGGAGATCGGCAGCGGGAGCCCTACCTTGGGGTATGGTGTAATTGGCAACACAGCGGTTTCTGGTACCGTCGTTCTAGGTTCGAGTCCTGGTACCCCAGCGTCGAGCAGTGATGAGCGGAATCGATTTTGGTTCTGGATCGTCTGCCGAGTAATCTGGCGAGGTTGCAAATTCTCCCGAGAATGCGCGACTGAGTTCGACACAGATGAAGTTCCTGGCCCCGTCGTCTAGCGGCCTAGGACGCCGCCCTCTCAAGGCGGTAGCGCGGGTTCGAATCCCGTCGGGGCTAC
>NZ_JAEMTF010000076.1 GCF_016462415.1 Williamsia sp. | reverse complement strand
CCGACCACCTCGAGGTGGTCTGGGATCTCGACACCGAGGCGGTGGAGGTCGCCGAGCGGCTCGACCTGCCGATGGAACGTGCGGGGACGGTCGGTGTCGACCCGCGGTTCACCGACATGATCGTCGCGTTGATCTCGGCGCAGCTGCAGGGACTCGACACCGACGCCGCGGGGATGGGCTGTACCGAGAACGGCGCCCGCTGCGCCGTGGGTTGCTGTGTGTCACAGCGCCCCTCACGACCGGCCGCCTGACTCCGGTCACATCCGGGCTGCTCGCCCGCCGCTAGTGGAGGCTCTGCTCGGATTCGCTGATGATCGTGTTGACCGCGGTCATCCGCGCCATCCGCGTCAGCGACCGCAGCCGCTCCACCGCGTGATCGCCGCTCGACTGGGCCCCCGACGTCAGCCCGAATGCGGGAGTCCGTTCGAGCACCAGGTCGACGATCGCCGCCACCTGGGTCGCCTGATCGATCACGCGGATGACGCGCTCGGAGGTGTGCGGCGGCAGGTCGATGTGTGATCGCGCGGTGAGTTCGGTCAGCCTGGTCCGAAGGTCCGGCGCACCCGCCGCGCTCGCCGGCGTGTCCATCGATCCCAGCTGTGTGAACAGTTCTGCGGCCGATCGGATGCCCTGCCGCAGGTCGTATTCGACGCTCGCCAGGCTCTCGACAGGCCGGGGGACGACCCGGCCCAGGTGATGCGCGGTCCAGGTGACCGTGTCCGTCGCGACCGTCCGCGCGACGAGCCCGTAGGCCTCGTCGCCGTCGGTCTCGGACCCCCTCGGCCACAGCACCAGGATCTCGCCGGTGTCGAGTGCGCCGCGCAGGGCGGGTGACGCCACGATCCCGCAGGTGTCACCCGGCGAGGGCATGAGCAGTCGGATGCACCGTGAGTTGCGGATCATCCGCAGCAGGCTCCCGGTGCCGGTCTCGGCAGCGCCCAGCGACAGCGCCTGTGCCGCCGCGGGGTCGGCCGCGGTGATGCGGTGGCTGTCGGCGGCGTCGGACAGCGCGTCGACGATGTCGTCGGGGGCGCACTGCCCGCTGCGCCACAGAGCACCCCACGTGGCGAGGCTGGTGAGGGCGCGGAGGCTGCCGGTCGGCGGCTGGTGGGTGGTCTCGGTCATCGATCGCCACGATAGCGGTCCGTCCCGACCCGCACCGGATTCACCGCCACTGCATCGACACCCTCGGCGTGGCTCCGCGATCGGCCCGGCGCGGATCTCTACGGTGGTTCCGGTGAGCGCATTCTCCGGCAGCGACCCGTACGGAACCGACGTCCTCGCCGGTGGCGGGCACCGGCGCCGACCGGTCGTCCCCGAGGTACCCGCCGACCCCGGAACCGTGGTCGAGGATGCGGCGAGCGGTTTCTGCGGCGCGGTCGTGGGGTTCGAGAAGGGCTACGACGGCGACTACGTCCGCCTCGAGGACCGCAGGGGCGCCACCCGGATCTTCGGGATGCGGCCGTCGGCGTTCCTGATCGACGGCGCCACGGTGACGCTGACCCGCCCCGTCGCGGCCCCGGTCGCAGGCCGCACCCTGACCGCTTCCGGGTCCGTGGCGGCACCCACACGACGGGCGCGGACCGCACGGGCGAGTCGACTGTTCGTCGAGGGCGTCCACGACGCGGCGCTCGTCGAGCGGGTCTGGGGCGACGACCTGCGCGCCGAGGGCGTCGTGGTGGAGAGCCTCGACGGACTCGACAACCTCTCGGCCGTGCTCGACGAGTTCGCGCCCGCCCCGCACCGTCGTGCCGGCGTGCTGGTCGACCACCTCGTCGCGAACTCGAAGGAGTCCCGTCTGACCGCCGAGGTCGGGCCGGACGTCCTCGTCTGCGGACATCCCTTCATCGACGTCTGGGAAGCGGTCAAACCCGACCGGATGGGCATCACCGAGTGGCCGCGGGTACCGCGCGGTGAGGAGTGGAAGGCCGGGGTGTGCCGTCGATTGGGCTGGGGCACACCGAAAGACGGATGGCGACGCATCTACGGCCGGGTGCACGACTACCGCGACATCCGCGTCGAACTGATGCGCAGCGTCGAAGAACTCATCGATTTCGTCACCGCCGGCGAGGACCGGCAGCCCTGAGGGACCTGTACGGATCAACCGGCAGAATGCCGAATTCTGGCACTATGGAGCCATGGCGGCTCTGGTGTGGTTGGCCGCGGCGCTCGTACTCGTGGGCGTCGAGGCCCTCAGCGGTGAACTGATCCTGCTCATGTTGGCAGGTGGTGCACTCGCCGCGTCCGGGAGCGCACTGTTCTTCGACCTGCCGATCGCACTCGACGGCGTCGTGTTCGCCGTGGTATCGGTGCTCCTGCTGACCGCGGCTCGTCCCGTGGCCAAGCGGCATCTCATGCGCCGGCCGGCACTTGCCACCAATGCCGAAGCGCTGCAAGGGAAGACCGCGGTGGTGACTGCCGAGGTCAGCTCGCGGGGTGGACAGGTCCGACTCGACGGGGACACCTGGTCGGCACGGGCCATGCACGACGCCGACGTGTACGAGACAGGCCAGGACGTGATGGTCATGGCGATCGACGGAGCTACCGCGGTCGTGTGGAAGGGATAGGTGCGCTGATGATTGCCGGACTAGTCGTGGTGGTGGTGCTGGTTCTGCTGGCGTTCATCATCCTGTTCCGCTCGGTTGCGTTGATACCGCAGGCCGAGGCCGCCGTGATCGAGCGACTGGGTCGCTACACCAAGACGGTGTCGGGGCAGCTGACGCTGCTCATCCCGTTCGTCGATCGCATCCGTGCGCGGGTCGACCTGCGCGAGCAGGTCGTCTCGTTCCCACCCCAGCCGGTCATCACCGAGGACAACCTGACGCTGTCCATCGACACCGTCGTGTACTTCCAGGTGACCGTGCCGCAGTCGGCGGTCTACGAGATCAACGACTACATCATCGGTGTGGAGCAGCTCGCGACCACGACGCTGCGCAACGTGGTCGGTGGCATGACGCTCGAGGAGACCCTCACCTCGCGTGATTCCATCAATGCCCAGCTGCGTGGCGTCCTCGACGAGGCCACCGGCCGGTGGGGACTCCGGGTCGCCCGCGTCGAGCTCAAGAGCATCATGCCGCCGCCGTCGATCCAGGAGTCGATGGAGAAGCAGATGAAGGCCGACCGCGAGAAGCGCGCGATGATCCTCACCGCGGAGGGCCAGCGGGAGTCCTCGATCAAGACCGCCGAGGGCAACAAGCAGAGTCAGATCCTCTCCGCCGAGGGCGCCAAGCAGGCGGCGATCCTGACCGCCGAGGCCGATCGCCAGTCGCAGATCTTGCGAGCGCAGGGCGAACGCGCCGCACAGTTCCTCTACGCGCAGGGCGAGGCGAAGTCGATCGAGAAGGTGTTCGCCGCCATCAAGGCAGGCAAGCCGACGCCGGAACTACTGGCCTACCAGTACCTCCAGAAACTGCCGGAGATGGCCGCCGGAGAAGGCAACTCGGTCTGGGTGGTGCCTTCCGACTTCGGCTCGGCACTCCAGGGATTCGCGAAATCCTTTGGTGCCCAGGGAGACGACGGTATCTTCCGCTACGAGTCGTCCGACACCGACGAGCCGCCGGTGGTCGACGATTCCGAGGTGGAGGACTGGTTCGACCTCACATCGGACCCGAAGGTCGCGCAGGCGGTCGCCGAAGCCGAGGCCGTGGCCCGCAAGCCCGTTGCCGAGCCACTCACGTCGCGGTCGCAGTCGTCCACTCCAGAGACGGTTCTCGGTGGTCGCGACCGCGGGTACCCCGCCGCCGAGCAGGGCGAGATCGAACCGGGCGAGGACACCGACCGCCCCTGAGTCAGCCCGGGTCGGGTCGACGGTTGGAGATCAGCTGACGATCAGATGTGCGGTGCCCGCCACGGCGACGGCGTAGAGCACCGACCCGAACGTGCCGATGATGAACTGTTCACCGGCGTGCGCCTCGCGGAGTTCGGGATACCGGGCGAGTCCCTTGACCGCGAGGATGATCGCGAGCCCTTCGGGCCAGCCGAGGATGAGCGTGACCGCGACCGCACCACGCTCCAGGAAACCGATGACGCGGCCACCGCGCAGCGGCGGTGCGGCAAGCGATTCCGTCGAATCGGGGTCGTCGGGCGCCGATTCGGGGGACATCGACGCGTCGGTGGACATCGGGGTGTCCGACCTCCACGGGTCGACACCACCGAGGACGAGGACCGAGCGGACCACCGCGCCGCCGCCGGTCACCGCGGCGATGACCGCCGCGCACTGGGCGATTCGAGCCCCCACACCGTCAGCCGGTCCGGCGATGCCGGCAACGATCGCGGCCGCGGCCAACAGCATCAGTGTCGCCGTGGCCGCGAACAGCACCGGGGTCACCCGGTGCCTGCGAGAGATCGGGTGCAGTACCGCGGGCAGCACCGCGAGCGCCACGAGCAGCGCGATGGCGGTGGTCGTCATCCGGTCGGCTCCTGTCCTGAAGTCTGCGTTCTGGCCAACATCTCGGTGACCAGTGCGCGGGTGTCCGCGTCGATGTCCCACCGCGCGCTGCGCAGTCGTTGCGACATCGCCTGGGGGGTGATGCCGAGTGTGGCAGCAGCCTCCGACTGATTGGGCGCCGCGCGCATCGCGTCCACCGCGTCGGCACCGGGTTCGCTGCGTCCGAGCACGAGGTCCCCGAGCAGTCGGGCGGCGGTCTGAGCGTGCCGGCATCGATCCTCGCCCGGTCCGCGCACGGCGACCGGGACCCGGGACCGTTTGGCCCCGTCCACCGCCTCTCGTGCGTACTCGAATGCCGGGCCCCGCCCGGCGCGGGTGGTGCGCGGCAGCGGGGTGTCCACCGGACCGGTTCCGACGCCGACACTCCAGTGACCGGTTCGGACCAACTCCGCGATGAGGCGGGTGACCTCGGCGGGGTCGTCGAGGACGCCCTGGATCTCGTCGCCGGCCGTGCGTTCGAAAGGCCGGACGGTGCTCGCACCGGAGAGCACGTCGAGGACGGCCCCGACACGGTCGATGTCACGACGACTCTTCCGTTGGTCCACGGTCATCACGAACACCGAAACCTCCGTAAGGTCTGAGACTTGATCTGAAGAAATCAAGTATGAACCCTTTATCGAGAAGAATCCAGCTTCAAGGCTTGATCGCGGGAGCGGAGTGGTCCGCTGCGGCAGGCTCCGGCGACGCGGCCCCACCGCGTCTGTCCAGCGCGATGTCGGCGGCCAGACCCCCGATACCCACCAGGAAGAACGTGGCGCTGAACGCCAGGGTGATCGGGTTCAACCGTCCGGTCAGCGCGTCCCCGACGAAAACGATGGACGCGGTTCCCGGCGCCATGCCGACCACCGATCCCACCAGGTACGACCGCAGGGGCACCGACGACAGGCCCGAGCAGTAGTTGACGACCGAGAACGGGCAGGCCGCGATCAGACGCAGGGACCCCACGGCCAACCATCCGCGGCGACGGAGCCGCTGTTCGATGCCGGCGACGACCGGGCGGTCCAGGAGCCCCTGGACACGGCTGCGCCCGAGTCGGCGCGCCAGCACGAAGGCGAGGGCCGCGGCGACGGTCGAGGCGACCATCGCGCCTGCGAAACCCACGACCGGTCCGAACAGGAGACCCGACGACACGGTGAACGCAGTGCGGGGGATGGGGCCGACGGTGACGAGTGCGTAGGCGCAGAAGAACAGGAGGACGAACCCCGGGCCGACCGAGTCCGCCCAGGTCCGCAGGTATCCGACCGACGGCAGCGGGACCACGTAGGCCAGCGCGATCACCGCGATGACGACCAGTCCGGCCAGTGCCGCGGTCACCAGGGTGCGCACCGGAGAGGTGTCGACCGCGTCGTCGGGTCGTTCGGGTCCGGTCACGTCGTCGAGCATACGAACCCGGCCGTGGTGTGGCGTGGATCGCACTGCCGGGGTGACGGCCCGAGCGATCGATCGGCTAGTGTCGGTTCACCGATAGACCGCCGGGCAGATCGCCCTCGAAAACGTCCTCACGCTGCGGCGGGTTCGGGCGAGGAAGGCAGGCGCGATGTCCGACGGTCACACCCCGAAAGCGGACGCCGGCTCCGCACTGCAGGACGCGTACCAGCGGTGGTCGGAATCGGCCGCCGCGGTTCTCGCGAAGTCGCGCCGGGTGTCGGCCGACGAACTGCCGGGCAGTCCCGAGGAGCTCCTGTCGACGAGCCTGCCGGGTTCGCTGACCGTCAAGCCGCTCTACACCCGCCGCGACGAGCTCCCCGAGCCGTCCCTGCCGGGGGAGTTCCCGTTCGTGCGGGGCAGTGACGCCGACCGCGACCCGATCATGGGCTGGCGTGTCACCGAGCGTTTCGGCGATCCGGGCTCGCCACGTGACCCGGGTGCGATCAACGACGCCATCATCGATGCCCTGGAGAACGGCGCCAGCGGGCTGTGGCTCTCGGTCGGGGCCGACGGGATCGCCCTCGACGACCTACCGGCGGCTCTCGACGGTGTCCTGTTCGATCTGGTGCCGGTCACGGTGGACGCCGGTGTCGACGGCGTCGCCGCAGCCGACGCGTTGCTCGAGCTGCTGCCCGACGACCACCGACCCACCGCGTCCACCGTCATCAGCCTCGGACTCGCCCCGCTCACCTCGGCGTACTCGACACGCCCCGACGTCGACCTCGCGGCCGCCGTCGAGATCGCCCACCGGGCCGGGACCCGTGCACGCGCACTGCGCGTCGACGGGACCGACTTCGCCGCGGCCGGCGCCACCGACGTCGCGGAACTGGCGTTCTCCGTCGCCGCCGGCGTCGACTACCTCCGCGCCCTCACCGACTCCGGGCTGTCGCCCGAGCAGGCACTGGGACAGCTCACCTTCGCCCTCGGCGCATCCGACGACCAGTTCCTCTCGATCGCGAAATTCCGCGCGCTGCGCCGACTCTGGGCGCGCGTCGCCGACGTGGTCGGTGCGCCGGGCGCCGGTGGCGCACTCACCCACGCCATCACCACCATCGGGATGTTCTCCCAGCGCGACGCGTGGGTGAACATGTTGCGATCGACCGTGGCCGCGTTCGGGGCCGGGGTGGGCGGAGCCGACCAGGTGACCGTGCTCGGCTTCGACGCCGCCCTGCCGCTCGAGGCACGCACGTCGAGCCCCGCCTTCTCCCGACGCATGGCCCGCAACACCCAACTGCTCCTGCTGGAGGAGTCGAACCTCGGTCGGGTGCTCGATCCGGCCGGCGGCTCCTGGTTCGTCGAATCGCTCACCGACGAGGTCGCGCACGCGGCGTGGGCCCTGTTCCAGACCGTGGAGGGGCTCGGCGGCTACCGGGCTGCGCTCGACGGCGGGTTCATCGCCGAACAGATCGCCGAGTCGCTCGCCGAGCGTGACCGGGCCGTCGCCCACCGCACCGTCCCGCTGACCGGGATCAGCGAGTTCCCGAACCTCGACGAGCGACCGCTCGTCACAGCGGATTCCGCGACGTCGGCGACCACGCCGGTCGCCTCCGCACCGCCCAACCTCGTCCGTACGGCCCACCAGTTCGAAGAACTGCGCGACGCCTCCGACCGGACGCTCGCCGACGTCGGCGCCCGCCCCTCGGTCGTGCTGGTGCCGCTCGGTCCGGTGGCCGAGCACAACGGCCGCACCACGTTCGTCGCCAACCTGTTGGCGGCGGGCGGGATCGCCGCGGTCAACCCCGGTCCGCTGCGCCCTGATCAGGTCGCCGACGCGGTGGCCGCGGCCGGCGATCCGTCGGTCGCCGTCCTGTGTGCCGCCAACCCCCGCTATCGCGAGGAGGGGGCTGCCGCGCTCGACGCGTTGCGCAGCGCCGGGGTGACGACGATCCACGTCGCCGGACCGGCCTCGGCGTGGCCGTCGGATGCGCCCGCCCCCGACGACTTCGTCGGTATCGGTGTCGATGCGATCGACACCCTGACGTCTCTCCAGCAACTCCTCGGTGTCGGTGCCCGTTCGGGCGCCGGGGCCGCCAACCGATAGGACGCGCGGTGACCACCACCCGATCCACGATCGCCACCTTCGCCGACGTCGCGCTCGACCCCGAGACCCCGCCGGACGCCGGCGCACCCGCCGCCACCTCGGCCGACCCCGAGGCGGTCTGGACCACACCCGAGCAGATCGAGGTCGGCCCGGTGTTCGGTCGGTCCGACCGCGACGCGGTGACCGACGACGCCGGCGAGCACCCGTACCCGCTGGACTCCGTCCCCGGCGCGGCGCCTTTCCTGCGCGGTCCGTACCCGACCATGTACGTCAACCAGCCGTGGACCATCCGGCAGTACGCCGGGTTCTCCACCGCCGCGGAGTCGAACGCCTTCTACCGCCGCAATCTCGCCGCCGGGCAGAAGGGTCTGTCGGTCGCCTTCGATCTGGCGACCCACCGCGGCTACGACTCCGACCACCCGCGGGTGCAGGGCGATGTCGGGATGGCGGGCGTCGCGATCGACTCGATCCTCGACATGCGTCAGCTCTTCGACGGCATCGACCTGGGTTCGGTGTCGGTGTCGATGACCATGAACGGCGCCGTGCTGCCGATCCTCGCGCTCTATGTGGCCGCCGCCGAAGAGCAGGGTGTCGGACCGGAGAAGCTGGCCGGGACGATCCAGAACGACATCCTCAAAGAGTTCATGGTCCGCAACACCTACATCTACCCGCCGAAGCCGTCGATGCGGATCATCTCCGACATCTTCGCCTACACCAGCGAGCGGATGCCGAGGTACAACTCGATCTCGATCTCCGGCTACCACATCCAGGAAGCCGGTGCCACAGCCGATCTCGAGCTGGCCTACACCCTCGCCGACGGTGTCGAGTACATCCGCGCCGGACTGGCCGCGGGCATGGACATCGACTCGTTCGCGCCCCGGCTGTCGTTCTTCTGGGGCATCGGGATGAACTTCTTCATGGAGGTCGCCAAACTCCGTGCCGCCCGGCTCATCTGGAGTGAGCTCGTCGCCCAGTTCGAGCCGAAGAACCCGAAATCTCGCTCGCTGCGTACGCACTCGCAGACCTCGGGGTGGTCACTGACCGCGCAGGACCCGTTCAACAACGTGGCCCGCACCTGTATCGAGGCGATGGCCGCCACCCAGGGGCACACCCAGTCGCTGCACACCAACGCCCTCGACGAGGCGCTCGCACTGCCCACCGATTTCTCCGCGCGCATCGCGCGCAACACCCAGCTGCTGTTGCAGCAGGAGTCGGGTACGACGCGGCCCATCGACCCGTGGGGCGGTTCGTACTACGTGGAATGGCTGACCCACCAGCTCGCCCAGCGCACCCGCGAGCACATCGCCGAGGTCGAGGAGGCCGGCGGCATGGCACAGGCCATCAACGAGGGCATCCCCAAGCTGCGCATCGAGGAGGCCGCCGCCCGCACCCAGGCGCGCATCGACTCGGGGCGTCAGCCCGTCATCGGCATCAACAAGTACCGCGTCGACTCCGACCAGGAGGTCGAGGTCCTCAAGGTCGAGAACAGCCGCGTACAGGCCGAGCAGCTCGAGAAGCTCGCCTCACTCAAGGCGTCTCGCGATTCCGCGGCGGTCGAGGCCGCGTTGGCCGATCTCTCCCGGGCCGCCGCCGACACGTCCGGAGGGATGGCGAACAACCTGATGGCGCTGGCCATCGAGGCCGCCCGGCACCAGGCGACGGTCGGTGAGATCTCGGAGGCGATGGAGAAGGTCTACGGTCGGCATCAGGCCGAGATCAAGACCATCAGCGGGGTGTACCGGGACGAGGCGGGACAGGTGAGCAACATCGACGCGGCGATCGAGATCGTGCACCAGTTCGCCGAGGCGGAGGGACGCCGTCCCCGTGTTCTCGTCGCCAAGATGGGCCAGGACGGTCACGACCGCGGACAGAAGGTGATCGCGACCGCCTTCGCCGACCTCGGCTTCGACGTGGACGTGGGCCCGCTCTTCCAGACGCCGGACGAGGTCGCACAGCAGGCGGCGGACAACGACGTGCACGTGGTGGGCGTGAGTTCGCTCGCCGCCGGCCACCTGACCCTGGTGCCCGCCCTCAAGGCGGCGCTCGCCGCGGTCGGCCGCGAGGACATCATGATCGTGGTCGGTGGCGTGATCCCGCCCGGCGATTTCGAGGAGCTGTACGCGGCGGGTGCGGCCGCGATCTTCCCGCCGGGGACAGTCATCGCCGACAGCGCGGTGGAACTCATCTCCAAGCTCGCCGTCGAGCTGGGCCACGACCTCCCGGGCGCAGCCCCCGCGGACCCGGCAGTGCAGTGAGTCCGACCACCATCTGATGCCACGTCAACCCATCGACCCGACGGCTCTGGCCGGGGCGGTCCGAGCGGACAACCGACCTCAGCTCGCGCGCGCGATCACCCTGATCGAGTCGACACGTGCCGATCATCGAGCCCTGGCCCAGGAACTGCTGCTCGACCTCACCCCGGACTCCGGGCGCTCCTATCGCGTCGGCATCACCGGTGTCCCCGGCGTCGGTAAGTCCACCGCGATCGAGGCGCTCGGGATGTACCTGATCGAGCAGGGCCACAAGGTGGCCGTGCTCGCCGTGGATCCGTCGTCGACGCGTACCGGTGGCTCGATCCTGGGGGACAAGACCCGCATGGGTCGCCTGTCGGTCGCACCGCAGGCCTACATCCGGCCGTCGCCGACGTCGGGGACACTCGGCGGTGTGGCCAAGGCCACCCGGGAGACCATCGTGTTGCTCGAGGCCGCCGGCTTCGATGTCGTGCTGGTCGAGACCGTCGGGGTCGGTCAGTCGGAGGTGACCGTCGCCAACATGGTCGACAGCTTCTGCTTCCTCACCCTCGCGCGCACCGGCGACTCGTTGCAGGGCATCAAGAAGGGCGTCCTCGAACTCGCCGACATCGTCGTGGTCAACAAGGCCGACGGCAAGCACGAACGTGAGGCTCGCTCGGCTGCCCGCGAACTCGGTGGCGCGATCCGGCTGCTCTACCCGCACGACGCCCTGTGGCTGCCCCCGGTGTTGACGATGAGCGCGCTGGAGAACGTCGGCGTGGACGAGTTCTGGCAGACGGTGCTGCGACACAAGAAGGTGCTCGCCGACGCCGGGCGCTTCGAGTCGCGCCGAGCTCAGCAGCAGGTCGACTGGATGTGGGCCATGGTCAACGACCAGCTCATGCATCGCCTCGACACCGACCCGACCGTGCGGGCCACCCGTAGGCGGGTCGAGCAGGAGGTCCGGTCGGGCACGCTGACTCCGGCGCTCGCCGCCACCGCGATCGTCGAGGCGTTCGACCAGAGCTGATCGCGCACTGCATATTTCGCGCATGTGAACGGCGTGAGGTCAATGACCCACGGCATTGTTCTCCGCGTAACCATCGGGAAACACCTCGGGCGTGAACTGGGTCTTGAGAACGAATCGACCCCACCGAAGGACATCCGATGCCAACCATCGCAGCGGTCGCCGCCAACTTCACCCGCGACCTCGACCAGAATTATGCCCTGATCCAGACGCTCACCGCGCAGGCCCGAGAGAAGGGGGTCGAGTTCCTCGTCTTCCCCGAGGCGGCGATCGGCGGGTACCTGTCGTCGCTGGGCAACCACGGTGACACGGTCAAGAACACCGATCGCTCACTGCCCCCGGCCATCTCGCTCGACGGACCGGAGATCCGCAGGGTGCAGGAGATCGTCGGCGACCTCGTCGTCGCCATCGGCTTCTGCGAGTTGGATCGTGACGGTGAGACGCGGTACAACGCCGCGGCGGTGCTCGACGGCCACCGGATCTACGGGAGCTACCGCAAGGTGCATCAGCCGCTCGGCGAGAACATGTCGTACTCGGCCGGCTCGGAGTACCCGGTCTTCGACACCCCGGTCGGACGCGTCGGTCTCCAGATCTGTTACGACAAGGCCTTTCCCGAGGCCGCCCGGTCGATGGCGCTCGACGGCGCCGAGATCATCGCCAGCCTCTCGGCGTGGCCGGCCGCGCGGACCGCGACGGCGACCGATCTGCAGGAGGACCGCTGGACCTACCGCTTCAACCTGTTCGACATGGCCCGGGCGCTGGACAACCAGGTGTTCTGGGTGGCGTCGAACCAGTCGGGCACCTTCGGCTCGCTCAACTACGTCGGCAACGCGAAGGTGGTCGATCCCGGCGGGAACATCCTCGCGACCACGCTGCTCGGCAGCGGCATGGCGGTGGCCGAGGTCGACATCGAGGGCACCTTCCGCGCGATGCGCGGCGGCATGTTCCACCTCCGCGATCGTCGTCCCGACGTCTACGGTGCACTGACCGACGCCGAGCACACCGCCGCGTGGAACGGGTTGGCCCGTGCCTGAGATGACCTTCGAGGTGCGGTGGCCCGACGGCACGGTGGAGAACTGTTACTCACCCTCCCTGGTGATGCACGACCATCTCACCGTCGGTGGCAGCTACACCGTCGCCGAGTTCATCGACCGTTCCACCACCGCTTTGTCCGAGGCCAGTGATCGCGTACGCGCGAAGTACGGCTTCGCCTGCACGTCAGCTGCCGCAACGACACACCAGATCACCTCCAGCGCAGCGCGTTATCCGGCGGACGCACACGTCGACATCGTGTCCATGCATCCGCCCCTCTAGAACCCACCGTCCGCGAACAACTCCTCCCAGCGAGTAGAGACTCCCATGAGCACAACAGCTCCCGTCCCCTCAGACGACCCCACCCACATCCCCGTCATCGTCATCGGCGGCGGCCAGGCCGGCCTCTCGGTCAGCTGGTACCTCGGCGCCAACGACATCGACCACCTCGTCCTCGAAGCGGGGACACCGATGCACCAGTGGGCCGACACCCGCTGGGACAACTTCACCCTCGTCACCCCCAACTGGCACTGTCGACTGCCGGGATACGCCTACGACGGCGATGACCCGGACGGCTTCATGACCCGCGACGAGGTGGTCGAGTGGCTGAACGGCTGGCTCGACACCTTCTCGGCGCCGCTGCGGACCGGAACCCGGGTGACGCGCCTCTCGCACGGCGAAGACGGCGGCTTCGAGCTCATGACCGAGGGGGAGCAGGGACCGGAGGTCCTCACCTGCGACGAGGTCGTCGTCGCGACCGGAGGCTATCCGATCCCGGTCGTCCCGACCTTCGCGCCGACCCTCGATCCCGCGATCCATCAGCTGCACTCCGAGGAATACCGCAACGCCGATCAACTCGCCGACGGCGCCGTGCTGGTGGTCGGTTCGGGTCAGTCCGGCGCGCAGATCGCCGAGGACCTGCACCTCGAGGGCCGGTCGGTCCACCTGGCCATCGGCACCGCGCCGCGCGTGGCTCGGTTCTACCGCGGTCGTGACTGCATGACGTGGCTCGCCGACATGGGCCTCTACGAGACCCCGGCACAGCAGTACCCGGGCGGTAAGGCCGCTCGCGAGAAGACGAACCACTACGTCACCGGGCGCGACGGCGGGCGTGACGTCGACCTGCGTGCGTTCGCGCTCGAGGGGATGTCGCTGTACGGGACCCTCACCGACGGGCGCGACACCGGTCTCACCTTCGCCCCGACCCTGACCAGCTCGCTGGACAAGGCCGATTCGGTCTACAACTCCATCTGCGCCGACATCGACGCCCACATCGCGCGCAATGGCATCGACGCCCCGCCGGCGTCGCGGTACGAGCCGGTGTGGCGTCCGTCGACCGACCCCGAGACACTCGACCTGGCCGCGGCCGGCATCACCACCATCATCTGGGCCATCGGGTACCGACCGGACTACCGGTGGATCGAGGCGAGCGCCTTCGACGGTGGTGGCCGACCGATGCAGACCCGCGGTGTCACGGGGGTCTCCGGACTCTCGTTCATCGGTCTGCCGTGGATGCACACCTGGGGTTCGGGCCGTTTCCTCGGCATCGACGACGACGCACGCCACATAGCCGAGACGATCATCGATCGGATGCGTGGCGCCGGCGGCGGCCTACGCCTCGCGGTCGGCGGCTGAACCGGTGGCTCGACAATCGATCTCGCGCCTGATCACCGCACGGGCGGTCGCGGACCCGGACCACCCCGTGGTCAGTGGGGTCGACGGCCGGTGCGCCCTGACCGCCACCGACCTCGATCGTGCGGGGAACCGACTGGCCCGCGACTACCGGGAACGCGGTGTCGGCGAGAACGACCTGGTGACGATCGCACTGCCGAACTGCGTCGAGTTCGTCATCGCCTGCACGGCCGTCTGGAAGCTCGGTGCCACGCCACAGCCGATGGACCCGGACATGGCGCGATCGGAACGGCGTGCCATCGAGGAACTCGACCGACCCGCGCTGGCCGTTGGCGCCCGACCCGGTGACCCCACCATCGGATGGGTCCCCGCGGGACATCGGCCCGATCGCTCGATCTCCGACGGCGTGTTGCCCGACGCGTCGGCGTCGTGCTGGAAGGCGTCGACGTCGTCGGGCAGCACGGGCCGGGCGAAGGTCATCCGGAGCACCGCTGCAGCGCGGTTCGATCCCGCCGCCGATGTCGCGCCGTTCCTGCCGAGTCGGGCTGTACAGCTGGTCTGCGGTCCGCTGTGGCACTCGGCGACGTTCACCTATGCGTTCCGGGGCCTGATGACCGACCACCGGTTGGTGCTGGCCGACGAATTCGACGAGCACGCGTTCGTCGACATCGTCGGCCGCAGCGGGATCACCTGGGCGTTGTTGTCGCCGAGCATGATCCATCGACTGATACGACTGCCGACCGCGGATCTCGCCGCCGCCGACACCTCGACGATCCGCTCGGTACTGCACATGGGTGCGCCGTGTCCCGAGGGCGACAAGCGCGCCCTGATCGACTGGCTCGGACCCGAACGCGTACACGAGGTCTACGCGGGCAGCGAGTCCAACGGACTCACCATGATCGACGGTCCGGACTGGCTGGACCATCCGGGTAGCGTCGGTCGACCCATCGGCGGCACCGAGGTGTCGATCCGCGCCGACGACGGCTCGGTGGTGGGGCCGGGCACCACCGGCCAGATCTGGATGCGTCGTGCCGGCGGCGCCCGCTACGCCTACGTCGGTCACCGCTCGCAGCGGACCCCGGATGGGTGGGACACGTTGGGCGACATGGGGTTCGTCGATGACGACGGCTTCCTCACGGTCGTCGACCGTCGATCGGACACCATCCGATGTGGTGAACGCGTTGTCTACCCCGCACGGCTGGAGCAGGCGATCGTCGCCCACCCCGCCGTCCGGGACGCGGTCGTCTACGCCGTGCGCGACGACTCCGGTGCGCAGACCGTGTCCGCGGTCCTCGACATCGCCGATTCCGACGTCGACACCGAGGAGGTGGAACACTTCGCGCTCGGTCAGCTGGGCGCCGTCTGCCGACCCGGTCGGGTGCACGTCGCCCGGCGACCACTGCGCAACGCGGCCGGCAAGGTGCGGCGCAGTGCGTTCGCAACGGCCGAGACGAACGACGCGAAACAGGACCGCAACACCAGTGCGATTGCGTAACCGCGCGTTATTCCGTCAACAACCACAACGTAATTCGACACCGATGTAATCGACAGAACCACTCAGATCGACCACCTACGAGAGGACCATACCCATGACCGAGATCGACGACACCATCGCCGAGAACATCAAGAAATCCCTCGCCGAGATCCCGCACCCGTCCCTGCCCAAGGGATCGAACATCTACGGCGGCACCAAGCTGTTCCCCGACTATCAGGCCGAGGACGGCGAGACGTACTTCACGCTGGTGCACGGGATCGCCCACGAGTCGTCGGTGAGCTTCGTCGCCGTCCTCCAGGCCACCCGCGCGCTGCGCAAGGGCTTCGAGTCGGCGTTGTACTTCTACGGACCGGGTGCGATCAACTGCCTGGCCACCCGCGGCTTCCCGACCACCGGTGACTCCGGGTTCCCGGGCGAGCAGAACATCAACGACTCGCTCGCGACGTTCATCGGTGAGGGCGGCACGGTGTACTGCTGCCGATTCGGCCTGGCGCTGCACGGTGGTCGCGAAGAGGACCTGATCGAGGGCGTCATCCCCGCCCACCCCCTCGACGTGCAGGATGCGCTGATCCACTACGCACGCAAGGGAGCCATCATCAACTCCACGTACATGGTCTAGGAGACCCCCATGTCGGTATCCACCCGAGTCGACCTCGCGCTGTTGGGTGTTCGTGGCCGGCCGCCGGTGACACGCACCGCCGGTGCCGGTCCCAGCGACGACGGCCACCTGGTGATCGACGGCCTCAACGCCGCGATTCCGCGGAACCCGCTCAGTCCCTACGTCTTCGACGGTGATCGGGTCCTGCTCGACGGCGTCGACACCGGACTCGACGTCGAGGCGGTCGACCGTCCACGGTTCTACGACCTGACGACGCACGACGGGGTGCGATACGAGAAGCTGGCCAAGCTCCACGGCCGCGACGTACTGGCCACCACGGTGGTGCAGACCTGCATTCGGTACGACGCCGACCAGCGGTGCCGGTTCTGCTCCATCGAGGAGTCGTTGCGCTCCGGTGCCACGGTCGCGGTGAAGAAGCCGGCCGAGCTCGCCGAGGTGGCCGAGGCCGCGGTCCGCCTCGACGGGGTCACGCAGATGGTGATGACCACCGGCACCTCGGCCGGACGGGACCGCGGCGCACGTCATCTCGCGCGCTGCGTCGCCGCGGTGCGCGCGGCGGTTCCCGACCTGCCGATCCAGGTGCAGTGCGAACCGCCCGCCGATCTCGCGACCATCACCGAGCTGTACGACGCGGGTGCCCGGTCGATCGGGATCCACGTCGAATCCCTCGACGACGACGTGCGGCGTCGATGGATGCCCGGTAAGTCCACGGTGCCGCTGGACGAGTACCGGGCGGCCTGGCGGGAGGCGGTGCGCGTCTTCGGCCGTAACCAGGTGTCGACGTACCTGCTGATCGGCCTCGGCGAGGACCCCGACGATGTCGTCGACGGCGCACGAGAACTGATCGACATGGGCGTCTACCCGTTCGTGGTCCCGTTCCGACCTCATCCCGGCACGCTCGCGGTCGACGTCGACTCTGCCAGTGCCCCGGATCCGGCCGTGGTGGAGAAGGTCTCGCGACGGGTTGCCGAACACCTGCAACTCTCGGGGATGGCCGGCGCCGACCAGAACGCCGGGTGTGCGGCGTGTGGTGCCTGCAGCGTGCTGCAGAACGTCGGGGGATGACACCGTGGACCATCACGCGCTGACCCTGTCGACGGCCACCACCGAGATGTCGATCCTGTCCGGACGGCGCCGCAACGATTCCGAGCACCGGTCGTCGTTCATCATCCGGCCCGCCGAGTCGCGCGCCGACCTCGACGCCTACCACCGGCTACGGCGGTCGACGTTCGTCGACGACCAACGCATCTTCGCCACCAGTGATCTCGACAGCATCGACGACGATCCGAGAACGGTGGTGCTGCTGGCCCATGCGCCCGACGGCGGGGTCCTGGGCGGCGTCCGCCTCGCGCCGCACACCGACACCGACATCGGGTGGTGGACCGGCAGTCGCCTCGTCGTCGACACGGTCGCGCACAGCGCCGGCATCGGCCCGGCCCTGGTCCGGGCCGCGTGTGCTCACGCCCAGGCGCACGGCGTGCTTCGTTTCGACGCCACCGTGCAGGAGCGACACCGACCGATGTTCTCCCGGCTGGGCTGGGAGAGCCACGGGGCGATCGTCGTCGGCGGGGTCGCGCACCGGTCGATGCGCTGGCCACTGCACGGCATCCAGGACGTCGCCGACGCCACCAAATCGTTTCTCGCCGAGGTACTCGATCCGCTCCGGGCGCAATCTGGAGGTCTGGGCCCGGACGGCTTCCGCGGGGACGACGGGGTGCCGGTGCCCGGTAGCGACATCATCGCGGCCTGCGACGCGATCATCCCGTCGATGGTCGAACGTGACCCGGAGTGGGCCGGCTGGTGTTCGGTCCTGGTCAACATCAACGATCTCAGCGCCATGGGCGCCGTGCCGAGTGGCCTTCTCGACGCGGTGGGTGCACCGACACGGTCCCTGCTGACCCGCGTCATCCGTGGCATCGCGCAGGCGTCGCAGGCGTGGGGTGTGCCGGTGCTCGGGGGGCACACCCAGATCGGGGTTCCCGCGTCACTGGCGGTCACCGCCTTCGGGTCCACCCGCACCCCGGTGCGGGCGGGGGGCGCCTCGGTGGGCGACGCCATCCGCCTCACCGCAGACCTCACCGGATCGTGGCGTCCCGGCCACCACGGTCGCCAATGGGACTCGACGAGCACGCGCAGCGGGTCGGACCTGCGCGCGATGACCGGACTGGTCGCCGCGATGTCGCCACGGGCGGCGAAGGACGTCAGCATGGCCGGCATCGCCGGGACCACCGGCATGATGGCCGAGGCCTGCGGCGCCGGGGCCGAACTCGACGTTGCGTCCATCCCGCGGCCCGCGGCGGTCGAGATGGGCTCGTGGCTCACCTGTTTCCCCGGATTCGCGATGCTCACCGCCGATGCCGTCGAACGGTCGGACCCCCATGCAGGGCAACCGGTTCCCGACGGGGTCGTCGGTGCTAACTGCGGACGTCTGACGTCGGATCCCGGTGTGCGGCTGCGTTGGCCGGACGGGGTCACCACGGTGGCGGTGACCGCAGGTGTCACCGGTCTCGGGCGAGCGTGACGAGCCGACTCAGATGAACGACAACGCCTTTGAACGGCCCCGGTAGGGTCTTCTGACATGGCACCGATCACCGTGGGCGCGGTCGCGGCACACTTCGGTCGTGACGTCGATCGAGCCGTCGCCAAGGCCGTCGGCATCATCGAGGCCGCCGCACGCGACGGTGTCGACCTGCTCGTTTTCCCCGACGCCTCTCTGGGTGGGTACATCGGCGACCTGAACGCCCCCGACGTCGCGGAGTTGCCGTCGGCCCTCGATGCCGACGGCCCCGAGATCGCAGCGATCATCGCCGCCGCCGGCGCCATGACGGTCTGCGTCGGATACGCCGAGGCGTCGAACGGGCGTACCTACAACTCGGCCATCTGCGTGAGTGGCGACGGGGTGCACGGCACCCACCGAAAGGTCCACCAACCGGCAGGGGAGGCGCTCGCGTACGCCGCCGGGGATTCGTTCTCCGCCTTCGACAGTCCGGTGGGCCGCATGGGGATGCTGATCGACTACGACAAGACGTTCCCCGAGGCAGCCCGCACCATCGCACTGGACGGAGCCCACATCATCGCCGCCCTGTCCGCCTGGCCGGCCAGCGTCACCGACCGCGCGTCCCGCCTGCCCGCCGACCGGCAGTCGCGTCTGTTCGACCTCTACGACGCCGCCAGGGCCGCGGAGAACCAGGTCGTCCTCGTGTCGTCGAACCAGACCGGCGTGATGGGCACGCTGCGCTTCCTCGGCCAGGCCAAGGTCGTCGGCCCCGGCGGCGAGATCCTCGCCACCACCCGATCCAAGGGCGGTCTGGCGACGGTGACCCTCGACGTCGAGGCCGAGATCACCCGCGCCCGCCGGGTCCTCGACCATCTCGGCGAACGTCGCGGTGAGACCTACGTGCTCGACCCCGTGCCGAGCGTCGAACTGTGAGGGGCACACCATGCGGATCGCGCTGATCACCTACTCGACGAAACCGCGTGGCGGGGTCGTCCACACCCTGGCGTTGGCCGAGGCCCTCGCCGAAACCGGGGCCGAGGTCACCGTGTGGTCGCTCGCGCGCTCGGGTGACGCGGGCTTCTTCCGCTCCGTGGATCCCCGCGTCTCACTGCGGTTGATCGACTTCCCGGCCGTCGATGGCGAGACGGTCACAGACCGGATCGTCCGTTCGATCGAGACCATGCGCCGCGCATTCGATCCCCGCGAGCACGACATCGTCCATGCTCAGGACTGCATCAGCGCCAACGCCGTGGGACCGTGCATCCGCACCATTCACCATCTCGACGAGTTCACGACGCCGGTGCTGGCCGACTGTCACGAGAAGGCCGTCGTCGCGCCGTACGCACGTATCTGCGTATCCCGTGCTGTCGCGGCCGAGGTCACCGCGGGATGGGGATTCGAGCCCGAGGTGATCCCCAACGGCGTTGCCGCGCAGCGGTTCGCCGCCGCCGCCGCCGATTCCGACGACGCGCGATCCCGTCGCGACAGGTGGCGGGCCGAGCTCGGTCCCTACGTGCTGGCCGTCGGGGGTATCGAACCACGCAAGGGCAGCATCGATCTGCTCAACGCGTATGCACTGATGCGCGATTCCCATCCCGAACTGTCATTGGTGTTCGCGGGCGGCGAGACCCTGTTCGACTACCGCGACTATCGCGCCGAATTCGACCGCCGGCGCGCCGAACTGGACGTGACGCCGACGGTGTTGGGAACGGTCGACGACGACGAGTTGCCCGCACTCGTCGCGGCGTCGGACGTCTTCGCGTTCCCGTCGACCAAGGAGGGCTTCGGGCTGGCCGCGATGGAGGCGCTCGCCGCCGGTCGTCCGGTGGTCACGCGGGACCTGCCGGTGCTGCGGGAGGTGTTCGGCGACAGCGTCTCCTACGCAGCCACCGTGCCGCAGCTCGCGGGTGCGCTGGCCGACGCGGTGACCGTCGACGCCGATCGTGTCGCGTCGGGACGTCGACTTGCGGAGTCGATGACCTGGGCGGCCGCAGCGCAGGCTCATCTGAGGTTCTACGAAGCCAACCCGATGCCGGCGAATTGACCGGGGCTTTGCCACACCGAGTCGCGATCAGTTCTCGAAGTGCCGGGGATATGTGGTGAATTGTTCGCCGGTCGTGGTGTTGGTCCAGGTGATCGATCGGTCGTCGTGCATGACGGCTCGCCACAGTCCTGTGGTCTTGGCGTGGTGGTGCAGTCGGCACAGGAGACCCAGGTTGATCCGCACGGTCCAGCCACCCGCGGACGGGTTGTCGTGGTCGAACGGAATGGTGTGGTCGATGTCGCAGGTCTCGCCAGGGTGATCGCACCCGACGAATCGGC
>NZ_JAEMTF010000243.1 GCF_016462415.1 Williamsia sp. | reverse complement strand
GGGTGGGGCTGCTCGTCTCGGGCGGCAACGTCGATCTGACGCGGTTCGTCTCCCCTGTGCCGTAGATAATTCGCTTGACAAACGAATTAGGGGCTCGCTAGACATTGCCTCGATGAACAGCGAATCCTCGTCGGTGTCAAGTGACGAACAGCAGGTCCCCGCGCGGTGGCCCCTGCCCGTGCGCATCGCGTTCCGGTTCTGTGTGCTGTATTTCGGCGCCTTCTGCCTCGTCATCTCGCAGATCCTGCTCGCCTACACCGGTGTCCTGGCGCAGGTCATACCGGCGAACTGGCTGCAGTGGCAACTGATGGCGATCCAACCGCTGACCCGATGGTTCGGCCGCACCGTGTTCGACGTCGACGCTCGCTTCAACGCGATGTCCGGCAGCGGCGATCAGGCGGCGTTCTGGGTACTGATCGGCTTCCTGCTGATCGCCGCTGTGGCGGGGACCGTCGTGTGGTCGCTCCTGGATCGCCGACGACCGGCATACCCACGCTTGGTCACGTGGTTCTCACTGTTCCTTCGACTCTGCCTGGGTGGGCAGATGCTCACCTACGGCTTCGCCAAGCTCATTCCGACACAGATGCCGTCGCCGTCGCTGGACTCCCTGGTGAGCCCCTTCGGCACCCTGACCCCCATGGCTGTGCTCTGGTTGCAGACGGGATCCTCGCACCCCTACGAGATGATCCTGGGCTCCGTGGAAGTCCTAGCCGGCGTTCTTCTCTTCATCCCGAGGACCGCCACCGCCGGAGCACTGCTCAGTCTGTTCAGCATGACGCAGGTCTTCCTGCTCAACATGACGTTCGACGTCCCGGTGAAGATTCTCTCGGCGCACCTGCTGATGATCAGTGCGTTCCTGCTCGCACCGCAGGTTCGTCGCATCGTCGGTGTCCTCGTGCTGGGACGGGCAAGCGTCCGGGAGTCCCGGCCCGGCTTGTTCGCTTCACGTCGGGCCGAACGCATCGCGCACGGGGTGCAGCTCGCCCTGGGCGTCTGGGTCGTCATCGGTTGTGTCGTGGTCGGTCTGGACACGTGGAACACCTACGGCGACGGCCGGGAGAAGCCACCGCACTACGGCATCTGGAAGGTGGCGGAGTTCTCGGTCGACGGCGCGGCGCGCCCGCCCCTGACCACCGATCCCGTCCGCTGGCAACGGCTCATCGTCGATCAACCCGGCGTTGTGACCATCCAACGGATGGACGGCTCGCTGGTGGGCGCACCGGCCGACGTGCGACCCGATCGCGTGGCACTCGAGCAACCGAAGACGAACTTCGCCGTCGTTCCGCAGGGGCCCGACGCCATCCGTCTAAATGGGACGTCGAGGGGAAAACGCATCACCATGACGCTGCGCCGTCAGAAACTGGACGATTTCCCGCTACGCAGCACCGGGTTCCACTGGGTACAGGAGTCCGCCAACTTCGGCTGACGCGCAGACGAGATCAGCTCCGTCGACCCTTGAGCATGGCCAGCGGCAGGCGGATCAACCCGTCGACGATGTCGGACA
>NZ_JAEMTF010000014.1 GCF_016462415.1 Williamsia sp. | reverse complement strand
CTGGAGAAGGTCGTCAAGGTCAAGGTCATCGACCGCACCGCGCTGATCCTCGACATCTTCGCCCAGCACGCCACGTCCCGTGAGGGCAAGGCTCAGGTCGCCCTCGCGCAGATGGAGTACATGATCCCGCGGCTGCGCGGCTGGGGTGAGTCCATGTCCCGGCAGGCCGGTGGCCGAGCGGGCAGCAACGGCGGTGTGGGTCTGCGCGGACCGGGTGAGACGAAGATCGAGACCGATCGACGGCGGATCCGTGAGCGGATGGCCAAGCTGCGTCGTGAGATCCGGCAGATGAAGACCTCGCGCACCACCAAGCGCAGCAGGCGCCGTGACTCGTCGGTGCCGTCGGTGACCATCGCCGGGTACACGAACGCGGGCAAGTCCAGCCTCATCAACGCGATGACCGGCGCCGGTGTGCTGGTGCAGAACGCCTTGTTCGCCACCCTCGACCCGACCACCCGTCGCGCCACCCTCGACGATGGTCGCGAACTCGTGCTCACCGACACCGTCGGCTTCGTCCGACACCTGCCGACCCAGCTCGTCGAGGCGTTCCGCTCGACGCTGGAGGAGGTCGTCGACGCCGATCTCGTGCTGCACGTGGTCGACGCCTCCGATCCGCTGCCGATGGAGCAGATCTCCACCGTGCGGACCGTGATCGACGACGTCGTCCGTGCCGAGAACGCCACGGCGCCGCCGGAGGTGCTGGTGATCAACAAGATCGACGCCGCCGACCCGACCACGCTGACCGCGCTGCGCAGCGAGTTCCCCGACGCGGTGTTCGTCTCCGCGCTCACCGGTGCCGGACTCGAGGAACTGTTCGAGCGTGTGCGTGACGTGGTCGGTCGCGATGACGTCGAGCTCACCGTCGAGGTGCCCTACTCACGCGGAGACCTGGTGTCGCGCATACACGCCCAGGGCGATGTGCTCTCCACCGAGCACCGCACCGAGGGGACCTTCATGCGCATCAAGGTGCCCGCCGCACTGGCCGGGGAACTGGCCGGGCTCGCGCACAGCGGCTGAGGCGACACCACCGAGAAGGCAGAGGCGAGCACAGCGACGAACGCCCCGGGGACATCGTCCCCGGGGCGTTCATCGTCGGTGTCGGACTACTCGGCGTCGAGATCCTTCGCGACGAGACCCGCGATCGAGTCCAACGTCTCCTGATCGTCGGCGCTGACCACGACCGAGGTGCCCTTCTCGGCACCGAGGGTCATGATCATCAGGGCCGAGCCGGCGTCGACCGGCTCCCCGCCCTCGACGGCGAGGGTGACCGCTGATCCGGCTGCTGCGACCGCCTCGGCGATGATGGTCGCCGGTCGGGCGTGCAGGCCGACGGCGGATCCGACGGCGATGGTGGTGCTGGGCATATCAATTCCTCCTGGTTGTGGGGTCTGGTGGTACGGGGTCGATCAGGCAGCGACGGGCTGGGCCGCGACCGTCGCCGGGGTGGCGACGACGGGCTTGCTGCGCATCTGCTTGGCGGCGACCACCAGAACCGCTCCGACCACTGTGCCCGCCGCGAGCGAGATCAGGAAGCCCAACACGTTGGTCATCGCGAAGAAGACGAAGATGCCGCCGTGCGGAGCACGCAGGCCGACGTCGAAGGCCATCGTCAGCGCGCCGGTCACGGCGCCGCCGGCCATCATCGAGGGGATGACCCGCAGGGGGTCGGCCGCCGCGAACGGGATGGCGCCCTCGGAGATGAACGACGCGCCCAGCAACCAGGCCGCCTTGCCGTTCTCGCGCTCGGGCTCGGTGAAGAGCTTCGGGCGGATGGTGGTGGCCAACGCCATCGCCAGTGGCGGGACCATGCCCGCGCACATCACGGTGGCCATGATGCGCAGGTCCGCGGACCCGCCGATGGCCAGTCCCTGGACAGCGAAGGCGTAGGCCGCCTTGTTGACCGGACCGCCGAGGTCGAAACACATCATCAGGCCGAGGATGACACCGAGGATGATCACCGAGCTGCCCGACATCGAGGAGAGTGCGTCCTGCAGCGAGGTGGTGATCCACTTGAGCGGACGACCGAGGACCATGAACATCAACGCGCCCGTGATCAGTGTGGCGAGCAACGGGATGATGACGACGGGCATCAGGCCTCGGGCCCACTGCGGCAACGGGATCCGGCTGATCCACAGGGCGACGAAACCGGCGATCAGACCACCGACGAGGCCGCCGATGAAGCCGGCGCCGACGACCGACGCGATGTAGCCGGCGGTGAAACCGGGGGCCAGGCCGGGCCGGTCGGCGATCGCGAAGGCGATGTAACCGGCCAGTGCGGGGACGAGGAAGAAGAAGGCGAGCGAGCCGATCTCGAAGAACACACCGCCGAGGTACTGCAGGAACCCGCCCGAGGGCAGGTTGGTCAGGCTGTTGGACAGCGCGATGGTCGCACCGATGGGATCGGTGGCGCCGTCGGGCTTGAGTGCCATCTCGTATCCGCCGAGCAGGAATCCGAGCGCGATGAGCAGACCGCCCGCGGCGACGAACGGGATCATGTAGCTGACGCCGGTGAGCAGGATCTGCCGGGTACGCGTGCCCCAGCCGAGTTCGCTGGAGCCCGACGACGCGTCCGTGGCCGCCGACGCCGAGCCGCCGACCTTCTTGGCGTTCGGATTCTTCGATGCCGCAACGGCTTCGGTGATCATCACGTCCGGCTCGTTGATCGCGCGCTTGGTGCCCGACTCGATGACGGGCTTGCCCGCGAACCGCTCGCGGCCCTTGACGCCCACGTCGGTGGCGAAGATGACCGCACCGGCCCGGGCGATGACGGCCGGATCGATCGGGGTGGTCTTCGACGACCCCTGCGTCTCGACGACGAAGTCGACATCAGCACGCTCGGCGGCGTAGGTGAGGGAGTCCGCGGCCATGTAGGTGTGCGCGATCCCGGTGGGGCAGGCGGTGATCGCCACCACGGTCGGGCGATCGGCGGCAGGTGCCTGCGCGGCCGGCGGCGGGGTCACCGCGGCGGTCGCGGGCGTGGTGGGTGCGGCCGGTGCGGGCGAGACGACGCCCTGCACCAGTTCGACGATGGTCTCCGCGTCCTTCGCCGAGCGCAACTGCGCGACGAAGTCGGGACGGACCAGCGCGCGGGCCAGCGAGCTGAGCAGCTTCATGTGCTCGGAGCCCCCCGATGCCGGTGCGGCGATGAGGAAGACGATGTCGGCGGGTGCGTCCTTGGCGCCGAAGTCGACCTTGGGGGACAGGCGCGCGAAGGCGAGACTGGCGCGCTGCGCGGCCTCGCTGCGGCAATGCGGGATCGCGATCCCGCCGGGGAGTCCGGTGGCCGACTGGGCCTCACGGGCCATGGCCGGGGTGACGAGACCCTCGACGTCGGTCGCCCGCCCCGCTGCGACGAGGCGCTGCGCGAGATAGGTGATGACGGCCTGGTTGTCGCGGCCGGCGTCGACGTCGAGAGCGACGGTGTCGACCTCGATGATCTGCGTGGGATCCGGACCCTGCGCACCCCCGTGCGCGGTGCCGGCGGTATGTGTATCGGACATCGTTGTGCCTTTTCTGATGAGTGGTTGACGCTGGAGTGGTGGGTGGGAAAAGGGGAGAGCGCTGGCCGCGCTCAGACCGCGTGGGTCGCGACCTCGCTCACGTGCACCGCGGCGAGTGCGAGATCCGAGGGAGTGGGTGGTTGCGTCCCGGCCAGCGCCGCTGCGGCCGATCCGTAGGCGACCGCGCGGCGCAGACGCTCCGCCGGTGTCGCCTCGTCTCCGGTGGCGAGCAGGTAGCCCGCCAGAGTCGCGTCGCCCGCACCCACGGTGCTCACCGGCACGATGGGGGGCGGCGTCGCGAGCCAGCCGCCCTCGGCGGTCACGAGCAGGGCGCCGGCGGCGCCCAGTGTCGCCAGCACCGCACACCCGGCGAGTTGCTGCAGGGAGCGTGCGGTGTCGAGGGTGGGTCCGAAATCGCCCGCGTCCGCGGATCGCTCCAGCAGCTCGAGGTCGGCGCCGGTCATCTCGCACAGCTCCTCGACGTTGGGCTTGATGAGGTCGACGGCGACATCGGGCATCGCGGCGCGGATCGCGTGCAGCGGGGCACCGGAGGTGTCCACGGCGACTCGGCAGCTCAACGGCGCGAGCAGCGAGGCCAGGTCCGCATACCAGGAGTCGGGCACGCCGGGCGGCAGCGAGCCGCACAGGGCCACCCAGGTCGCCGTGGCGGCCGATTCCACGATCAACGTCGTCAGCGCGGACAGATCGGCGGGGGTCATCGGGTTGCCGGGGAGGTTCAGCTTGGTGGTGGTGCCGTCCGGTTCGGTGACGGTGAGGTTGCTGCGCACGTCGGCGGCGACGTCGACGGTGCGGTAGCGCAATCCGACGGCGTCGAGTCCGGACAGCAGCGGGTCGCCGGAGCGGGCGGGCAGCAGCGCGGTGGTGGCGACCCCGGCCATCTGCACGGCACGGGAGACGTTGACGCCCTTGCCGCCGGGCTCGGCGCGGGATGCGAGCGCGCGGGTGACCGATCCGCGGACCAACGGTCCGGGCAGGGTGACGGTGCGGTCGACGCTCGGGTTCGCGGTGACGGTGACGATCATGCGATCACCACCTCCACCCCGCGCGCGGACAGCCGCGCGGAGAAACCGGCGTCGATGCCGCCGTCGGTGATCAACACGTCGACGCGGGACAGATCGGCGAATCCGGTCATGTCTTCCTTTCCGAGCTTCGAGGAGTCCGCCAGCACGACCACGCGATTGGCGGCGTTGATCATGGCCGACTTCATCGCCCCCTCGTCGGGGTCCGGGGTGGACAGTCCGTGGCGTTCGGTGATGCCGTTGGTACCGATGAACGCGACATCGACGCGGTAGTTCGACAGGGCCGCGATCGGCGCGGCCCCGACGGCGGCCTGGGTGAGACCGCGGATGCGGCCACCGAGGAAGTGCAGGTGCGCGCTCGGGTGATCGGCGACGGTCGAAGCCACGGGCAGCGAGTTGGTGAACACCGTGATGGTGCGGTCGCGGGGGAGGCAGGCCGCGGCCTGGATGGTGGTCGTGCCGGCGTCGATGACGAGGCTGCCGCCCTCGGAGGGCACGAAACGGCAGGCCGCCATTCCGATGCGGATCTTCTCGTCCGGACGGGCGGTCGCGCGCTCGGCGACACCGAGCTCGGTGACCCGCACCGCGTCGACCGGCACCGCGCCACCGTGTACCCGACGCAGGAACCCGGCGCGTTCGAGGAACGCCAGATCGCGACGCACGGTCTCACTGGTGACGTCGAACTCCTCGGCCAGTGCGGCCACCGACGCGCGACCGTGCTGGTGCACCTGGTCTGCGATGGCCTGCTGGCGCTCTTCGGCGTACATGGGAGAACGTCCCCGTTTCGGTTGGATTGTGTTGCTTTTGATGTTGATATGAGTCTGTTTACGCCTGGATGTGTTGACAAGTCAAGCTTTTCTTGTAATTTGAATCACATGCCACCGCAGAATGACGTTCAGCTCGCTCACCGCACCCCGTCGACGGACACGTCGTCCGAGTCGACGTCCGTGCTGTCCGGGACCCCGGTCGTCGCCGGCGTCGCCTACGCGCCGGTGATGTGGCCCGGCCCGCGACCCGAACTGCCCGGTCCGGGCGAGCCGCCCGCCGACGTCGAGGCCGAGTGCGACCGCTTCGCCGCGGCGACGGTGATCGTGGCCGATCGACTGCGGGTGCGGGCCTCGGCCGGTACCGGTGTCGCCTCGGAGGTGTTGTCGGCGACCGCCGCACTCGCCGAGGACCGCGGCTGGGTCGGCGCCGCGCAGAAGCTCATCCGGGCGGGCTCGCCCGCTCCGAACGCCGCGGTCGACGCCACCGAACAGTTCGCCGCGGTGTTCACCAAGCTCGGTGGACTGATGGCCGAGCGGGTCACCGACCTCATGGACGTCCGCGACCGTGTGCTCGCCGAACTCGCCGGCGACCCCGAACCGGGCCTGGCCCAACCGACCTCGGAGGTCATCCTCTTCGCCGACGACCTGGCCCCCGCCGACACCTCGGGCCTCGACCCGTCGATGGTGCGGGGACTCGCCACCCGCTTCGGCGGGCCCACCAGCCACACCGCGATCATCGCCCGGCAGTTGGGCATCCCCTGTGTGGTCGCCGTCGCCGACCTGTCGGAGGTGCCCGCGGGGACACCCGTGTTGCTCGACGGCACCGCGGGCACGGTCAGCCTCGGGTCCGACCCCGACGACGCACGCGCACAGGTCGCCGAGTCCCTGCGTCAGTCCGAGCTGGTGTCGCGCTGGACGGGCCCCGGTCGCACCGCCGACGGGGTCGAGGTCGCCATCCTGGCCAACGTGCAGGACGGCGCCTCGGCCCGGACCGCGACCGACTTCCCCGTGGCCGGCATCGGTCTGTTCCGCACCGAGCTCGCGTTCCTCGACCGGGCCTCGGAGCCGACGGTCGCCGAACAGACCACCCTCTATCAGGAGGTCGTCGACGCCTTCGCCTCCGACTCCGGTGCCCACACCGCCAAGATCGTCATCCGCACCCTCGACGCGGGCTCGGACAAGCCATTGCTGTTCGCCGACCAGGGCGCCGAGGCGAACCCCGCGCTCGGTGTCCGCGGCCTGCGCATCTCGTTCGCCGATCCCGGCCTGCTCGACCGCCAGCTCGACGCGATCGCCGCGGCAGCGCGTGCGACCGGGGGATCGCCCTGGGTGATGGCACCGATGGTGGCGACCGCAGCCGAGGCGCGGGATTTCGCGGCGAAGGTGCGTGAGCGCGGACTGACCGCGGGCGTGATGATCGAGATCCCGTCGGCGGCACTGCTGGCCCCCGCGATCCTCGCCGAGGTCGACTTCGTGTCCATCGGCACCAACGACCTGACGCAGTACACGATGGCCGCGGATCGGATGTCGTCGGAACTGGCGGGTCTGACCGACCCGTGGCAGCCCGCCGTGCTCGCCCTGATCGACCGTGTCGCGTCGTCGGGCTCCGCGGTGAGCAAGCCGGTAGGGGTGTGCGGCGAGGCTGCCGCCGATCCGTTGTTGGCCTGCGTTCTGGTGGGTATGGGGGTCACGTCGTTGTCGAGCGCACCCGCCGCGGCCGCCGGGGTGGGTGCCGCTCTCGCCGACGTCACCCTGGCGCAGTGTCGATCCGCCGCGCACGCGGCCCTGGCCACGGCCGATCCTGCGGCGGCGCGCCTCGCCGCGGCAGATGCCCTGCGCGACTGACGGTTCCGGCTGCCTGGGGAGGGCTGTCAGGGCGCGGGATCGCCGTGGTCCCGTCGACGGGACGCGGGCCTCCCGGTGGGTGGCACTAGAGTTCTCCTCGAGATGAGGAGGACCCACCAGGTGGCCGAGGAGACAGGCCGGCGCTACGCCGGGCAGGACCCCGCGACGCGTCGCGCAGCACGTCGCGACCAGCTGATGGCGGCGGGTCTCGACCTGTTCGCCACGCACGGCTACACGCGGGTCTCGGTCAAGCAGGTGTGCGATCAGGCGAAGCTGACCCAGCGCTACTTCTATGAGTCGTTCGAGGACCGCGAAGGTCTGCTCCTCGGCGTCTATGACGCGGTGGTCGCCGACACGCGCAGCCGCGTCGATGCGGCCATCGCCGAGAGTGATTCCGGCGTGGTCGATCTCGCGCAGTCGGCGCTGGGGGCGTTCATCGGACACCTCACCGACGACCCGCGTCTCGCTCGGATCATGCTCCTCGAGGTGGTCGGTGTCAGTCCACGACTCGAGGACCGCCGGTACCGGGTCATCCATGACTTCGCCGACCTGATCCTCGTCGCGGCCACCACCTCCGCGCAGATCGACGACATGTCGTCGCCGCAGTTCCGGTTGGTGGCCGTCGGGCTGGTGGGTGCGGTCAACCAGCTCCTCGTCGACTGGGTCCTCGGGAACGGATCACACGATCCCGACGAGATCCTCGCGGTGTGCACCGGCCTGTTCGCCGCGGCCTTCGATCGGTTCTACGACCCGACCTGAGGTAGGGGTCCGGTTCGGGTCGGCCTGCGGTCTAACGGATCTCGCGGTGTGACCGTGTCTCGACCTGCCGGACGAGATCGAGCAGGGCCGTGTCGGCACGCAGGGAGCGATCCAGGATCGGGTTGACGATGCCGCGCAGGAAGGAGACCGGCACCCACCGACGCGGGATCTGGATGCGCGGTGCGCGGCGTTCGACACCGCGCGCGACCGCGCGGCCGACACGTTCGGGTGCGATGGGGTCACGCAGGAACGAAGGAAACGCGCGCGCCACGAGAGCGGTGGCCAACTCGTCCTTGCCGAAAGCGACGTCGGCGATCGGCGTGGCGACCCAGCCGGGGTAGAGCACACCCGCCGACGCACCATGCGCCGCCAGTTCGACGCCCAGCGCCCGACCGATCTGTTCGACCGCGGCCTTGGTCGCCGCGTAGGGCGCATTGACCATGCCGTTGAGGTAGGCGTAGGTCGACGAGGTGATGAGCACATGTCCCTGCGACTCGACGATGTGGGGCAGAGCCGCGCGCACCGTGTTCCACACGCCAGCCAGATTCACCGCGATCACCCGTTCGAAGGTCCCGTCGGCGACGCTGAGCACCGTGTCGGCGGACTCGCCGCTGGAGATGCCGGCGTTGGCGTGAACCACGTCGATGCGGCCGAAACGGTCCGCGGCAGTGGTCATCACGTGGTGTAGGTCGTCGGGAGAGGTGACATCGGCCCGCAGGGCCAACGACCGGGAGGAACCCAATTCAGCGGCCACCGCGTCCACCGAGGCCTGGTCCAGATCGACCAGGACGACGATGCCACCACGACCGTGCAGTTCGCGGGCCACGGCACGACCGATCCCGCCGGCGGCCCCGGTGATCACGGTGACCGAACCGGACAGATCGATCCTCTTCGCACTCATGGACGTCATTGTGACACGCCGTCGGGTCAGATCAGTGTGTCGAGCCCGGATGCGACGATCAGATTCGACGCATGACGGTGACGACCTTGCCCAGGATCGCGGCCTCGTCTCCGGGGATGGGGGAGAACAGCGGGTTGTGCGGCATCAGCCAGACCGTCCCGTTCGTGCGCTTGAAGGTCTTGACCGTGGCCTCGCCGTCGATCATGGCGGCCACGATGTCGCCGTTGTCGGCGACGTTCTGCTGACGGACGACCACCCAGTCGCCGTCGCAGATGGCCGCGTCGATCATCGACTCACCCACCACCTTGAGCATGAACAGCGCGCCGTCGCCGACGAGCTCGCGGGGGAGCGGGAAGACCTCCTCGACGGCCTGTTCGGCGAGGATCGGACCGCCCGCGGCGATCCGTCCGAGAACCGGCACGTAGGTCGGCGTCGGCAGTGCGTCGGTCTCCGGGGTGATGTCGGCGGGATCCTGGTCCTGGACGTTGACCGCGCGAGGGCGGTTGTGGTCGCGCTTGAGGAAGCCCTTGCGCTCGAGGGTGCGCAGCTGATGGGCGACCGAGGACGTGGACGTGAGGCCCACGGCGTCGCCGATCTCGCGGATGCTCGGCGGGTAACCGCGCTCGCGAACCGATGCGCGGATGACCTCGAGGACCTTCGCCTGCCGCGAGGTCAGATCGGCCTCGCTGATGGGTCCCTCGGCGGCCTCGGTGGTGGTGACGGTGGTGTCGGACACGGTGTCCCTCCTGTCGCGGTCCGCCCCCGACGGGCCCTGTGGGCCTGTTCGAGAAGCGCGCGGACCTGCTGTCACCTGGGACAGTAGAGGACTTGATAACAACTTTCAAACATTTGTTCGATCGTGTCGGGACTTTGTCGGACCCCCGTGATCTAATCGAACATACGTTCATTCGAACGTCTGGTCGATGAGGAGAACGTCATGAATCAGACTCTCACGCGTCACACGGGCACCACCGGCGATGCGCCCGTCCGTCCGTCCGATCCCGCCCGCCGGACCGCGCCGCAGGGTGCGCCCGCGCGTCGCCGCACCGCCACTGTCGGATTGCGACCGGATGTCCGCCGCCCCGCGGGACGTCGTCCTGAGACCGTCCGTCCGCGATCGGGCGTCGCGTGCGGTGACGCCCGCCGCCAGGCGCCGCCGTCGCTGCGTCCCGCCCCGATCGGATGGGCCGTCGCCGTCGTCGTCGGAATCGGGCTCGCGGTCGTGATGTGGATGATGGTCGTCAGCGGTTCGGTGTTCGCCGACTCCACCGCGCCGGCGGTCAGTGGTACCGAACTGGTGCACGTGCGCGGCGGCGAATCGCTGGGCGAGCTCGCCACCCGGGTCGCACCGGATCAGCCGATGTCATCGGTCGTCGCGACCATCAAGGACCTCAATCACCTGAGCGGGTCGGCGATCACCGTCGGTCAGCCGCTGCTCGCGCCGACCTACCTGCGCTGAGTCGCGCGGTGGCGTTCGAGGACGGTCGGCGGGTGCGTCGGTACCCCGATGTCACCGCGGCCGTTCACACCGTGTCCGGGCTCGGATACACATCGGTATCCTGGTCACCAGGGGTTCGTCTCGGACTCCGCGTCGACGCCGGGAGTACGTCCCCGTCGTCTCGCCCACGGACCCGGCTCGAGGACACACCGATGCATTGCCCCTTCTGCAAGAACGAGGACACCCGCGTGGTCGACTCGCGTGTTGCCGACGAGGGCCAGGCCATTCGCCGGCGCCGCTCCTGCTCGGAGTGTGGCCGCCGCTTCACCACGGTCGAGAGCGCGGTGCTCGCGGTGGTGAAACGCAACGGGGTCACCGAGCCCTTCAGCCGCGAGAAGGTCATGCTGGGCGTGCGGCGGGCGTGTCAGGGCCGTCAGGTCGACGAGGACAGCCTGCGCCAACTCGCTCAGCAGGTCGAGGACTCGGTGCGGGCGTCGGGCTCGGCCGAGATCCCCAGCAACGAGGTGGGTCTGGCGATCCTGCAGCCCCTCCGGGAGCTGGACGAGGTCGCCTACCTCCGGTTCGCGTCGGTCTACCGTTCGTTCGAATCGGTCGAGGATTTCCAGCGCGAGATCGACGATCTCCGTGCGCTGCCGTCGCGTGCGTCGAACGCCCACGCGACGGTCGGATCAGCTGCCGAGGGCGTCGATCGCCCGTAGTACCCGCTTCTCCGACACCGGGTAGGCCGTGCCGATCCGTTCTGCGAACAGTCCGATCCGGAGTTCTTCGACCATCCAGTTGATCTGCTCGTTGATGACCGCCCGACGTGTGGGTGTGGCTCGGGCCAGCGCCGAGTTCCATCGGGCGGTGACGGTGTCGACGGCTCCCATGGCGCGGGCGTCCTGGGCAGCCGCCGCGGGCAGCTTGCCCAGTCGTACGACGATGGCGTCGAGATACGCCGGTAGTCGCAACAGATGGTCGAATCCCGTATCGGCGATGAATCCCTCGTAGACGAGGTGGTCGAGTTGTTCGGTGACGTCGTCGCGCACCGCGCCGGGACCGATCCGGTCGAGCTCGGTGTGGATCGGGGCCATTCGTGTCATCGCGTCACCGACGGCGGCGAGCACCCGTCGCGCCGACTGCGGAACGTCGCGGGCGACCTGTGCCCGCAGCGTGGCGTACCGGGCGCTGTCGGTGACGGCGTCGGTGGGACCGAGTGCACCGCGGATCGCCGCGCTGGTGCAATCGCGCAGCAGCGCGTCGGTGCTCGCATACGGACTCTGCGACAGCGCGATCCGGTCACCGACCGGTAGTTGCGCCACCGCACTGGGTTTGAGTTGCGGGATGGACAACTCGAGCAGGGCGACGATGCCCTCACGGGTCTGAGCGCGTGCCTGTGCGGGTGACGACGCCATGTCGACGACCACACCGCCCGGTACCGCTCGCAGCGACGGATGGCTGGTGACGCGTTGCCCGGCGATGGTGTCGACCACCGACTCCGCCAGGGTGCCGATGGTGGCGGGTGTCCACTCGGTCACCGGTGTCCGTGCCGGTTGCGTACCAGCACCGTCGGCGGCCGGTCCGCCGGTTCGTTTCTGTCGGGTCTGTCGCCGACTCGTCGTCGCCTCGACGGCGACGTGCGGTCTGGCGGCGGTCGTCACCGCCGCGACGAGATCGGTCAACGACGACGCGGTCGCCACGGGTGTCCCGTCCTCGGTCTCGGCGGCATAGGTCATCCGCAGGTGATCCGGGAGACCGGCCGGGTCGAAATCGGTGGGAGCGACGACAACACCGGTCCGACGGGTCAGCTCGCGGGCGAGGCCGGTGGCGATGGGCTCGCTGCGCGGGGTCAGCGCCGCGAGGGCGGGACCCGCGGCGTCCGCGGCGGGCGGCAGTCGTCGACGGATGGCCTTGGGGAGCGTCCGGACCAGCGCGACCGCGAGTTCGGACCGCAATCCCGGTACGAGCCAGTCGAATCCGGACGGTCGGATGCGGGGGAGCAGCGCCACCGGGATGTGCACGGTGACGCCGTCGCGGTCGGTCCCGGGGCGGAACTCGTACGTCAAGGCCAACCGCGCCTCGCCCTGCTGCCAGTGGTCGGGGTACTCCGTCGCCGAGATCGCGTCGGGGTCCGCGACGGCGTCGGCCGTCAGATCGAGGAGGTCTGGCTCGGTGGCACGCGCCTGCTTCCACCAGTTGTCGAAATGGGCGCCGGACACCACCTCCGGCCCGATCCGCTCGTCGTAGAAGTCGAACAACTGATCGTCGTCGATGACGAGATCGCCGCGCCGAGCACGGTGTTCGAGATCGCGGGCGTCGTCGAGCAGAGCGCGGTTGCGTTCGAAGAAGGGATGCCGGGTCCGCCACTCACCGTCGACCAGGGCGTGACGGATGAACAGCTCTCGCGACACCTCGGGGTCGATCCGCCCGAACGGCACCGGGCGGTTGACCACCAGCGGCACCCCGTAGAGCGTGACCCGCTCATACGCCATCGCACACGCACGCTTGATCGACCAATGCGGTTCGCTGTACTGGCGTTTGGCCAACGGGCCGGCGATCTTCTCCGCCCACTCGGGCTCGATACCCGCGGCGGTACGCGCGAACAGCCGCGATGTCTCGACGATCTCGGCGGCCATCACGAATCGCGGCGGCTTCTTCGCCAGGGGAGAGCCGGGGAACACGACGAACCGGGTACCGCGGGCGCCCAGGAACTCGCGCGCGTCGCCCTCCCGGACCCCGAGATGTCCCAGCAGGCCGGCGAGCAGCGATTGGTGGACCGCCGCGGGTGGCGCTGCTGTCGAGTTCGGCGACCACCCCTTGTCGGCGGTGATGCGCTCGAGCTGACGGTGCAGCTCGCGCCACTCCCGGATTCGCAGCCAGTGCAGGAACTCGCGCTCGCACTGCCGCCGGAACTGGTTGTTGGACAGGCCGCGTCGTGCCTCGTCGAGGTGGTCCCATAACGCCAGGATCGACAGGAAGTCCGATCCGGCGACCGAGTATTTCCGGTGCGCCTCGTCCGCGGCCTGACGGTGCTCGGCAGGACGCTCACGCACGTCGGGCAGCGAGAGCGCGGAGACGATGACGAGAACCTCGGCCAGGGCGCCGTTGTCGCGTGCGGCCACCAGCATCCGCGCCCACCGGGGGTCGACCGGGAGGTCGGAGAGATCGCGGCCCACAGGCGTCAGCGTCCGCTCGGCACCCTGCCCCTGCACCGCGCCGAGCTCGTCGAGGAGTCCGACTCCGTCGCGGATCGAGCGCGCGTCGGGGGCCTCGACGAACGGGAACGCGGCGATGTCGCCGAGTCCGAGTGCGGTCATCGTCAGGATGACCGAGGCGAGATTGGTGCGCAGGATCTCCGGTTCGGTGAACTCCGGTCGCGCGTCGAAATCGTCCTCGCCGTACAGCCGGATGCAGATGCCGTCGGCCACACGACCGCAGCGCCCGGCCCGCTGTCGTGCGCTTGCCTGCGAGACGGGTTCGATAGGTAGCCGTTGGACCTTGGTGCGCAGCGAGTACCGGGAGATCCGGGCCGTGCCGACGTCGACCACGTAGCGGATGCCGGGCACCGTCAACGACGTCTCGGCGATGTTCGTGGACAGGATGATCCGTCGCTGGGTCGAGGTGGTGAAGACCTCGTGCTGCGCCGCGGTCGACAGACGTGAGAACAGCTGCAGGATCTTCACGCCGGAGTCGGCGAGGCCCCGCAGGGCGTCGGCGGTGTCGCGGATCTCGCGTTCGGTGGCGAGGAACACGAGGATGTCGCCCGGGCCGTCGCGACTGAGTTCGTCGATGGCGGCGCGGATGGCCTGGATCTGGTCGAGGTCCTCGTGGTCGTGCTCGGGGTCGTCGGACTCGACCGACAGGGGTCGATAACGGATCTCGACCGGATAGGTCCGTCCGGACACCGTGATGATCGGAACGGGGTTCCCGGGCGTGGCGAAGTGCTCGGCGAAGCGACCGGGATCGATGGTCGCCGAGGTGATGACGACCTTGAGATCGGGGCGGCGGGGGAGCAGCTGTTTGAGGAAGCCGAGGATGAAGTCGATGTTGAGACTCCGCTCGTGTGCCTCGTCGACGATGATCGTGTCGTAGGCACGCAGCAGCGGGTCGCGCCCGATCTCGCGGAGCAGGATGCCGTCGGTCATCACCTTGACCAGGGTGTCGTCGCCGGACTTGTCGTCGAAGCGGACCGAGAAACCGATGGTGCGGCCGAGTTCGGTGTCGGTCTCCTCGGCGATGCGGGCGGCGACCGCGCGAGCGGCGATCCGACGGGGCTGGGTGTGCCCGATCGTGCCGCGGACGCCGCGCCCGAGTTCCAGACAGATCTTCGGCAGCTGGGTGGTCTTACCCGATCCGGTCTCGCCGGCGACGACGATCACCTGGTGGTTCGCCAGCGCCTCCGCGATCTCCTCCCGGGCACCCGAGATGGGGAGCTCGGGTGGGTAGACGAGCGTCGGTACGGACTCCCGACGGCGGACGAGTCGCGCCTGCGCGGACCGCAGGGCGCCGGTGAAGCGGTTGCGGTCGGTGTCGGTGCGCAGCCGGGACCGGCGGCGTCGCAGCCGGTGCTCGTCGGCGATCGAGACCTCGTCCCACGCGATCGCGTCGCCGTCGGTGTCGGTGCTCGGACGGGGCCGACGGGTCTGGTTGGACATGATGGTCTCCAGGATATTCGTCATCGCCGAGACGGTGCCGGTGGCGTCGGAATCGATGGGTGTGGACGCCGGAGGCATGATGTGTGCCATGACATCGACGTTGTGGCATGGATTCGCCGACATGGGCGCAGTGAGCGCGAACGGTCCGTTCGCCATCGCACGAGGCGAGGGCGTCCACATCTGGGACACCGAGGGGAGGCAGTATCTCGACTCCACCGCAGGCCTGTGGTTCACCAACGTCGGTCACGGCCGGACCGAGATCGGCGACGCCGTCGGACGCCAGCTGGGCACCCTCGCCCACTACTCCGGCTTCGGCGACATCGCCCCGGCGATCACCATCGAACTCGCGGAGCGTCTCGGAGAGATCGCCCCGGTGCCGGGCAGCAAGGTGTTCTTCACCTCAGGCGGCAGCGACTCCATCGACACCGCGGCGAAGCTCGCCCGTCGGTACTGGCACGAGAAGGGTCAGCCGGACAAGAAGCTGATCGTCGGCCGGACGAAGGCCTATCACGGGATGCACGTCGCGGGCACCGCGCTGTCCGGGCTACCGCCGAACCGCGACGGGTACGGCGAGCTGATGGCCGACGCCGCCACCATCGACTGGGACGACGCGAAGAGCCTGCTCGGCCTGATCGAGCGCGTGGGTGCCGACTCGGTCGCCGCGTTCTTCTGCGAACCGGTGATCGGTGCGGGCGGTGTCTATCTCCCCCCGGAGGGCTACCTCTCCGAGATCCGGCAGATCTGCCGCGACCACGACGTCCTGTTCGTGGCCGACGAGGTGGTCACCGGCTTCGGCCGCATCGGCGGATCCTGGTTCGCCTCACAGCGATTCGATCTCGCGCCCGACATGGTGACCACGGCCAAGGGGCTGACGTCGGGGTATGTCCCGATGGGTGCCGTGTTCATCGCGCCGCACATCGCCGAGCCGTTCTACTCAGGTGGGGTCTGGTGGCGTCACGGCTACACCTACGGCGGTCACGCGGGCGCCGCCGCGGCGGCGATGGCCAACCTCGACATCATCGAACGCGAGGGGCTCGTCGGTGAGGCCGCGCGAATCGAATCCGACCTGCACACCGCACTCGCGCCGCTGGCCGACCACGTCGCGGTGTCCGAGGTCCGCAGCGGCATCGGCGCGATCGCCGCCGTCCAGCTGGCCGACCCCGCCACCGCGCCTGCCGCCGTGGCCGCACTGCGCGCCCACGGGGTCAGCGGTCGCGCCGCGGGTCAGGGTGCTCTGCAGATCTCGCCGGCGTTCGTGATGACGACCGAACAGGTCCACGAACTGGCGCAGCGCATCGGTGACGCACTCGACCACCTGGTCCCCTGACGCCCGGGGCTGACGGTTGGTTCGACATCCCGGTGTCGGCGATGACCGTTCGTGGAGCCATCGAGCTCGAGGAGACCGAGCACGGCGTCCTGCCGCACCGACTGCCGCAGTGGGCCCTCGACCAGGTCGGCGACGACCGTCTCGCCATGTCCGAGACCCAGCCCGCCGGGGTACGGATCACGTTCCGCTCGGCCGCGACCACCGTCGAGGTGGACGTCCGCGCCACCAGGGTCGTCTACCCGGGACTACCGCCGCGGCCCGTGGGGCTCCATGATCTGCTCGTCGACGGCCGACTCGTGGCGCAGGCGAGCGCGGCGACGGCCACCACGCTGTCGGTCGACATGGCCACCGGAGCGGTGCAGACCCATGTGGGCGAGGTGGCCACGCTGCGGTTCGACGGACTGTCCGGGCGCGCCGAGGACATCGACATCTGGCTGCCGCACAACGAGACCACCGAGATAGTCGCGATCCGGTCCGACGCGGCCGTCGAACCCGTCCGCGCCTCCGCGCGACGGGCGTGGCTTCACCACGGCAGCTCCATCAGCCAGGGGTCCAACGCGGGCAGTCCGTCGCGCACCTGGCCCGCACTCACCGCCACCGCCACCGGCGTCGAGCTGACCAATCTGGGATTCGGCGGCAACGCGTTGCTCGACCCGTGCGTCGCCCGGGTCATGCGGGACACCCCGGCCGACCTGATCAGCGTCGAGATCGGGATCAACCTGGTCAACGCCGACCTGATTCGCCTGCGCGCGTTCGGTCCGGCCGTGCACGGGTTCCTCGACACCATCCGTGACGGCCACCCCGACACCCCGCTCGTGGTCGTGTCGTCGATCTGCTGCCCGATCCACGAGGACACCCCGGGCCCCGGTGCGTTCGACGTCGCGGCCCTGGCCGCCGGCGAGGTCCGGTTCCGGGCGACCGGTGATCCCGCGGAGACCGCAGCCGGGAAGCTCACGCTGAGGGTGATCCGCGACCGTCTGGCGGACATCGTCGCGCAGCGCCGCCGCCACGATCCGACGCTGCATCATGTGAACGGCCTCGACCTCTACGGTCCCGCCGACGCCGTCGAGCTGCCGTTGCCGGATGCGCTGCACCCGGATGCGGCGGGACACCGACGGATCGCCGAGCGGTTCGCAGAGCTGACCTTCGGTCCCGGCGGGCCGTTCGCGGGCTGATCAACCGAGTGGGTTCACGTTTCGAGATGAGTTGACGGCGAATCGGTTTGGCCGGTGGCCTGCGGTAGCCTCGCGCAGATGAGCTCCTGGTTGGCCCCGACCGCGTTCGTCGATCGCACCGTGGTGCTCATCGGAGGCGGGTCGGGTGTCGGGTTGTGTGTGGCGCGCGCGGTGGTCGAGGCCGGCGGACAGGTCGTCCTCGGCGGTCGGACACAGCAGACGCTCGCCGACGCCGCCGCCGATCTCGGCGACGGCGCGCGGTGGCGCACGGTGGACACATCCGACGCCGACAGCGTCTCGGCCTTCTTCGGCGACATCGACATCGTCCACGGGGTGTTCACCACCGCGGCCACCTATGTGACGGGCCCGATGCGCGACCTCGGCGAGGCCGAGGCCGCGACACCGTTCGAGTCGAAGTTCTGGGGCCAGTACCGCGTCGTGAAGGCGGCGCTGCCCCGGCTGGCCGACGATGCGTCGATCGTGTTGATGTCGGGCGCGGCGAGCGTCCGTCCGCCCGGCAGCGCGCCCGCCTACATCGCCGCCAACGCGGCCGTCGAGGGCCTGGCCCGGGGATTGGCGGTCGAGTTGTCGCCCGTCCGCGTCAACGCGGTCGCGCCGGGGACCATCGACGGGAACCTCTGGCGAACGCGTGATCCGGACGTCCGCCGCGCCGCGTTCGGCCAGTATGTGAGCGCGGCCACGATCGGTCGCCTCATCACCGAGGACGAGGTCGCGCAGTCGGTGGTTCATCTGCTGCTCAACGGCGCGATGACGGGATCGGTCGTCTACCCGGACGGCGGTTACACCTTCCGTTGACGTCGGTGGCCCGGGGTCGCTCCGCGCTGCGAGGTCCTGCGAGCTCTGGTTGAATCCCGACAAATGCGGCAGAGACTCGGATCAGTGCGGCCACCGGAGCACGCGGAGACCGTCGGCGGTCTCCTGACCGCCACCGCGCGATCGGTGCCGGGCGCCACTGCGATCGTCACCTCCACCGGTCGGATCAGCTACCGCGACCTGCTCGTCGCCGCGACCGGGTACGCCCGGCACCTGGCTCTCGGCGACACGTGGTCGCCGGTGGCCGTCCACCAGGACGGGACCGTCGACGCGGTCGCACGCTCGCTCGGGGTGATGATGTCCGGACGGGCGCTGGTCGCGATCGACACCGGCCTGCCCGCCGAGCGGGTCGCCCGCATCGTCGACGCCTGCACGGCGTCGACGATGGACGATCTCCCGACGTGCCGCCCGAGGGGCCGTGAGTCCGAGTCCTCCGCCGACGTGGACCCCGACGCGATCGCCATGATCTGTTACACCTCGGGATCGACGGGAGATCCGAAGGGCGTCATGCTCGCTCACCGGACCCTGCTGGCGAAGGTGCGCGACATCGTCGAGGGCCAGGGGTTGCGCGCGGACGACCGTCTCGGAGACCTGCTCCCGCTCGGCTTCAGCGCGGGCATGAACACCGTGCTCGCCGGGATCGCCTGCGGCGCAACGGTGGTGTGCGCCGACCCCCGCGACACCGACCTGGTCTCGCTGGCCACCTGGCTGCGGTCGGAGTCGGTGACCACGCTGCACAGCTCGGTCGTGGCCGCGCGGGCGCTCGGCTCGGCCGCGCGATCGGGGGCAGTCGATCCCATCTCGACGGTTCGCCAGGTCGCCTACTACGGGGAGGCCGCCACCGGATCCGACGTGGAACAGACCCGACACGTCTCACAGCCGGCCCCGGCCATCGTGAACTGGTACGCCGCCACCGAGGTGGGGATGATCGGCCATTCCGTGCTGACGCCGCACGACGCCCTCCCCGTCGGGCGGATCGCCGCCGGGCATCCGCTTCCCGACCGCCGCGTCCACATCGTCGACGAGCACGGATTTCGGATCGACGCCGGCTCGGTCGGCGAGGTGGTCGTCGTGGGCGGCCCGATCGCCGCCGGGTACCTCGGTCGAGCGTCGACTCGGTTCTTCACCGACGAGGCGGGGGTCGGTGCGTATCGCACCGGCGATCGCGGGCATCTCGGACCCGACGGCACCCTGCACCTCGCCGGCCGGGTGGACGATGCGGTCAAGATCCGGGGGTATCTCGTCGAGCCCGGTGAGGTGGAGTCGGCACTGTATGGCCAGGACGGGGTGCAGGAGGCGTTCGTCTGCGCCACCGACATCGACGGCGGCACCGAGCTGGTCGCCTACGTCAGTGGCCCGATCACCGCGGAGGCCGACTCGGACAACCGGATCCGCGGTGAGCTGCGGTCGGTCCTGCCGGAATGGATGGTGCCGCGGTACGTCGTCGCCCTGGCGGCACTGCCGAGAACCGAACGCGGCAAACTCGACCGGGCCGCGCTGCCCGAACCCCGCGTGCGCGCCACCGCACGCAGGCGTCGTGGCGCACCCGACATCGTCGACTCGGTCGCCCGCTACGCGGTCACGCTGGCGATGGGTACCGACGACATCGACGCAGATGCGGACCTGATGGCGCTCGGTGCCGATTCGCTGGCGCTCGCCCGGATCTCGACCACCGTCCGTCAACGCATCAACGGCGACATCGACTTCGCCGCCTTCACCACCACCCCCACGATCGCGGTGCTGGCGACGAGCATCCGCGACCACTACCGCAACGGCGGCGGTGTCCGCGAGGGCAACGGCGTTCTGGTGCCGATCCGCACCGCGTCCCCCGACACCGTCGAGACGACCCCGCTCTTCGTGGTCGCCGGTGCAGGCGGTCCGGCGTCGTCACTGATGGCGATGGCCCGACACCTCACACCGGGCCGGCCGGTCCACGGCCTGCAGGCTCTCGGGCTCGAACGGACAGGACGCCCCGATCGCAGCGTCACCGCGATGGCGCGCCGCTATGTGGACCTGATCACCGCAGTGGCGCCGCACGGGCCGTACCTGCTGGCCGGACACTCGATGGGCGGTGTCGTGGCGCTGGAGATGTCCGCGCAGCTCGCCGAGCGAGGTGAGCAGACGCGTCACCTGATCGCGATCGACACGTCGTTGTCCGAGAAGCTGATCGCCGATCTCGACCCCGAGGATCCGCCCGCCGCCGACCCCGACGAGATCGATGAACCCGAGGTGCAGTACCAACCCGACGTCTCGGTGTCGAAGCGGCAGTTGGTGGCGTTGGTCGCCAAGATCCCGTTGGCCGGACGCGTGATCTTCGACCCGGTGACGCAGTGGATCATCTTCTACCGCCTCGGTGGACGCCTCACCGACCGACACCGATTGCGCCGGATCGACGCCCCGATCACCGTTCTCGCCGCGCCAGGAACCCGTCATCGACGCCAGTGGTGGCAGGCGGTGACCAGCGGTGCGGTCGACATCCGGCCGGTGCGCGGCGGGCACGTCGAACTCCTGCACGAGCCCTACGTCGGTGAGGTGGCGACCATCGTCGACGACGTGCTCGACGCCTGACGGCGCCCGGTTCAGCCGGGTTGGATCTCCATGTCCGTCACACGGATTCGATCGGACTCGTCGACGTCCGGGTCGGTCGCGATCTCCACCTGCGCGGTCAACGACCACCCGTGGTCGCCCTGCGGGTCGTCGAAGGTCTGACGGACCCGCCACACGTCGTCGCTCTCGTCGAGGGCGAAGAGCTGCGGACTGCGGGCCTGCGGTCCGGCGTCGAGCTCGCCGTACTCGTCGAAGTACTCGGCGAGCTCCTCGCTCCACGCGACATCGGGGTGGGTCCGGTAGAGCGTGGGCCAGTCCCGCCGCGATACGGCGCTGATCAGTGCGAACATGTGGTTGCGTACCTGCACCCGGCACGCGCGGAGGTTCGGACCGGTGGTCGGCGGACGGGCGTCGGTGGGTGCGCTGTCGTCATCGGGGTGGGTGAGCTGTTCCCATTCGTCGATCAGGCTGGAGTCGACCCGGCGCACCAGGTCGCCGAGCCACTCGATGAGATCGTCGAGCTCGGGGGTGTGCTGCGCGGTCGGTAGGCCGTGACGTGCCGACCGGTAGACGTCGGTGAGGTAGCGGAGCACGACTCCCTCGCTGCGCGCGAGTTTGTAGCGTGCGACGAAGTCGTTGAACCCCATGGCCTGCTCGACCATCTCGCGGACGATGGACTTCGGTGACGGGGGAGTGCCGGAGACCCAGGGGTGTCCGCGCCGGTAGATCTCGAACGACCCCTCGAGGAGGTCGAACAGCGGCATGGGCCACGTGATCTCCTCGAGCAGCTCCATTCGCTCGTCGTACTCGATGCCGTCGGACTTCATCTCGGCGATGGCGACGTCGCGTGCGGCGCTGCGCTGCGCGCGCAGGATCGGTCGGGGGTCCTCGATGGTCGACTCGATGACCGACAGCGCGTCGAACGCATAGCCGGGGTCGTCGGTGTCCAGGATCTCCAGCGCTGCGATCGCGAAGGAGGACAACGGGTTCGACAACGCGAAGTTCGCCGGGAGGTCGGTGGTCAACCGTACGGCCTTGCCCGAGGCGTCCGGCTCCATCGACTCGACGAGGCCCGCGGTGCGCAGTCCCCGGTAGATCTCGATCGCCCGCAGGATGTGTTTGCGCTGCCGCTCGCGCGGCTCGTGGTTGTCCTCGAGGAGATGACGCATCGAGGTGAAGCAGTTGGCCGGACGGGCGATCACGTCGATCACCATCGAGGTGGTGACCTTGAAGTGCGACCGCAGCGGCTCGGGCGGCGCGGCGATGAGCCGTTCGAAGGTCGGCTCGCCCCACGAGACGAAACCCTCCGGGGCCTTCTTGCGTTGGATCTTCTTGAGCTTCTTCGGATCGTCGCCGGCCTTCGCGGTCGCACGCGCGTTCTCGACGTCGTGTTCGGGGGCCTGGGCGACGACGAAGCCGCGGGTGTCGTAGCCGGCCCGGCCGGCGCGACCGACGATCTGGTGGAACTCGCGTGCCTGCAGATGGCGTGTCTTGACGCCGTCGTACTTCGTCAGGCCGGTGAGCAGCACCGTGCGGATCGGGACGTTGATACCGACACCGAGGGTGTCGGTGCCGGCCACCACCTTGAGGAGTCCCTGCTGCGCAAGGCGTTCGACGAGTCGTCGGTAGCGGGGGAGCATCCCGGCGTGGTGCACACCGATCCCGGCGCGGACCAGTTTCGACAGCGTGTTGCCGAAGCCGGAGGTGAATCGGAAATCACCGATCGCGACCGCGATGGCGTCGCGTTGCTCGCGGCTGCAGATGTTCGCGCTGAGCAGGGCCTGGGCGCGTTCGACCGCAGACGCCTGGGTGAAGTGCACGACATAGACCGGTGCCCGGTCGGCCTCGATCAACCGCTCGATGGTGTCGTGCACCGAGGTCAGCACGTAGGAGTAGTCGAGGGGGACCGGCCGTTGGGTGCCGGTGATGGACGCCGTCTCGCGGCCGGTGCGGCGTCGGAGGTCGTCGGCGAAGAACGTGACGTCCCCCAGGGTGGCCGACATCAGCAGGAACTGGGCGCGCGGCAGCTCGACGATCGGGACCTGCCAGGCCCAGCCGCGTTCGGTGTCGCCGTAGTAGTGGAACTCGTCCATGACGATCAGTCCGACGTCGGCATCGGCCCCGGTGCGCAGCGCGAGGTTGGCGAGCACCTCGGCGGTGGCGCAGATGATCGGTGCGCCCGCGTTGACGGTGGCGTCGCCGGTCATCATGCCCACCGAGTCGGCCCCGAACTGTGCGCACAGGTCGAAGAACTTCTCGCTGACCAACGCTTTGATGGGCGCGGTGTAGAAGGTGCGCTGACCGCGACCGAGTGCGAACGACGTCGCGCCCGCGGCGACCAGGGACTTACCCGACCCGGTGGGGGTGGACAGGAGTACGTTGGCCCCGGAGACCAGCTCGATGAGCGCTTCCTCCTGCGCGGGATAGAACGTCAGACCCCGCGATTCCGCCCAGCGGGAGAACTCGTCGAACAGCTCGTCGGGGTCCGACGTCCCCGAGGGGATGAAGGTGGCCGGTGCGTCACCGCTCACGCATCACCCGGCAGAACCCGGCTGCGCATCGTCGTCGGAGTCGTCGTCCGGGGTCACGTCCGGCTGATCTGCGGTCGATGTGTCGACCTGGTCTGCCGTCGACGTGTCGACCTGGTCTGCGGTCGACGTGTCGACCTGGTCAGCGAGGAAGCGTTCGAGTTCGGCGCCGAGTTCGTCCGGACTGGGTAGCGCCTCTTCGGCCGCGAGCAGCGACGCCTTCTCGGTCTGCGCACTGTTGAACGCGTCGTACTGGTTCTCGAGCGCCGACACCACCGATTCGACCTCGGTGTTGCCCGAGACCTCGGCGTCGACCTGGGTGCGCACCTTGGCCGCTGCGTTCTCGAGTGCGGCGACCGGCAGGTCCAGCCCGGTGACCTTGGCCAGTGACTGGATCAGCGTGGCCGATGCGCCCGGGTACTGCGCCTGGGACAGGTAGTGCGGCACGTGCACCGACAGGCCCGCGGTGTCGTACCCGCTCTGCGCCATCCGCAGCTCCACGAGCATCGAGGCGCTGGCGGGGATCTTCAGCTCGCTGCCCCACCGCGGGAGGTCGCCGAGCATCTCCTGGTCGGAACCGTGCGCGGTGATCGACGACGGTCGGGTGTGCGGGATGGCCATGGGGATCGCGTTCAGGCCGACCACCGACGACACCTGGAAATGATCGGACAGGCGTCGCACGGCTTCGACGAACCGCTCCCACCGCAGATCCGGTTCCGCGCCGGCGAGCAGCAGGAACGGCCGACCGGCGTTGTCGCGGATCGCGTGGATCGTCAGCGTGGGCATCTCGACGTCGGTGAACTCCTGGCCGGAGAACTCCATGGTGGGACGACGCGAGCGGTAGTCGATCAGCTCGTCGGTGGAGAACGTGGCGACGAGCTCGGACTCGAGGCTGTCGCGCAGATGTTCGGCCGCCAACGCGACGGCGTGTCCCGCGTCCGCGAAACCCTCCATCGCGTGAACCAGAACCGGGCCGGTGCCCTCGTCACCGGTCACCTGGGGTACGGGAAACTCCAGCTCGTACAACGTGGATTTCTCGTCCATCGTGGCCTCCTTGTCGGCGCAATTGTCGCCCACCGCCGCATCGACGGCCAAATGACTCTCGGCCGGGGCCGAGATATCTGTGTGGGGACGTTCGCCTCTGTGCAACGACCGCGACGGGGTCGGGTGTTCCCCGCGGAGCAGGTATGCCCGTTCGCGCATGACAAACTCGGAGATGCACGACACACTGGTCGCGAGATGTTCTGGACAGGTGTCCATCGACCGGATGTGCCCGACAGACGTCACGAAAGGGCGGAAAACGCATGCCACAGCAGGTTCGCGGGGTTGTCTCGATGAGCAAGGGGGCGCCGACCGAGGTGGTCTCGATCACCCTGCCCGACCCCGGGCCGCGCGATGTGATCGTCGACATCGCCGCGTGCGGGGTCTGCCACACCGACCTCGCCTACCGCGAGGGCGGGATCAACGACGAGTACCCGTTCCTGCTGGGCCACGAGGCGGCCGGGCGGGTCGAGCAGATCGGCGACGAGGTGACCCATGTCGCCGTCGGAGATTTCGTCGTCCTGAACTGGCGCGCGGTGTGCGGACAGTGTCGGGCGTGTAAGCGGGGGCGTCCCTGGTATTGCTTCGACACGTTCAACGCGAGTGTCCCGATGACGCTCGAGGACGGAACGGAACTCACCCCTGCGCTGGGCATCGGTGCGTTCGCCGACAAGACGCTCGTCCACGAGGGGCAGTGCACCAAGGTCGCCCCCGACGCCGACCCCGCCGTGGTGGGTCTGCTCGGGTGCGGGGTGATGGCCGGGCTCGGCGCGGCGATGAACACCGGTGGGGTGGTCCGTGGTGACAGTGTCGCGGTCATCGGATGTGGTGGCGTCGGCGACGCGGCGATCGCGGGCGCCCGCCTGGCCGGTGCGACGACGATCATCGCCGTCGACCGGGATCAGCGGAAACTGGACTGGGCCACCGACCTCGGGGCCACGCACACCATCGACGGATCGCAGGTCGACGACGTCGTCGCCGCGATCCAGGAGCTCACCGACGGCAACGGCGCCGACGTGGTCATCGATGCCGTCGGTCGACCGGAGACCTATGAGACCGCGTTCTATGCGCGGGATCTCGCCGGCGTCGTGGTCCTCGTCGGTGTGCCGACCCCCGAGATGACACTGGAACTGCCGCTGGTCGACTTCTTCTCCCGCGGTGGCGCACTCAAGTCGTCCTGGTACGGCGACTGCCTTCCCGAACGCGACTTCCCGATGCTGGTCGACCTGTATCAGCAGGGACGGCTGCCGCTGGAGAAGTTCGTGACCGAACGGATCGGACTCGACGACATCGAGTCGGCGTTCCACAAGATGGAGGCCGGCGAGGTCTTGCGTTCGGTGGTGCTCCTGTGAGCCTGCGCATCGACCACGTGGTCACGTCCGGGAAATTCGAACTCGACGGCGGCAGTTGGGATGTCGACAACAACATCTGGATCGTCGGTGACGACCACGAGGTCGTCGTCATCGACGCGGCCCACTCCGCGGACCCCATCGTCGAGGCCGTGGCCGGGCGTACGGTGCGCGCCATCGTCGCCACGCACGGGCACAACGACCACATCACCGTCGCCCCGGAACTACGCGACCGCCTCGACGCGCCGATCCTCCTGCACCCCGGTGACGACATGCTGTGGCGTGACACCCATCCCGAGGTCGACCACGGTGACATCGAAGACGGCCAACGGATCTCCGTCGCCGGCACCGAGCTGATCCTGATCAACACCCCGGGGCATTCGCCGGGGTCGTGCTGCCTGTACGCACCCGAGGCGGGCGTCCTGTTCAGCGGCGACACGCTGTTCTCCGGCGGACCGGGTGCCACCGGGCGGTCGTTCTCGAGTTTCCCGACCATCATCGAGTCCATCCGCGACAAGATCTTCACCCTCGACCCGGAGACGTCGGTGCGCACCGGGCACGGCGATTCCACGTCGGTGTCGGCGGAGGCCCCACACCTCGAGGAATGGATCGCGCGGGGGAACTGAGCCGCGTCGTCGTGTCGGTCCCGTCCCGGACCGCCGTCCGGTGGCACAGTTGCGTGGTGACATTCCTGCCTCGCCGCCTCGACGGCCGTCCCGTCCGACGGTCGTCGAGGCGTTCGTCGGCGGCAGTGGGTGCGCTGGCGCTGTGTGTGCTCATCGCGGTGGCCGGCTGCGCCGACGGCGTCGACGGCGACCCGGTGGCCGCGTCGGGCGCACCCTCGGGTTCGTCGGACGGTTCGTCGGCCCGGCTCGACCGGCTGTCGTTGACACCGGCGGATTTCCCGGCGTCGTACCCCGCGACCCGGTTGCGCAGTGAGCAGGCCGGGCAGGCGCTCGCAGACCTCAGTGGTCACGCCCCGGGGACGACGGTGACCCCGTCGGGGTGTGAGCCCCCGCAGATCCCGTCGGGTGACGGCGAATCGGTGGTGCTGGTGGGCATGTCGAGCACCGGAGGCGCCCTCACCGTCGTGACCACGACGTCACAGACACCGTTGTCCGACCTCGAGGACCAGATCCGCCGGTGCGCGTCGTACACCACCGACATCGGGGGCGTCACCGCGCAGGTGAGTGCGGAGGTGCTGCCCCCCTCGCCCGTCGAGTCCCAGCAGTCGCTGGCGTTTCGCCGTGTCGTGCGTTCGGGACAGGCGCCGACCACGCTGACCCAGTCCACCACCGTGCTCGCGGCCCAGAACGACGGCGTCCGTGTCTTCGCGAGCTATCTGTCGTTCTCCGGCTCACGACCCGACGGGGAAGCGCTCGACGCGATCTTCACCAAGGCGGTGCAGAAGTCGCGGTCGGGGTAGCGCAACTGTGGGTGTCGGCCCTCCTGTGCACAACCTGACCGTCGCACCCTGCCGAGGCCCGGCGATGTCGTCGTCGGGACGCACAGTGGCTGACATGACCACAGAACCGCGCACCGTCACCTTCCGCGACCCCGGTGACCTCATCGCCGCCGTGCCCGCCATGGTGGGCTTCATCCCCGAACGATCCCTGGTCCTGCTGGCGTTCGACGCGAGCGGCACCAGGATCGGCGTGACCATGCGACACGATCTCGACCTCGACTCCGACGGCATCGCCACCGAGGCGATGGAGGTGATGATCGCCCACCTGTGCGAGATATGTCTGCGCGACAACACATCCGGTGTCATCGCCCTCGTCATCGATGACCGTTTTGACATCGACGCCCCGTGCTGGGATCACCTCTTCGCACTGATCGACTCGGGTCTCGAGGACGTGGGTCTGTACACCGGTTTCGTGGTCGCGGACATGGCTCTGGGTGAACCGTGGCTGACCCGGTGGGGAGCGATGGGCACCCATGGTGACCGAGGAATCCTCGATGATCCGCGGTCGAGTGCGATGGCCGTGGCGCACGCGGTCACCACCGGCCGCGTCGTGCTCCGATCGCGCCGCGAGATGGTCGACTCGACGGCCCGCACGACGCATTGTGCCGACCCCTCGTGCACCTACGCCGTCGACTCACGAACGAAGGCCGCGGCCGCCGGTGTCGACGACAGCGAGCTGCTGCGGCGAGTGCTCGACGCCGTCCTGCACGGGCTCGACACCCACGTCGACTGCGTGCAGCTGCGGGTCCTGGAGGCGGCGATCCGCCGACCCCCGGTGCGCGATGCGCTGCTGGCCCTGGCGGTCTCCGACGTCTCCGACGCGGCCGAGGCGGTGTGGGCCGAGCTGACCCGACGGTTGCGCGGGGGCGGCAGGGCCTGTGCAGCAACGCTGTTGGGCCACCTGCACTATGTGCGCGGAGACGGGGCGATGGCGGGCGTCGCCCTCGACTGCGCACTCGACTCCGACGTGGGTTACTCGCTGGCAGCGCTTCTCGACCGGTCGCTGCGGGCCGGACTGCGGCCGTCGACCCTCGAAGAACTGCTCCCCACCAGCTACGCCGCCGCGGACAGGCTCGGCGTGATCATGCCCGCGCCCACCGAGCGCGCGGCCGGCTGAGGCAATCAGGCCGAGGGGAATCAGGCGGAGGCGGAGTGGGCGCGGTCGCCGAGGGCCTGGGTGTACTCCCACGCATCGGCCACGATGGTCGGCAGCGCGGTGTTGGTCGGCTCCCAGCCGAGGTCGCCGATGGCCTTGTCGCTCGACGCGATCAGCACCGCCGGGTCACCCGCGCGACGCGGCGCGTGGACGACCGGTATGTCGAGACCCGTGACCTCGGCGCACGTCTCGATGACCTGCCGCACGGAGAAACCGGAGCCGCTGCCGAGGTTGTAGATCGCGTGTCGGCCGGTGACGGCGGCCTCGAGCGCGAGCGCGTGCGCACGCGCCAGGTCGTAGACGTGGATGTAGTCGCGGACCGCGGTGCCGTCGTCGGTGTGATAGTCGGTGCCGAAGATCTTCACCGATTCCCGGTGTCCCATCGCCGCCTGCAGCACGATCGGGATCAGGTGCGTCTCCACGCGCCGGTTCTCACCGGCCCCGCCATGGGCGCCGGCGACGTTGAAGTACCGGAGGCTGATCGCCGCCAGTCCGTGCGCGTTGGCGTAGGAGGTGATGGCGTGATCGATCGCCAGCTTGGTCGCGCCGTAGGGGTTGGTCGGCCGGGTCGGCGACGACTCCACGATCGGCACCGCGTCGGGCTCGCCGTAGGTGGCGGCGGTCGAGGAGAACACCAGCCGGGGGGTCCCGGTGGTGCGCATCGCCTCGAGAAGCTTCAACGACTCGACGACGTTGCCCTGCCAGTACTTCTCGGGCTGCTCGACCGATTCGCCGACCAGCGACTGCGCCGCGAAGTGCAGCACCCCGTCGAAGGACCCGCCGCCGAGGATCTCCGACGCCAACGCGCCCACGTCACCCTCGACGAAGGCGGCCGCCTCGGGAACCGCGTCCCGGTTGCCGGTGGTCAGGTTGTCGACGACGGTGACGTCGTGCCCGGCGTCGATCATGACGCGGGCACAGACGCTTCCGACGTAACCGGCGCCGCCGGTCACCAGGAGCTTCACCCTTCTCAGACCTTCTCGACGTGCACCGAGTGGGCCATCTCCGAGGACAACCGCAGCCCTGCGTGTCCGGGGGTGTTGATGGTCACCGACCCCGGGTCGCTGGTCACGGTGACGCGCGCGTTGGGGACCACACCGGCCTCACGGAGTGCGGTGATCAGGCTCGGGTCGTCCTGAGCGTGCTCGGACAGACGGCGGATGATCACCGCGACCGGCTCACCCTCGGGGAGGTCGGACAGCCGGGTGGCGTCGCCGACCGCCGGGCCGCTCTCGACACCGAGCAGTTCGAGGCCGGGGATCGGGTTGCCGTAGGGCGAGGTCGTGGGGTGTTCGAGCACCTCGACGAGTCGACGCTCGACGTTCTCGCTCATCACGTGCTCCCACCGGCAGGCCTCGGCGTGCACGTCTTCCCAGGGCATGCCGATCACGTCGACGAGCAGGCGTTCGGCGAGCCGGTGCTTGCGCATCACGGAGATCGCCAGGGTGCGGCCGTGTTCGGTGAGCTCGAGCTGCCGGTCACCCGCGACGCGCAGCAGGCCGTCCCGTTCCATCCGGGCAACGGTCTGCGACACCGTGGGGCCACTCTGGTCGAGGCGCTCGGCGATGCGTGCGCGCAGCGGGACGATGCCCTCTTCTTCCAGGTCATAGATCGTGCGTAGGTACATCTCGGTGGTGTCCACCAGATCGTTCACAGTGCCAACCCTCCGTCATACGGCCAGTCCCATCGAGCCGGTGACCAGATTACCCGTATCCGAGCCACATCTTTCACAGCCGCGGACCACTACCGTTGGGCCCATGAGTTCTGACACGGTCGCGAGCGCCGACACCGGCCCCGCGGCGGACGACTCGCTGATCGTGTGGAGCGAGGACTTCCTGCGCTACCGGTGGGGTGAGAGCCACCCGATGAACCCGATCCGTCTGGCGCTGACGATGTCCCTCGCGCACGGCCTCGGCGTGCTCGACGGCGTCGAGATGCGGGCGCCCGCGTCGGCGGGCGACGCACTACTCGAGACCGTGCACCGACGGGAGTACATCGCGGCGGTGCGCGCGGCGGGCGAGATGGCCGCGGGCGGGTCGGTGTCGGGCTTCTCGCCCGCGGTGGCCGAACGCATCTTCGGCCTCGGCAGCGTCGACAACCCGGTGTTCCCGGGGATGCACGAGGCCTCGGCCCTGCTGGTGGGGGGCACGGTGGCCGCCGCGGACGCCATCGCGACCGGGTCGGTACGCCGAGCGGTCAACATCGGCGGTGGGATGCACCACGCCATGCCCGCCCGCGCGTCGGGGTTCTGCGTCTACAACGACTGCGCCGTGGCGATCGCCCACCTGCTGGACAGCGGATTCGACCGCATCGCCTACATCGACATCGACGCCCACCACGGTGACGGTGTCCAGAACAGGTTCGCCGGCGACCCGCGGGTGCTGACGGTGTCGGTGCATCAGCACCCGGCGACGCTGTGGCCGGGCACGGGATACCCCGAGGACATCGGACCGGAGACGGGACACGGCACCACCGTCAACCTCGCGCTGCCCCCGCACACCCCGGACCGGTTGTGGCTGCGGGCGTTCCACGCCGTGGTGCCGTCGCTGGTCCGCAGTTTCCGACCGCAGGTGATCGTCAGCCAGTGCGGCGCCGACAGTCACCGCGCCGACCCGCTCACCGACCTCGGGCTCACGATCGACGGCCAGCGCGCCGCGATCCTGGCGATGCGCGACCTCGCCGACACCCACTGCGACGGACGCTGGCTCGCGGTCGGCGGCGGCGGTTACGGCGTCGCCGACGTCGTGCCGCGGATCTGGACCCATCTGATGGCCGCGGCGTTGGGACGCGACGTGGACCCCTCGACCCCCACCGGTGACGACTGGTGTGACACGGCCGCCCTCGCCGCACGCACCGTGCACCCCGACTTCGTCACCGAGGTCCCCGCGCACACCATGTCCGACGGTGGTGACACCGATTTCCACGCGTGGGAGGGCAACTGGGGGCAGGACGCACCCGACGGGATCTCGGCTCACCTGCACCAGTCCACCGACGCGGCCATCCTCGCCACCCGGTCCGCGGTGTTCCCGTTGCACGGACTCGATCCGGCTGATCCCCGTGACTGACGCCGGCGCGGATACCGGCGGGTCGGCCGTGACCGGTCCGATCGAGACCGGAGGCGGCCCGTGGGACTTCCCACGACACTGGATCGCCGACGTGCTCGCCTCCGATGGCGGTGCCGTGCACCTGCGGCCCATCGTCCCGGCCGACGCCGACCGGATCGTCGCTTTCCACTCGAAGCTCTCCGAGCGCACGCGGTACATGCGCTACTTCGGCCCCTACCCGGTCATGTCGCCCCGCGACGTCGTCCACATGACCACGCTCGACCACCGCACCCGAGTCGCGTTGGTGGCGTTGCTCGGCGGCGAGATCATCGCCGTCGGCATCTACGAGGGTCTCGCGAGCCTCGGTCGCCCGGAGTCGGCCGAGGTGGCGTTCGTCGTCGCCGACGACCACCAGGGACGTGGCCTGGGCACCGTCCTGCTCGAGCACCTCGCCGGCGCGGCCGCGGAGAACGACTTCACCCGGTTCGAGGCCGAGGTCCTCACCGAGAACCGGGCCATGTTGGCGGTGTTCCGCGACGCCGGCTACCAGCTGACCCGCAGCTTCGACGGGTCGACGGTGCACGTGGAATTCCTCATCGACCCGACCGACGCCCTGCGCACCGTCCGCAACGCCCGCGAACTCGGTTCGGAGTCGCGCAGCGTCGCGAACCTGCTGCGACCGACGTCGGTGGCGATCATCGGCGCGTCGACCGATCCGAGCAAGGTCGGTAACGCGTTGCTGGCCAACGTGATCAGCGGTGGGTTCACCGGACCGGTGTTCCCGGTCAACGCCGAGGCCCGCGCCGTCCGCGGCATCCGTGCCTATCCCTCGGTCCGCGACATCCCCGACCCCGTGGACCTCGCGATCGTGGCCGTGCCCGCCGACACCGTCGAGGACGTGCTGCAGGACTGTCTGAGCAAACGGGTGAAGACGATGGTCGTGGTGTCGGCCGGCTTCGCCGAGTCCGGTGACGTCGGCGCCGTCGCCGAGCGGACGCTGGTCCACGAGATCCGCGCGCACGGGATGCGCCTGGTCGGACCGAACGCCCTGGGTGTGATCAACACCAGCCCCGATGTCGCATTGAACGCGACGCTCGCGCCGCGGGTGCCGGGCCGTGGGCGCATCGGGTTCTTCTGCCAGTCCGGGGCCCTGGGCATAGCCATCCTCGACACCGCCGCCCGCAGGCAACTCGGCCTGTCGACGTTCGTCTCCGCGGGCAACCGCGCCGACCTGTCCGGCAACGACCTGCTCCAGTACTGGGACACCGACCCGCAGACCGACGTGATCCTGCTCTACCTCGAGAGCTTCGGTAACCCCCGCAAGTTCTCCCGTCTCGCACGTCGGGTGTCGCGCAACAAGCCCATCGTCGCGGTGAAGTCGGGACGCTCGTCGGTGGCGCCGTCGCAGGTGCGGCGCGACTCCACCCTCGACGACGCCAGTGCGCGCGCGGTGCTCGAACAGTCCGGCGTCATCCAGGTCGACACGATCGCCGACCTCTTCGACTGCGCGACCGTGCTGGCCTACCAGCCCCTTCCGCGCGGCCCGCGTGTCGGCATCGTCGGCAACTCGACCGTGCTGGGGGTCCTGGCGGCGACCGCGGGGGAGCGCTTCGGCCTCCGCGTCGTCGAGCAGATCGACCTCGGTCCGGCCGCCGCGGCCGACGAGTTCTCCCAGGCTTTGCACCGGGTGATCGGCGACGACGGGGTCGACGCGGTCATCGCGGTGTTCGTCCCGCCGGTCGCGGTCGCCGCCGACACCTACGCACGGGCGTTGACCGAGGCGACCGCAGGCGCCGACAAGACCGTCGTGTCGACGTTCCTCGCCGTCGAGGGCATCCCGGACAACCTGACCGTGCGCGACGAGTCGGGGGTGCCGACGTGGGGGTCGATCCCGTCCTATCCCGCGCCCGAGCGGGCCGCGTCCGCCCTGGGTCAGGCGTGGCGATACGCGCAGTGGCGTGCCACGCCGGAATCGGAGGTCATCCGGCCGGCCGATGTCGACTCCGACACCGCGCGCGAGATGGTGCGGGCCGCGATCGTCTCGACCCAGGTGGGGACCGACGAGACGTTGGCCTTCGACGAGCAGGACTCGGCGCGGCTGCTCGCGCGCTACGGCGTGCACGTGACCGACTTCGCCGAGGTCTCCGACGCCGACGCGGCCGCCGAGGCGGCCCGGTCGCTCGGGTTCCCGGTCGCGGTCAAGGCGGTCTCGTCGCGGTGGCGGGGTCGGCTGGATGGAGAGGGGGCCCGCCTCGACCTGTCCGGTCCGGGCACCGTCCGGGCGGCGTTCGACGAACTGGTCGCGCTCACCGGCGACCGACGGCTCCACGTCCAGCGCATGGCACCCCGCGGCGTAGCGACGGTCATCCGGGTGCGCGACGACCCGTCGTTCGGCTCGCTCATCGCCTTCGGGTTGGCCGGGGCGACCTTCGACCTGCTCGGCGACCACGCCTACCGGGCCATCCCGCTCACCGAGGCCGATGCCCGCGATCTCGTGGGCGCGCCGAGATCGGCACCGTTGCTGGCCGGCTACCGGGGTGAACCCGCGGTGGACACCGATGCGCTGGTCGATCTGCTGGTGCGGGTGTCGACGCTCGTCGACGACATCCCGGAGGTGCGCGAGCTCGTACTCGACCCCGTGCTGGCGTCGGTGTCGGGCGCGGTCGTGCTCTCCGGTCGTGTCCGGGTCGGACCGGTCCCGTCCCGGCGCGACGCGGGACCGCGCCGGCTGAGCTGACGCTCCTCGAGCCGACGACGACGGCCCCCGATCATCGGATGATCGGGGGCCGTCGTGTCGGAACGCCAACTCAGCTGGCGTAGGCGCGCAACCGCTCGGCGCGGTCGCCCTGGCGCAGCTTGGCCATCACCTCACGCTCGATCTGACGGACACGCTCACGGGACAACCCGAAGAGCCGGCCGATCTGGTCGAGGGTGCGCGGCTGACCGTCGTCGAGGCCGAAGCGCAGGCGGATGACCTGCTGCTCACGCTCGTCGAGGGTCGACAGCACGCTGCGGACGTCGGTGTGGAGCAGACCGGCGATGACGGCGCTCTCGGCCGAGGTGGCCTCGGCGTCCTCGATGAAGTCGCCCAGGGGCGCCTCCTCGTCGCTGCCCACCGGCATGTCCAGGCTCACAGGGTCGCGGCTGTGGTCGAGGAGATCGGCGATCTTCTCCGCCGGGATGCCCGATTCGGCGGCGAGCTCGTCGTCGGTCGCCTCACGGCCGAGCTGCTGGTGCAGCTCACGCTTGATGCGGGCGAGCTTGTTGACCTGCTCCACGAGGTGGACGGGGAGACGGATGGTGCGGCTCTGGTCGGCCATGCCGCGGGTGATCGCCTGACGGATCCACCAGGTGGCGTAGGTCGAGAACTTGAAACCCTTGGCGTAGTCGAACTTCTCCATCGCGCGGATCAGACCGAGGTTGCCCTCCTGGATGAGGTCGAGCAACGGCATCCCGCGGCCGGTGTAGCGCTTGGCCAGCGACACGACGAGTCGGAGGTTGGCCTCCAGCAGATGCGACCGCGCCGACTCGCCCTCGCGGACGAGCTGCGCCAGATCGCGCTTCTTCGTCGGCGACAGCCGCTTCTTCGTGGCCAACACGTGCTTGGCGTACAGGCCGACCTCGATCGCCTTCGCGAGTTCGACCTCCTGCTCGGCGTTGAGGAGAGCGGTGCGACCGATCCCGTTGAGGTACACCCGGACGAGGTCTGCAGCCGGGCTCTGGGCATCGAGATCCGCATCGGTCATCTGCGGCCGCACGGTGTCTGCGGGCCTTGTCGTGGTGGCGGTGGTGATGGTCATATCGGCCTCCTCGCGAGCGTGTGTCTTCATAGGGTCCAACGGTTCGCCGACCGCGAATAGTTCCCCCGCCCGTTCTCGCCCCACCCCGGCTGACCTGCGCCGATGCGTTCTCCGTTCTGAGAAGATGCTGAGAACCCGTGAGACATCCCGATATCGGGAACCCGGGAGACGCCCGTCACACCTGCCGATGGGGTGCCGGCCGGACCTCAGGGTGCAGGGAGCAGCAGGCCGTGGCGGACCAGGGCCGACACGAACCCCTCGATGGCGCCGGGTGGGGGTTCCTCGCCGGTCGCCGCGGCCAGCAGTGTCGCCACGTCCTCGAGGGGCAGTCCGTCGGCCCGCAGGCCGGCCACCAACGAGCGGCCCCACGAGTCGATCTCGTGGGTCCAGCGCGGGCCGTCGGTGCGGTGCAGGCGTGCGACGACCTCACCCCATCCGACCCCGTCGGCGGCCGATCCCGCGGACAGGGTCGAGACCTGTTCCAACGCAATACCGTCCGCGGAAGAGAACCGGGACGTCTGCAGGTCCGCCGTGCGCAGCCAGGCGACCCGGTCGAGATAGTCCGATGCCTCGGGACCGAGTGGGTCGTCGATCGCGTGCGAGAGTTCCTCGGCCATCAGATCGGTGGGCTCGCCGGTGGAGCGCAGGAACACGAAACCGAAACCGATGCCCTCGACCCCGGAACGCTCGAAATGCGCCAGCCAGTCGTCGGCGAGTGCGGCCCCGGCGCCCGACCGCGGGTCGTATCCGGCGTCCCGCAGCCACGTCCCGACGTAGAGCGCCGGGTCGGCGACATCGCGCTGCACCACCCATGCGTCGACGCCGTGATCGGGGATCCACAACGCGACCCGGTCGCGCCAGTCGTCGCCGGTGATCACCCAGGAGGCGAGCATGCACGCGGTCCCACCGTCGGTGAGGTGATCGGCGGCTCCGGACACCACGAGTTCACTGGCACCGTCGAGGTCCAGCCCCGAGTCGCGATAACTGTGGGTCACGGTCGGTGGTCCCACCACGAACGGCGGGTTCGCCACGATCCGGTCGAACCTCTGCGATCCGACGGGGGAGAACCAGGGTCCGGTCCGCAGGTCGTACCGGTCCGGAGCGATGTCGTTGACGGCCAGTCCCGCGCGGGTCATGGCCAGCGACCGCGCGGTGATGTCGGTGGCGGTGACGTGGTCGGCCGACGACAACGCGTGCACCGCCTGCACGCCGCATCCGGTTCCCAGGTCGAGGACGCGTCCGGCCGGCTCGACCGTGGCCCGTAGCAGCGACAGTGACGCCTGCCCGACGCCGAGGACGTGATCGGGGGTGATCGTCGTCGGCCGCATCGCGCCGTCGAGGTCGGAGAACAGCCAGCGGGTGCCGTGACCGGAGTCGAGGGGACGGACGTCGATCGCCGCGCGGACATCGTCGCCGTCGGTGTGCAGCAGACCGACCGCGACGGCCGCGTCCACCTCGACCGGGCCGAGAGCCGCGGCCACCTCCGACCGCGGACACGCGTCGTCGAGCAGCAGCAGCCGGATCAGGGTGCCGAGTTCGCCGGCGTCGCGGCAGGCCCGCCGGACCGGGACCGGTTCGGCCCGTCCGAGCGCGGCGTGGGCGTCGACCCCGAGCAGGTCGAGCACCCCGTCGGCGTCGTAGCGATGCGCCTCGAACGCCTCTCGGAGGCGTGGGGCGATGGTGTACAGGTCATCGACCGGGGTGATCGGTGGCGAGGTCATGGGTGATCAGGGTGCCACGTGCGGCGCCGAGATCAGTTGTCGTGACCCTTGAGCTGACGGAAATGGGTCGCCTCGACCGCGGGAGGGTTGGCCTCGCCGGACCACTTGTATCGGGGGATCTCGCCCTTCTCGCGGGGCGGGCGGTCATTGGCGATCAGGACCGCCACCCACGGGATCGGGATCGACAGGGCGATCACCGCCAGCGCGAGCAGTCCTGAGCCGGTGGCGCCGTAGACGATGCCGGCGATGACGAGGGCTGGAACGCGGAAGGCCATGAGCGTCAGGTATCGACGCACCCGGGCCTTGTGCTGGGCGTCCTGGGACACCTGCGCCTGGGTGATGAGAATCGCTTCACGTGCCTCTTCATGTGCCACGTCCTCCACTGTTGCACTTTCTGTTCAGTAATGCATCGGTGCAGCTCAGATGAACGTGTGGAGACCCTGAGACATCGGGCACAATGTCTGCCATGGACACCCAGACGATCGAGCGCCCCGACGTCGACACCGATGAGACCACCGACGACGACACACCGAAGTTCTTCCACTACGTCAAGAAGCACAAGATCGCCGAGAGTGCGGTCATGGGCAGCCACGTGGTGGCGCTCTGCGGTGAGGTCTTCCCGGTGACCCGTTCGCCCAAACCGGGCTCCCCGGTGTGCCCCAAGTGCAAGAAGATCTACGAGAAGATGAAGAAGGACGAGTGAGTCCGGCAGCGGATCACCGCGGCGGGCGCGTCTGCTTGCGGATGGGTCCGGTCTGCATCCGCTTGGGCATCGACTTCAACTGATCGGTGAGGTCGGTGGTCTGCTGGGACACCCAGTCCTTGACCTGCTCGACGTGGGTCGGTGCGAGGGTGGGCCAGGTGGCCTGGATCGCGGCGTTGAACTGTGCGCCGATCACGATGGCGAAACCCAGGAAGAACGTGAACAGCAGGAACGCGATGGGTGTGGCGAGCGCCCCGTAGGAGTACCCCGTCTTGGTGATCGTGCCGAGGTAGACGCGCAGCGCGGCGCTGGCGCCCCAGAACACCACCGCGGCCAGCACCGCACCGGCGACCAGTCGGTGCCAGGGCAGTGGCTTGGGCAGTGAGATCCGGTAGAGCGTGGTCAGCGCGACGATCAGCAGGACGCCCACGGCGGGGTAGTAGCCGAAGTCGATCAGGTTCGTGCTCACCGGGTGCCACGCGTCCGGGATGATCTCGTTGATGTAGGTCGGTCCCAGCGCCACCAGCGGGAGCATGAAGATCGACACGACCAGGAACACGACGTAGAGGTTGAGCGCGAACACCCGCTGCCACACCGCGTTTCGCACGTCATGCTGATCATGGGCCTTGTTGATCGAGTCGACGAAGCTCGACATCGCCGAGGACCCCGACCACAGCGACAGTACGAATCCCAGCGAGATCAGCTCGCCGCGTCCGCGCGCGAGGACGTCGTTGACCGTCGGCGTGATGATCTCGTCGACGACGTTGTCGCTGAACACCCCGCCCGCGAACTCGACGATGCCGCTGCGGATCGTCTCGAGCGTGTCGGGGCCGAACCACCCGCCGACATAGCCCAGACTGCCGAGCAGCCCCAGCAGCAGGGGCGGCAGGGACAGCGTCTGCCAGAAGGCGGCCTGCGCCGACATGCCGAAAATCGAGTCGTCCCAGGCCTTGACGATGGTGCGCCAGAACAATCGGGGCAGGCTTCGCACCACGGGCGGACCGCTCCGGGACGCGGAGCGCCCAGGACCCGTCTCGTCAACATCGCCGGTGGCATCGATGTCATCAGCATCCCCGATCGTGTCCGCGGATGGGCGACCCGGGCCGTTCGCGTGTCGGTGGGACGTCGCCGCGGCGGGGTACGATAATCCTCGACCCGCGCGCCGTCGAAGCGGCCGTTTCACGGTGTCACCAGCCGCTGTACGTCGAGGAGTTGTCGATTTCCGAGGTTATGGTTCCGGGCGCGTCCGCGTCGCTCCGGACATGGCAACGCCGCGCTCTGACGAAGTACCTGGCCACCGCGCCACGGGACTTCCTGGCCGTCGCGACGCCGGGCGCAGGCAAGACCACCTTCGGTCTGCGGATCGCCAGTGAGCTCATCGGCGACCGCACCGTCGAGCAGATCACGGTGGTCGCACCCACCGAGCACCTCAAGTACCAGTGGGCGCAGGCCGCGGCGCGGGTCGGCATCGCGCTCGACGCCCGGTTCAGCAACTCCGCGGGCGCCACCAGCGCCGACTACGACGGTGTCGTGGTCACCTACGCCCAGGTCGCCGCCCATCCCTTCCGGCACCGCGTACGCACCGAGAACCGCAAGACCCTCGTGATCATGGACGAGATCCACCACGGCGGTGACGCCAAGAGCTGGGGCGACGGGATCGCCGAGGCGTTCTCCGACGCGACGCGTCGGGTCGCGCTCACCGGGACACCGTTCCGCTCCGACGACTCACAGATCCCGTTCGTCACCTATGAACCCGACGGCGACGGCGCGCTGCGCTCGAAGCCCGACCACAGCTACGGCTACGCCGACGCCCTTGCCGACGGTGTGGTGCGCCCCGTGGTCTTCCTGGCCTACTCGGGACAGGCGAGCTGGCGGAGCAACGCCGGTGAGGAGTTCTCCGCGCGTCTCGGCGAGCCGTTGTCGGCCGAGCACACCGCCCGTGCCTGGCGCACCGCTCTCGATCCCCACGGCGACTGGATCCCGGCCGTGCTCACCGCCGCCAACACCCGCCTCGGTCAGTTGCGGGCCGGTGGCGTGCCCGATGCCGGCGGGCTGGTGATCGCCACCGACCAGAAGACCGCCCGCGACTACGCCGAACTGCTCGAGGAGATCTCCGGGTCACCGGTGACGCTGGTGTTGTCCGACGATCCGAGTTCGTCGTCGCGGATCGACGAGTTCGGCGCGTCCGACGACCGATGGATGGTCGCGGTCCGCATGGTCTCCGAGGGAGTCGACGTGCCGCGTCTGGCCGTGGGGGTCTACGCCACCTCCGCCTCGACCCCCCTGTATTTCGCGCAGGCCATCGGCCGATTCGTACGCTCGCGGCGACCGGGGGAGACGGCGAGCGTGTTCCTGCCGTCGGTGCCGGTGCTGTTGCGCCTGGCCAGCGAACTCGAGGCGCAGCGCGACCATGTGCTGGGCAAGCCGCACCGCGAGGAGGAGGGCTTCGACGACAAGCTGCTCGCCGAGGCCAACAAGGTCGCCGACGAGCCGGGTGACGACGAGCCGGCGTTCATCTCGCTCCACGCCGACGCCGAACTCGATCAGGTCATCTACGACGGTTCCTCGTTCGGCACCGCCACGTTCGCGGGCAGCGACGAGGAGTCGGACTATCTGGGTCTACCCGGTCTGCTCGACGCCGACCAGGTCCGGGATCTGTTGCGCAAGCGTCAGACCGAGCAGGTCGCGGCTCGATCGGCGGAACCCGTGGCGCCGACGCCCCGACCCGACGTGGGCACGGGTCCGCAGCTGGCGGCGCTGCGCCGGGAACTGAACGGTCTGGTCGCCATGCATCATCATCGGACCGGCAAACCCCACGGTCTGGTGCACAACGAGTTGCGGTCACGACTCGGTGGGCCGCCGACGGCGATGGCCACCGTGGATCAGCTCAAGGAACGCATCAGTGCGCTTCGTCAGTGGAAGTGACGCGAGATCTCTGCGTCGCCGGCACCGACCGGCACGCGACGAACCGCATCGGTCCGGATAGCACTGACCTCCGGCACCCGTGGGGGACACCGGAGGTCAGTGGCTATGAGGTCAGACCAGTTCTTCTTCGGAACGGGTCACTGTGGCACCGAGGTCCGCCAGGCGCGCCTCGTGCTCGTTGTAGTGATGGCGGCAGAACAGCAGTTCGCCTCCCGCGGGGAGTTCGGCGCGTACGCGTGCTGCTGCCCCGCAACGGTCACAACGGTCGGCAGCGGTGAGGGGCATGGAGATCGAGGTGGTGGTGATGACATCTGACATGGTTCCTCCGTCCCGGGCGAGCGCGAACGCTTCCCTTCGCGAGCTGACCCACCAGGAATGGTGGGCTTCTCTCACTCTCTCAGACGATTCGCGTCCCCGTATTGTTCCCGCGCCCGGGGACTTGTCTCGTCATGCACCCGTAACACGTGGTGGGAGGCGGCGGTGAGAGCGCTCACGTCTCGCTCGAGCAGGCGTCCGTCCGGCGATCCGGTTCGATTCGTCTGGGTGCTGTTCGTCGTCAGTGCGGTGTGTCAATACCTCGGTGCGGGCATCGCGGTGCCCCTGTTCGACCACACCGACCCCGCGGTGATCGCGTGGCTGCGCACGGTCACCGGGGGAATCGTGCTGGTCGCGATCACGCGACCGGTCTGGGTGGTGCGTGACCGACGACGTCTGCTGCGCGCGACGATGTTCGGTCTGGTCACCACCGGGATGAACGTCGCGTTCTACCTGGCCATTTCCGACATCGACCTGGGGGTGGCGGTCGCCATCGAGTTCATCGGACCGACCGCCGTCGCCGCCGTGTCGACCCGAGGGCCACGCGGCGTCGCGGCCATCGTCGCGGTGGTGGCCGGTGTCGTCCTGGCCAGCGGGGCGTCACCGAGCGGGTCGGTGTTCGGTCTGTCGTTCGCGATCCTCGCGGGCGTCCTGTGGGCGGGGTACATCGTTCTCGGAGCGCGGGTGTCGGGCGCGACGGCGACCGAGCAGGGCGGTCCGAGACGGTGGCGGACCGGCGTGGAAGACCTCGGCGTCGGGCTCGCGGTCGCCGGTCTGCTGAGCGCGCCCGTCGTCCTCGGCGTGAGCGAGATCACAGGATCGGTCGGGCTGTCGGTAGGTGTGGTGGCCGCGGTCGCGGCCGTCGGCGTGCTGTCGAGCGTGATTCCCTACGTGCTGGACCAGGTGGTGCTCACCCGGATCGGGCGGGGGCGGTTCGCGCTCATGCTGGCGCTGCTGCCCGCGACCGCGGTGCTCGTCGGCGCGGTCGTGCTGGCGCAGGTCCCCACGATCACCGAACTCGTCGGAATCGCCCTGGTGATCGTCGCGATCACCCTGTCCGCGGGCACCGATCGTGCCGACGAGGTGGGTTCTGCGCCCGCGGTGCCCGGGTGATGTGGCACCGTGGACAGCGATGACCGATTCGACTCGATCTCCCTCCTCCGCGTCCCCCTCGTCGCAGGCGCACCCGTCGCCGCTCGTGCATCTGTGCGCCAAGCCGGACTGGGTCCGTGCGCACGCGTACGGGCGGCTGGCGCCCGAGTCACTCGATGAGGTGGGCTTCATCCACCTGTCGGCGCTCGAGCAGGTGCACATCCCCGCCAACGCGATCTACCGGGACCGTACGGATCTGGTCCTGCTGGAGATCGATCCGGCGCGGGTGCCCGCCGACATCGTCTGGGAGGACGGCGATCCACCGCACCCCGACGGTATGCAGTTCCCGCACCTCTACGGCCCGCTCCCGGTCACCGCGGTGGCCCGGGTACACGATTTCCTTCCCGGCCCGGACGGAACCTTCGCGCCTCGCACGACCCTCGACTGAGGCCGATACCTCAGCTGCAGTCGCAGCAGTCGGCGCAATCACAGCAGTCCGAACAGTCGCAACAGCAGTCCCCGCAGCAGTCCTTGACGAAACTCTTGCACCACCCGTCCTCGGACCCGTCGGCCGCGGATTGCCGCGGAGCGAGTGCACACATCGCCGCCCCGAGCGCGACAAGCACTCGCTTCTCGTCTCGCGGGCGTCGCTCACCGGCAGACGGCGTCACGTCCGCGAAAGCATCGGAGATCGAGTGCCGGAGGCCACCTATCAACATCGCGCGCACGAGGCGGTCGTCGCGCAGCCACAGCCGGGCGACCTCCTCGGTGATGACCCGATGGAGGCGCCGACACTCATGTCGTAGCTCGTCGATCGACACCCCCGTCGCGTCGATGAGGTTGTAGGCGCCGGTGGCGCGATCGGAGGAGAGATCCGCAACGGCGTCGACGAGGTGGCCACATCGCCCGAACGCGGCACCGATGACTGCCAATCGTGCGCGATTGTCGGGTCGGCCCGCGAGTTCGGCGGTCGCGGCGAACACGTCGGCACACGCACGTTCGGTTTCCGCAACGATCTCGTCGAGCTCGACCGATCGTTGTTCGATCGACGCCTGCCCGGCGATGCGATCGACGATCAGCGTGGTGTCGAGTGCTGCGCCGACGGTCTCGTCACGACCTGCGTGTCGACGGAGTGGTCCGGCGACGCCTCTCGCGACCGATGCCCGCATCCGCGTGTGCCCGGACAGGTTCGCTGCGGATTCGCCGACCTCATCGGCGGCCTTGGCCGCAGCGAGCGCGAGCGACGTGGTCGCCCCGAGGCGGACGCTGAGCGAGTCCACCCCGACGACCTGGGCCGGCCGCATCCCGCGAAAAGCACAGCGGCCGGCCCGGTTTCGGCGATCGGAGATCGGTTGCTGCGCCTCGAGGAGCACCGATGCCGCGATGGCGTCGGTGTTGAGGGTCGCCCGGGCCCACTGCCCATGTCGGTCGCGCAAGGTGACGCAGACGCCGCACATGTGGGCGCGCCACAGCTCGGTCACCTCGGGGTCGGACCCGCGCAGGCACGGTCGGAGAAGTCCCAGCACCGAGTGATTGGATCACAGCTCGTCTGTCCGTGCCGTGCACATGTTCAGGACGGGCGGTGTTCACCGGGATCCCCGGGCGAGGATCGCCGCCTGCACCCTGGACTGCAGATCGAGCTTGGTCAGGATGTGCGACACATGCGTCTTCACCGTCGTCTGGGAGATGAACAGCTCCCGGGCGATCTCGGCGTTCGACAGGCCGTGGCCCAGACACTCGAGTACGCCCAGTTCCCGGTCGGTGAGTACCGACAGGTCGACTCCCGGTCGGTCCGGTGTCGCCGAATCGGAGGTGGCCGCTGCGGTCGCCCTGGCGATGACGCGCCGCGTCACCGCGGGCGCGAGCACTGCGTCCCCACGGGCGACGGCACGGATGGCGTCGATGATGTCCTCGGTCTCCGCGGTCTTGAGCAGGAACCCGCTCGCCCCGGCGCGGAGGGCGTCGAACACGTTGTCGTCGATGTCGAACGAGGTGAGGACGAGTACGGCGGCTGCGTCTGCACGGGTGATCGCCGCGGTCGCGGCGATGCCGTCGGTGCCGGGCATCCGGATGTCCATCAGCAGGATGTCCGGGTGCAATCGGTGCACGATCTCGATCGCCTCGTCCCCGTCGCGCGCCTGGCCGATGACGGCGATGTCGTCGATCTGACCGAGCAGCAGCGCCAGGCCGGAACGGATGGCGGCGTGATCGTCGGCGATCACCACGGTGATGCTCACCGCGCCGCCAGGGGGAGCGAGGCATCGACGACCCAGTGCTCTCCGTGCACCGCGCCCGAGCAGCGCCCGCCCACGGACTCGGCCCGCAGCGCCATGTTCACCAACCCGTGCGACGGTCGCACGTCGCAGAGCGGGTGGCCATCGCCGGCCAGCGGGTTGCGCACCGTCACGGTCAGATCGGTGTCGGTGGCGCCCAGGGTGATCGAGATGGGCTGTGCGGGAGCGTGTCTGGCCGCGTTCGTGAGCGCCTCGGCCACGATCCGGTAGGCGCAGACGTCGGTGGACGGCGGGATCTCGGTAGGCACCTCCCCGGTCACGGTCACCGGTGAACCCGCCGTGCGCGCCGTGGTCACGAGGCGGTCGAGGCGACGCAGGGATGCCGTCCGGCGGCTCTGCTCCTGGTGGTCGTCGGGCCCGGCCTCGGTGTCGAGGCCTCCGAGAACCTCGATCATGGTGCGCATCTCACCCAACGCCTCCACGCTGTTGCTGCGCACCGAGGCCAGCACCTCGGCGGTGATGGGCGCGCCGGGCCCGGCGCGCAGCGCGGCGGCCGACTGCAACGCGATGCCGGACAGGTGTCCGGCGACGATGTCGTGTAGATCGCGGGCCAGACGGCGGCGTTCATCGGCCACGGCGTCGGCACGGTCACGCGCGGCCAGCTGTGCGACGGCCAGCGACCGTTCACGCTCGCTCCGCGCGGCCAGCCGGTGCTCGGCGATGGCGCGTCCGTACCCGATGGGGGAGATGACCAGCGCCAGCAACCAGAGCAGGATCAGCAGAACCGAACGCCAGCTGCCGTCTACGGCGAGTACCGACGCGACCGCGAGCACCGTGATGGCCCCGACCGTCGCGTACATCACGTGCACGGTGCGGCGGCCGGCGTAGAGCGCGACGGCGTAGGCGATGTCGGACAGCACCAGCCAGACCGATATCGACTGTGCGAGAACGACATCGACCGCGACAACGGCGAGGCACAGGGCGAAGGACACCCCGGGTGCGGTGGATCGCAGCGACTGGACGGCGCACGCGGTCACCAGGGTGATCAGCGCGACCCAGCGTGGCAGATCGAACGGTGACCCGGAGTTGCCCCCGATGACGGTCAGATCCGCGGCGTAGAGGACGAGGCCGAGCGCGAGGAACGCCAGGCACACGAGGACGTCACGCAGACGCGGCCGTTCGGCCACCCGACTCCACATCGCCGCCGCCTCCTCCTCGTTCGGGACGACCATCACACCACGTGCGACACGGCGGGCGAATCGTCCGAAGTGATGACGGTGCCCCGGTGATCTCGTGCGTGCGGCCGATGTGCACGACGGGCATGCCCAGCAGGCTGGGGGACATGGAATCCCCCGTGCTCCTCGTCATCATCGGTTGTGAGATCGGCTTCTGGGTGGTCGTGTTCGCCGGACTCGCGGTGCGCTACGGCCTGCGGGCTCCCCGCGCGTCGACGCTCATCCTGCGCACGGTGCCCGTGGTCGATCTGGTGCTCCTCGTGGCGGTGGCCCTCGACCTGCATTCCGGCGCCCCGGTGGAGCAGATCCACCGGATCGCGGGCATCTACCTCGGGGTGACGGTCGCGTTCGGACACTCGATGATCCGGTGGGCCGATGTGCGGTGCGCGCACTGGTTCTTCGACGGACCGGCGCCCACGCCGCGTCCGAAACACGGGCCGGAGGCCGTCCACCACGAGTTCATCGGCTTCGCGCGGTGGTTGCTGGCCGCTGGTGTCGCCGGCGTCGCTGTCCTGGGTCTGGCTCTCACGGTCGCCGACGACCAGCAGGCGCACGACCTGTACGGCATCTTCCCGCTGGTGGGGATCATCACCGCGATCTGGTTCGCGACCGGCCCCGCGTGGGCACTGTTCGACCAGGGGAGCAGGATCCGCTCATAAGCGTGAGCGAACACACCACCGACCCTTCGACCGACGACTGCGCCGCCCCGGAGGATCTCCGGGGCGGCGCAGTCGTGTGAGCGGGTGGGACTAGTCGAGGTAGTCGCGCAGTACCTGCGAGCGCGACGGGTGGCGCAGCTTCGACATCGTCTTCGACTCGATCTGACGGATGCGTTCACGCGTCACGCCGTAGACCTGGCCGATCTCGTCGAGGGTGCGCGGCTGACCGTCGGTGAGACCGAAGCGCAGACGCACCACGCCCGCCTCACGCTCGGACAGCGTCTCGAGCACCGATTGCAGCTGATCCTGCAGCAGGGTGAACGACACGGCGTCGACGGCCACGACTGCCTCGGAGTCCTCGATGAAGTCACCGAGCTGGCTGTCGCCCTCGTCGCCGATGGTCTGGTCGAGCGAGATCGGTTCACGCGCGTACTGCTGGATCTCCAGCACCTTCTCCGGCGTGATGTCCATCTCCTTGGCCAGCTCCTCCGGTGTGGGCTCGCGGCCCAGATCCTGGAGGAGCTCGCGCTGGATGCGGCCGAGCTTGTTGATGACCTCGACCATGTGCACCGGGATGCGGATGGTGCGGGCCTGGTCGGCCATGGCGCGCGTGATGGCCTGACGGATCCACCAGGTGGCGTACGTGGAGAACTTGTAGCCCTTGGTGTAGTCGAACTTCTCGACCGCGCGGATCAGACCGAGGTTGCCCTCCTGGATGAGGTCCAGAAATGCCATGCCGCGACCGGTGTAGCGCTTGGCCAGCGACACGACGAGGCGCAGGTTGGCCTCGAGCAGGTGGTTCTTGGCGCGGTTGCCGTCCCGGGAGATCCAGCTCAGGTCGCGACGCTGCGCGACGGTCAGCTTCTCACCGGCGTCGGCGATGCGACGCATCCGCTCGGTGGCGAAGAGTCCGGCCTCGATGCGCTTGGCGAGCTCGACCTCCTCCTCGGCGTTGAGGAGGGCGACCTTGCCGATCTGCTTGAGGTAGGCGCGGACCGAGTCCGCCGATGCGGTGAGCTCCGCGTCCTTACGGGCCTGGCGCAGCGCCTCGGACTCGTCCTCGTCCCAGACGAAGTCGCCGGACTTCTTGTCTTCCTCGGTGGGCTCTTCGATCTCCTCGGCGTCGGCCTTCGCGGCCGGCTTCACCTTGGCGGTCGTGGTGTCGTCGTCGTCATCGACCTCGACGTCGTCCACGACGATCTCTTCGGCATCGATCTCGCCCTCGGGCGCGTCGATGTCGTCGATGGTCTCGGCGGTGGCCTCGTCGGGTGCCGAACCGTCGGCGGCCTTGGCGGGCGCCTTCTTCGCGACGGCCTTACGCGCGGCCTTCTTGGCCGGGGCCTTCTTCGCGGGTGCCTTCTTGGCGGCGACCTTGCGGGCCGAGGTCTTCTTCGCCGGCGCCGATGCGGTCACGTCCTGTGACTCGCTCTCGGTTTCCTGGCGAGTTTTGGTGGCTGCCACGTACGACCTTTCACAGACTTCAAACATGTGGCTTCACACCGAGCGATCACCTCGGTGGAGCGGGGACTTGAGGGCCGGTAACTGGTGCCGACTGACACATTGTAACGATTCCTGGGCCGCTCGGTCTCCACACCACGCCCACCGACACCGGCTGACGCCCCGGACCTGCGCCGATCGGGGCCGGGTCAGACCCTCAGACGGGCGCCGACGGCCATCGCGGCACCGACGATCCCAGCCGTGTTCTGCAGCGTGGCCGGGACCACCGGGGTGCGGTTGGTGAGGTGCGGGATCCACTTGTGGGCCTTGCGGCTGATGCCGCCGCCGGCGATGAACAGATCGGGCCAGAAGAGGTTCTCGTAGGCCGTCAGCACGTTCGACACGTGCCCCGCCCATTTCTCGTAGGACCAGTCGTTGTCCTCCTTGATCTTCGACGACGCCTGGTGCTCGGCCTCCTTGCCGCCGACCTCCATGTGTCCGAGCTCGGTGTTGGGCAGCAGCTTGCCGTGGAACAGGATCGCCGAACCGATGCCGGTGCCGAAGGTCAGCAACATGACCATGCCCTTGGCGTCGCGTCCGGCGCCGTACGCGTCCTCGGCCATGCCGGCCGCGTCGGCGTCGTTGAGGACCGCGAGCGGACGGTCGCCGAGAACGCCTGCCAACAGGGCGTAGGGATCGCTCCCGATCCATCCCTTGTCGATGTTCGCGGCCGTCTTGACCACGCCCCCGGAGACGACGCTGGGCAGGGTGACGCCGACCGGGCCGTCCCAGGAGAAGTGGTCCACGACCTCCTTGATGCCCGCGGCGACCGCAGCCGGCGTGGAGGGCTGGGGGGTCAGCACCTTGAACCGGTCACCGACGAGTTCGCCGGTGTCGAGATCGACGATGCCGCCCTTGATGCCGGACCCGCCGACGTCCACGCCGAAGGCGCGGCCGAGCGTGTCGGTGATGGGTGCGTCCGCACCCGGGCTGGCGGCTTGCGACATGACGTGTGTCCTCCATGCGATCGTCCGACTCCGGTACGCGCTCAAGGCTAGTCATGCCGTCGGAACGCCGCTCGCTGTCGGCGATACGGCCCGCCCGCACCGGGGGGTGTCGGCCGGGTGGCGGCGACACCGGGGTGCGCCGTGTGTTGAGGTTGCCGGGTGACATCCGCCGCGGAACTGACCGCCATCGCCATCGAGATCGCCGAGACCGCCGCCGACCACGCCCGCGTCCGCAGGGGCGAGTTGTTCGACGATGCCGAGGCGCCGCCGCGGTCGTCGTCGGTCACCACGAAGAGCACGCCGACCGATCCGGTCACCGTGGCCGACACCGAGACCGAGACCCTGATCCGCGCGGCGCTGACCCGTCTGCGCCCCGAGGACACCGTCCTCGGGGAAGAGGACGGCGGCACGGTGGAGGTACCCGAGGGAGTCCGCTGGGTGGTCGACCCGATCGACGGCACGGTCAACTTCCTCTACGGGATCCCGGCCTACGCGGTGTCGATCGGCGCGCAGGTCGACGGGGTCTCTGTCGCCGGCGCCGTGGTCGACGTGGCCCGTCGCATCACCTATTCGGCGACACGCGGAGCGGGTGCGTTCCGCGACGACGGGTCCGGACCGACACCACTGCGCTGCACCGATGTGACCTCGGTGGCCCTGGCGTTGGTGGCCACCGGGTTCGGCTACGACGAGGAACGACGTCGTGCGCAGGGCGCGGTGATCGCCGAGTTGCTGCCTGAGGTGCGGGATCTGCGGCGCGTCGGATCCGCCGCGCTGGACCTGTGCATGGTGGCGTCGGGGTCGGTCGACGCGCACTTCGAACACGGACTCAACCCGTGGGACTGGGCTGCCGGGGCGCTGATCGCCGAGGAGGCCGGGGCCGTGGTGAGCGTGCCCGGACCGGAGACCCGTGGGTCCGACGGCGCGGTGACGATGGCGGTCGCGCCCGGTATCGCGACCGAGTTCACCGCGCTGCTCGAACGGATCGGAGCACTCGGGTCCCTGCCCTGACCCTGCGTCGTGGGCGACGCGGCGATCAGCAGGACGAGTTGTGCACCGCGCGGACCAGGGCCGGATCCGCGCCGGTCTTGGGATTCTTCGGGTCGGCCGAGCGCAGCGACTCGAGTGCGGCCTGAGCGTCCTGGGACTGCTCCTTGCTGGTGAAACCGGTGCCGAGCACCAGGTCGACGACCGCTCCGCTGCGGCCGTCGTCGATGAGTTCGGCGCACGGCTCGGCCAGCCAGAGGGCGGCGGCCGCGGCGCGACTGGCCTGCCCGAATCGGATCTGTCCCACGCACGCGAGGTTCTGGTCGTAGATCGTGTCGTCGGCGTACGGGGTGTCGGTGGCGGGGGTGAACCCCTGCGAGGTGAGGTCGTCGAGCACCGTTCGTGCCTGTCCCCGCTGGGCGGACGCGTTGAGCACACGTACCTGGAAGGTGGACAGTGCCCCGGGGGCCACGTCGATCAGGTCGGCCGAGGGAACGGTCGTCAGCGACGGGGCGGCTGCCGCGGAGGTGGGGGCACCCGCGGACTCCGAGGGCGCGGCGGACGGCGCGGGCGGCTGGTTGCAGGACGTGTTCACCGACGACGAGTCGCCGTCGGCGAGCGCGCTCGCCCAGATGATGATCCCCAGGACGAGCAGCACGATCGTCGCGATGGCGAACGGTATGTAACGGCGACGCCGGAACGGCCGTCCGTGATCGTCGGTGGGGAATCCGGTGGTGATCTGCGAAACCACGGGTCTGACATCCTTCCGGAGGGTCGGCCGCGCCCGCGACGTCGTCGTGGCCGACCACGTCGTGTCGGCACCTTCCGGGGCAGCGCATCACACTCTAAACGCCGACCGCGCATGATCACCCTGCGACTCGCTGTTGACCCTGGGAATCCATTGCGCTACGCTTCGCCCGCTCCCCGGGTTCCAGCCACAGAAACACGGTTTCGCCGGGTGTGGCAGACATCACTGAAGTTCCGCTCCGCACGGGCAACAAATTGCCCATAACCGTCGTTGTGTTGGGGCAGAGCGGCCGACTCGAAGAAACCGGGTCGACGGCAGTGATGGCGCCGTCGGACACCAAGTGAGATGTCCGGGCGGCAGCGCTAGTCGGAAGTATTGAAGTTAAGGCGGAAACCCCATGGCAACTGATTACGACGCCCCACGTCGCACCGAGACCGAGGACCTCAGCGAGGACTCGCTCGAGGAACTGAAGGCACGTCGCAGCGAGGCGCAGGCCGCGTCCGTCGACGTCGACGAAGCCGACACCGCCGAGTCGTTCGAACTCCCGGGAGCAGACCTCTCCGGCGAAGAACTCTCGGTGCGTGTCGTCCCCAAGCAGGCCGACGAGTTCACCTGTACGAGTTGTTTTCTCGTGTACCACCGCAGCCGTCTGGCTCGGGAGAACGGCAACTCGCGCATCTGCGTCGACTGCGCCTGACACACATATCGGTGATGCGCCGATCCGCCCTCGGGCGGGTCGGCGCATCGTCGTTTCACGGCAACGTTGCGGCTCAGGCCTCGTCGGTCGCCGCGGCGTCGGTCATGCCGAGCGCGGCGATCAGCTCTCCGGGGCGGCGCGTGCTGACCAACCAGTACGGCGTCGGATCGTCCGGGTCGTCGAGGACGAGCAGGACCATCGTCTTGACCCACGCGCGGTGCATCATGAACGCCGCCGGGTCGAGCTGACGTCCCAACGCCGAACTCTTGGCCGTCGCCGGGATGGTGGCCGCCCGGGTGATCACCGTCGCCGGTAGATGCGCCTTGTGCGCGAAGAGTTCCCCGTCGGTGCTCACCCGGATCTGCGCCCGTCCCATCGACCACAACATCCACGCGCCCAGCAGGGCCAGGATCACGTAGACGACGGGGCTCCACGACACCTTGTGCAGCGACAGTTGCAGCTCGTACCCGAAGACGCCGACGACGACGGCCGCGGCCAGCCACCACCACCACGGGACGCGCAGACGTTCGCTGAAACGGTCGGTGACCGGCGGGGAATTCCTCGCGTCGGTCGATGAGAACGAAGCCACCGCTCCAGCGTAGTCTGCGTTCGTGGCAGTCGATGTGCAGGTGGGGACGGTCGCGTTCAGGCGACTCGATCCCACGATCCCCGCTCCCGTACGCGCCCATCCCGGTGATGCAGGCGTCGATCTGTGTAGCGCGATCGACACCGTCCTGGCCCCGGGCGCACGCGTGCTGGTGCCCACGGGCATCGCGATCGCGCTCCCGGTGGGGACGGTCGGGCTGATCCATCCCCGCTCGGGTCTCGCGGCCCGCGCGGGTCTGTCCATCGTCAACACACCGGGCACCGTGGACGCCGGATACCGCGGCGAGATCAAGGTGTGCCTGATCAATCTCGACCCGGGCGAGCCGATCTCGATCGCCCGCGGCGACCGGATCGCACAGCTGCTCGTGCAGCGGGTCGAGCTACCGGAATTCGTCGAAGTGGACTCACTCGACGAGACCAGCAGGGGAGCAGGCGGTTACGGTTCCAGCGGCGGACATGCGCTGCTGTCGGACACCGACCGACCCGCCCCGGACGAAGAAGGCTGAGGAGATATGGCCGCGCGACGCGGATCCCGTTCCAAGGACACCACCGACGTCGACCCCGCCACGGGTCCGGATTCCGGACCCGCCGAGATCGGCGCCGGTCGCGGTCCGTACGACATCGAGGACCTGGCGTCCGAGATCGACCTGGGCAACTCGCACCTCGATCTGGGGTCGGTTCTCGTCCCGGTGGTCGAGGGCGGCCAGGTGACCGTGGAGATGACCGCCGACCACCAACCGCAGGCGGTCTACCTCGTCACACCGCACGGACGTATCAGCGTCGCCGCGTTCGCGGCACCGCGGTCACCGGGCATGTGGCGTGAGGTCGTGGGCGAGCTCGTCGAGTCGTTGCAGACCGAGGGCGCGCAGACCGCGATCGAGGACGGTCACTGGGGCCGCGAGGTGGTCGCCGCCGTCCCCGGCGCGGTACACCGGTTCATCGGTGTCGACGGGCCGCGCTGGATGGTCCGTTGCGTGTGCAGCGGCCCGCCCGAACTCGCCGACGACCTGGCCCCGGTCGCGCGTGCGGTGCTGAGCGAGTCGGTCGTACGGCGCGGGTCGGATCCACACCCACCGCGCGACGCGTTGCCGGTCATCCTGCCGCCGGTGTTGGCCGAGCAGGTCGCCGCCGCCCAGGAACACATGGCCACCGAGGGCGCCGAGCCGGGCGCGGCCACGGTGGACGCCGTCGAGGAGTCGACACCCGCCGACGAGCTGGTCATCGACTCGCTGACCGAGGGGGAGGGCGCGCGGGAGCAGATCGCCCGCGCCCAGGTGATCGCCGAGCCCGATCCGGACGCCGACCCTGTCGCCGAGGTCGAACCGGAACCCGAACCCGAGCCCGAGCCGGCCCGTCGCTCGTCGGGATCGGCTCTGCAACGCCTGCGTCGCCGTCAGGGTCGCTGAGACCGCGACGGACTCTGCGCGCCGATCGCCGCGAGCCACCCGCGGACGCATTCGCGTCCGAGGATCGCGGCGTCGGCGCCCCACTGCTCGAGGGTGACCGACCGCAGGACCGCCTGCGGTGCGCACTCGGCCCAGCGTCGGGCGACGGCGATCGGGTGCACCGGGTCGTCCACCGCCGCGGTGATGATCAACGGGACCCGCAGTGCTGCCACCCGGTCGCGGGTCGGGATCGGCAGGACGGCGGCCTCGTCGAGATGTGCGCGCAGCACGGGCCCGATGGCCGACCACGACCGACTAAGTTCCGCGCCGAGCCACGCCGGGCTGCCCGCGACCATGGCCGCGATCGCACCCTCGAGGCCGAGGCGGTCGATGAGCTCGGCGGTGTACCGCGCGCTGTGCGACGCCGGTGCATCGTGGGCGGAGCCGAGCCACGGTGGCAACGCCGCGAACACGCCGACACACCGCTCGTCGTCCACGGCCCAGTCCAGTGCCACGCACGCCCCGATCGACACGCCGCCGACCAGGAGGTGTCGGTGCTGCGCGGCAGCGGCGTCGAGCGCCCTCCGGTATCCCACCTCGATGCCGTCGGCCGAGGGGTCCACCGCGATCAACTCGAGCCCGAGTGCCCGCGCGGCCGGCGTGAAGGCCCGCCGGGCGTAGTCGGCGTCCGATCCGGTTCCCGGCAGCGCGACCAGGGCAGATGGCCTCGGTGAGACGGTCGCGAATTCGGTGTCGGAGTCGGTCATACCGCGATACTGCCCCGCAGGTGGTGGGTTGCGCGGACGGGGGTTACGCTGGCGCAAGAGGGGCAGAGCAGCCCCAGTGCCGCAGGCACCGAAAGGGTGGAGATGACCGCAGCCGGATACCTCAAACGCCTCACCAAGAGGCTCACCGAGGATCTCGAGCAGCTCGACGCCGAGAAGATCTCCGAGGAGTCGCAGGCGACCGGAGCCCAACGCGCGTGTGACTGCGCGCGTGGTGAAGAGGTCAGCATGCTCGGCGAGCTCCGCTCCGTCCAGACCTGCTCGAAGGCAGCCAAGACCGGTGTGGTCGCCGAGTTCTTCGACGGCACCGATGTGGTGAACCTGAAGTGGATCGGCCGCAATCGCATCCCGGGCATCGAGCCCGGCCGCAAGCTCACCGTCCGCGGTCGGCTGGGCGAGAAGGACGGCGCGAAGGTGATCTACAACCCGTACTACGAGCTCCTCGGTGACGACTGACCCCGAGTCCGACCCGACGGTGACGGAAGAGGTCGAACGGGTCGCCCCGACCCTGCTCGAGCAGATGGGCGGCATCGCCGGTCTGATCTACTCGACGGTCCCCATCGTCGTCTTCGTCACGGTCAACTCGATCTTCGACCTCACCCCGGCCATCGTCGCGGCCGTTGCCGTCGCCGTCGCCGTCCTCGCGTTCCGACTGCTGCGTCGCGAACCGATCCAGCCGGCGGTATCCGGGCTGTTCGGTGTCGCCATCTGTGTGTTCATCGCCCACCGCACCGGCGACGCCAAGGGTTTCTTCCTGTTCGGGATCTGGACGTCAGTGCTGTACGCCGGGGTGTTCGTGCTGTCCATCGTGGTGCGCTGGCCGTTGGTCGGTGTCATCTGGAACGTGGTGAACGCCAACGGAACCGCCTGGCGCAAACACCGTCGGACGCTGATCGCATACGACATCGCGACCGCCATCTGGGCCGCCCTGTTCGGGGTGCGATATCTGGTCCAGTCGTTTCTCTACGACTCCGACCAGACCGGTCTGCTCGCCGCGGCGCGTATCGGGATGGGGTGGCCGTTGACCGCTCTGGCCGCCCTGGCAACGGTGCTACTGGTGCGCCGGGCCGAACGCATCGAGGAGTCGGTGCTCGACACCGAGGCCGACACCGATTCCGAGCCGACCGGCGAGATCGCCTCTAGAGATTGAGGATCGCCTCGCGGAGTGCCTCCTCGACCTCCGCGGGTGCGATGAAGACGAGCTCGTCGCCGCCCTCCACCGGATCGTCGGACTGCGGCACGATCACCCGTCCACCCCGCAGGATCGCCACCAGCGCGGCGTCGCGCGGCAGATCCAGTTTGCGTACCGGTTTCCCGGCGAACGCCGTGTTCGGCGGCAGGGTCATCTCGACCAGGTTGGCCTGACCCTGCCGAAACGTCATCAGCCGCACCAGATCACCCACCGACACCGCCTCCTCGACCAGGGAGGCGAGGATGCGCGGGGTGGACACCGCGACGTCGACACCCCATGCCTCGTCGAAGAGCCACTCGTTGCGGGGGTCGTTCACGCGGGCGACGACACGGCCCACGGCGAACTCGGTCTTGGCCAGCAGGCTGACGACGAGATTCGCCTTGTCGTCGCCGGTCGCGGCGACCATCACGTCGTAGGTCTGCAACTGGGCCTGTTCGAGATTGTCGAGCTCACACGCATCGGCGTTGACCCAACTCGCACCCGGCACGGCCGAGGAGTCGATGTGGTCGAGCTGACGCTCGAGAAGCATCACCTCGTGGGAGTTGCTGAGCAGTTCGCGGGCGATCGACCGCCCGACCGCGCCGGCACCGGCGATGGCCACCTTCATCGACGTGTTCCCTCGGTTGAGACGGTGCCGCCCACGGACGGGCGGATCGGCCGGGCGCGAGCCACCCGGTGGTCGGAGATGTTCACTGGCCGCCGTCCCGCTGCGCGCCGGCGATCGCCGCGGCGTTCTCCCGGTTGTCACGCAGCACCGCGACGAAGACGTTGTCGTCCTGCTGCAGCACCGTGCGGGGCTCGGGCAGGAGCGCATTGCCGAGTCGGTTGATGAAGGCCACACGAGCTCCGGTCTCCTCCTGGAAGGCCTTGACCGTCTGGCCGACCCAGGACTCGTGGAACGCCATCAGGGTGACCACCACCGACCCCGAGGGGTCCTTCCACGCCGTGGCGGGACTGCCCTCGCCGAGCGCGGCGACGAACCGCTGTGTGGTCCAGGGGACGGTGGCGACGGTCGGGATGCCCAGACGTTCGTAGACCGCGGCGCGTTTCGCGTCGTAGATCCGGGCGACGACCTTCTCGACACCGAAGGTCTCCCGTGCCACGCGGGCGGCGATGATGTTCGAGTTGTCGCCGGATGACACCGCGGCGAACGCATCGGCCTCGGCGATCCCTGCCGACCGGAGGATGTCCTGGTCGAAGCCCACTCCGCGCACGGTGGTGCCGCGGAAACCGGGACCGAGGCGACGGAACGCCGACTCGTCTCGATCGACGACGGCGATCGAATGTCCCTTGTCCTCGAGGGCGAGGGCCAGCGACGAACCGACGCGGCCGCACCCCATGATCACAACCCGCACCTGCGGCCTCCTCGGTAGGCGCTCGGACCTGCGCATCGAACCGTACCGCCCCGCGTCGCCCGGGGACCCACCACGCCCTATGGTTGCCACGTGTCCCGAATGTCGAAGGTGTCCGTCGCAACGAAGCGGATGGTTCTGGGTACCCCGTTTCGCAGCGACAAACTCGGACACACACTGCTGCCGAAGCGCATCGCGCTGCCGGTGTTCGCCTCGGACGCGATGTCCTCGGTGGCCTACGCCCCGCAGGAGATCTTCCTGGTCCTCTCGGTCGCGGGCCTCTCGGCGTACACCTACACACCCTGGATCGGTCTCGCCGTCGCGGTGGTGATGGTCGTCGTGGTCGCCAGCTACCGGCAGAACGTGCACGCCTACCCCTCCGGCGGTGGTGACTACGAGGTCGCCACGGTCAACCTGGGGCCTCGCGCCGGTCTGACCGTCGGCAGCGCCCTGCTCGTGGACTACATTCTCACCGTTGCGGTCTCGATCTCCTCGGCAGCGGAGAACATCGGTTCGGCGATCCCGTTCGTGGAGCAGCACCGGGTGTTGTTCTGTATCGCGGCCATCGTGTTGATCACCAGCATCAACCTGCGCGGTATCCGTGAATCGGGGACCGCGTTCGCCATCCCCACCTACGCGTTCATCGCGGGCATGGTGATCATGCTGATCTGGGGTTTCATCCAGATCTTCATCCTGGGCACCGACGTCTCCTCCGACACCGCCGATTTCGGCGTGAAGGCCGAGAACAGCCATCTCGTCGGGATCGCCTTCGTCTTCCTGATCGCGCGGGCCTTCTCGTCCGGATGTGCGGCGCTGACCGGTGTCGAGGCCATCAGCAACGGCGTCCCCGCGTTCGAGAAGCCCAAGTCGCGCAACGCCGCGACGACGTTGCTGCTGCTCGGCGGGATCGCGGTCGTGCTGCTGATGGGGATCATCGTGCTCGCCCAGAAGATCGGCGCGAAGTACGTGGAGAACCCGGCCAAGGATCTGACCGGTGCGCCGGCCGACTACCAGCAGAAGTCGCTCGTGGCGCAGCTCGCGCACGCCGTGTTCCGCGACTTCACCCCCGGCTTCTACTTCATCACCATCGTCACCGCACTCATCCTCGTGCTCGCCGCGAACACCGCGTTCAACGGCTTCCCGGTCCTCGGTTCGGTGTTGGCGCAGGACCGCTACCTGCCGCGCCAGCTGCACACCCGCGGCGACCGGCTGGCGTTCAGCAACGGCATCCTGTTCCTGGCCATCGCCGCGATCGTCTTCGTCGCCGCCTTCGGTGCACAGGTCACCGCCCTGATCCAGCTCTACATCGTCGGTGTGTTCGTGTCGTTCACCCTGAGCCAGATCGGCATGGTCCGGCACTGGACGAGACATCTGCGCACCGAGACCGACCCGAGCGCGCGCAACCGCATGCAGCGGTCGCGGGTCATCAACTCGATCGGCCTGCTGATGACCGGCACGGTCCTGATCATCGTGCTCATCACCAAGTTCCTGGCCGGGGCATGGATCGCGATCGTCACGATGGTCGCCATCTACGTCCTGATGCAGCTCATCCACCGGCATTACGCGTCGGTGCAGACCGAACTCGACAACACCGACTTCGAGACGATCCTGCCCAGTCGTACGCATTCGGTGGTCCTGGTGTCCAAGCTGCACCTGCCCACCAAGCGGGCGCTGGCCTACGCGCGGGCGACCCGCCCGGACAACCTCGAGGCGATCACGGTCAACGTCGACGACCGCGACACCCGCCGCCTGGTCGCCGAGTGGGAGGGCAGCGACATCTCCATCCCGCTCAAGGTGATCGCGTCGCCGTACCGCGAGATCACCCGCCCGGTCATCGACTACGTGCGTCGCCTGCGGCGGGAGTCGCCCCGCGACGTCATCACCGTGTTCATCCCGGAGTACGTCGTCGGTCACTGGTGGGAGCAGATCCTGCACAACCAGTCGGCGCTACGACTCAAGGGACGGTTGCTGTTCGAGCCGGGAGTGATGGTGACCTCGGTTCCGTGGCAGCTCAGTTCATCGGACCGGCGCAAGAACCGCGATCGCGTCTACAACGCCCCGGGTGACACCCGCCGCGGCATGGTCCCCGGTGACCGACCCTCCGGTCCGGCCGACTCGTGAGCGATCAACGGCCCGCGACGACGGTCACCGTCGGGGACCGGTTCGAGATCGACGGCCTGCGCGCGGCACACGGCGGTGTGGTCGTCGGACGCCATGACGGCCGTGCGGTGTTCGTGCGCAACGCGCTGCCGGACGAACGAGTGCTCGTCGAGGTCACCGACGCCCGCAAGCCGTCGTTCTGCCACGCCCGGGTCATCGAGATCCTCGACCCCTCACCCCATCGGATCGACCCGCTGTGTCCGGCCGCGGCGGCGGGGGCGGGGTGCTGTGATCTCTCCTTCGTCGACGACACCCACGCTCGCACGATGAAGAGCCTCGTGATCAGTGATCTGCTCGAGAGGGTCGGCGGGTTCGAGGCCGGGCAGTTCGAGGTCCCGGTCCGCTCGCTCGGGGCGCCCACCGGGTGGCGCACCCGGGTACGGATGGGCGTCGACGCCACCGGTACCCCCGGCATGCACGTACACGCCTCCGACGCGATCGTCGTCGGTGTCGACTGCGCGCAACCCGTCGACGGTCTGCTCGCCGACCTCACCGCGCACCGATACCGTCCCGGATCCGAGCTCGTCGTGGTGCGCGATGACGACGGAGCCCGCCACCTCACCGAGATCACCTCGGAGGGGCCACCCGAGCCGTCGGATCGACGGACCCGCGACCGGCAGGGACGCCGACGCAGCAACCGGTCCTACAGCGGTGACCGCGGGCGTGCCCAACGCTCGCGTGCCGCCCGACCCCGCAGCGTGGAGACGGTGATCGCCGGCGATGCGATGGCCGTGCACCGCGTCGACGACCGACGCTGGGACCTCCCGGTCACCGCGTTCTGGCAGGCCCACCGCGAGGCACCGTCCCGCTACGGCGCCACGATCGTGTCGATGGCGCAGGCCTACGCCCCGTCCGCACGCGTGGCCTGGGATCTCTACGGCGGTGTCGGGGTCTTCGCCGGTCAACTCGTCGACTCGGTCGACGGTCTCGATCGCGTGCTCGTCGTCGAGGCCGACACGGCCGCGGTGGCCGCAGCCGAGGCCACGTTCGCCGGCGACCACCGGGTGCGGATCGTCCGGGCACCCGTCGCCGATGCCGTCGACACCCTCGACGCGCCCGACATCGTCGTCGTCGACCCGCCGCGTGCGGGCGCCGGGGCGGGGGTCGTCGGCGCGATCTGTGCCGCGGAGCCGCGCCTCGTCGTCCACATCGGATGCGACGCCGCCACCTTTGCCCGCGACCTCGGCACCTACCGCGATCTCGGGTACCGACCGGCCGAGATCGAGGGATTCGACGCTTTCCCGATGACGCACCACGTCGAGGCGATCGCGGCACTCGTCCCGACCCGGTGAACTCCGCCACGGTGGGCCACGACACGTGACGACGGCGCCGCAGGCCCCCCGGCTTTCCGTAGACTGGCCGAACGCACGTGGAAGGAGCGTCGATGGGTGTGTTGGATCGGATCGGTTCGCCGCAGGACCTCAAGGACCTGTCGGCCGCTGAGTGCGTCGATCTGGCCGGCGAGATCCGCGCGTTCCTCATCGACAAGGTCGCGGCCACCGGGGGACACCTGGGTCCGAACCTCGGCGTGGTCGAGCTCACGCTCGCGATCCATCGGATCTTCGACTCCCCGTCCGACGCAGTCATCTTCGACACCGGCCACCAGTCGTACGTACACAAGATCGTCACCGGCCGCCGCGACCAGTTCGACACGCTGCGCCAGCGCGGCGGTCTGACCGGCTACCAGGAGCGTGCCGAGAGCGAGCACGACTGGGTCGAGTCGTCGCACGCGTCGGCGTCGCTGTCCTACGCCGACGGACTCTCGAAGGCCTTCGAGCTCCGCGACGAGCAGCGTCACGTCGTCGCCGTGGTCGGCGACGGGGCGCTCACCGGTGGCATGTGTTGGGAGGCGCTGAACAACATCGCCGCCGGCGACCGCCCGCTGATCGTCGTGGTCAACGACAACGGGCGTTCGTACGCGCCGACGATCGGCGGCCTCGCCAGTCACCTGGCCGGACTCCGACTGCAGCCGGGCTACGAGAAACTCCTCGACGACGGTCGCCGCATGCTCACCGGTGTGCCCATGGTCGGATCGCTCGCCTACGCGGTACTGCACAGCATGAAGAGCGGCATCAAGGACTTCCTCGCCCCGCAGGCCATGTTCACCGACCTCGGCGTGAAGTACGTCGGACCCGTCGACGGCCACGACCTCGAGGCGCTCGAAACCGCTCTCGCGCACGCAAAGTCGTTCGGCGGACCGGTGATCGTGCACACCGTGACCCGCAAGGGCATGGGATACGCACCCGCCGAGGCCGACGTGGCCGACCAGATGCACGCCATCGGTATCAGCGACCCGCTCACCGGGCGTGCCACCAGCGTGCCGCCCCAGGACTGGACGTCGGTGTTCTCCGCCGCCCTGCTCGAGGCCGGTGCACGCCGCGACGACATCGTCGCGATCACCGCGGCGATGGCCGGCCCCACCGGCCTCGCGCCGTTCGGCGAGCGTTTCCCGGATCGTCTGTTCGACGTCGGCATCGCCGAGCAACACGCGCTCACGTCCGCCGCGGGTCTGGCCCTGGGTGGGATGCATCCCGTCGTCGCCATCTACTCGACATTCCTCAACCGCGCCTTCGACCAGTTGCTGATGGACGTCGCGCTGCTGAAGCAGCCGGTGACCCTGGTCCTCGACCGCGCGGGCGTCACCGGTCCGGACGGCCCGAGTCATCACGGCATGTGGGACCTGTCGCTCATGGCGCTCGTTCCAGGGCTCCGGGTCGCCGCACCCCGCGACGCGGTCCGGTTGCGCGAAGAACTCGGCGAGGCGCTCGACACCGACACCGGTCCGACCGCCCTGCGATACTCCAAAGGCGCTGTGCCCGAAGACATCCGCTCCGTGGAACGGCTCTCCGACGGGACCGATGTCCTCTACCGCTCCTCTCCGCAGGCCTCCGACGTCCTCATCGTCGGCGTCGGTGCGTTCTGCGCGTTGGCCGTCGACACCGCCGAACGCCTGGCGCGGCAGGGGATCGAGTCCACGGTCATCGACCCGCGTTGGGTGCTCCCGGTGGCCGACTCGATCGTCGAGATCGCCCGGACGCACCGACTGGTCGTCACCGTGGAGGACAGCGGCGTGCACGGCGGCGTCGGATCGGCCATCGGCGACCGGTTGCGCGGCGCCGGTCTCGACGTCCCGGTGCACAACCTCGGGATCGCGCAGGAGTTCCTGACCCACGGCAGTCGGGGTGAGTTGCTCGGCGATCTGGGACTGACGGCGCAGGACATCGCCCGGACCATCACCTCGACGGTGTCGACGATGCAGTCGTCGTCCCCGGTCGACGACGTGACCGACCCCCAAACGCCCGATCCCCGGTCCACCGACGCCCGGTCCACTGAGCGCCGCCGCGCCGAACAGCAGTAGCCGCTCAGGCCTCGGCCGCGGGTTCGTCCGCCTCGGGTGGGGTGGTGAACGCGGTGAGGAGCAGCGGCGCGCACAGATCCCGCTGCCACGGTCGGGCCCCACCCTGCGCGAGTCGCTCATCGATCGCCTCGATCGTGACCGGCTCGGCCACCCCGTCCCAGCAGATCTGCCTCAGCAGATCGGGTTGGAGCAGATTCTCCACGGGGGTACCCACGCGCTCCGATGTCGCCGCGAGCGCGGTTCTCGCAGCCGAGAGGCGTTGCGCCGCCTCGGGATTGCGTCCCGCCCACCGGTTGACCGCAGGCAGGCCCACGCCGCCGGCCGAGCGCGGTGGGAGTTCGGAATCGGGGAGGCGACGGGCACGCTCGAGCGCGTCGAGCCAGCGTCGGGCCTGACGGCGTTGTCGGTGCCCGCCGAACACCGGGAGCGCGGTCAGTTCGTCGACGGAGCGCGGGGCGGCGAGCGCCGCGGCGACGATCGCCGAATCCGGCAGCACCCGTCCCGGCGCGATGTCACGGGTGACGGCAATTTCTTCACGCGCGGTCCACAATTCGCGAACCGCGGCCAGCGCGCGCGTCGACTTCACCGTGTGCAGCGACGAGGTGCGCCGCCAGCGATCCACCCGTGGTGCGGGGTCGGGCTTGGTCCGCACGTGGTCGAACTCCTGCGCCGCCCACGTGTCCTTGCCCGTCGCGACGAGCTCGGCGGCCACCGCGTCGCGCAGTTCCACCAGCACCTCGACGTCGAGAGCGGCGTAGTTCAACCAGTCATCGGGCAGCGGCCGACGAGACCAGTCGGCGGCACCGTGCCCCTTGGCCAGTCCGAGCCCGAGGTGGTGGGCGACCATCGCCGCCAGATTGACCCGGGGGATGCCGAGCAGGCGCCCGCCGAGTTCGGTGTCGAACAGGTCGGCACACACGAACCCGAGTTCGCGCAGACACGGTAGGTCCTGGTCGGCGGCGTGCAGGACCCATTGCGGGCCGTCGAGCGCCGCGATCACCGGGCCGAGGGCGTCGGGATGGTCGATCGGGTCGATCAACAACGATCCGGTCCCGCGACGGCGGATCTGGATCAGGTAGGCCCGACCGGAGTAGCGGAATCCGGAGGCGCGCTCGGTGTCGAGGGCGATCGGCCCCTCACCGCCGGCGAGGCGGGCGCCAGCGTCGGCGAACTCCGCCGGTGTGCTGAGCACGGGCGGGACACCGTCGGCCGGTTCGGTGAGCGGGGTGATCTCGGGTTCGTCGACCACGGGGGAGTCCACGGACTCGTCCTCGGGTGTGGGGACGTCGGGGGGACCGGATTCGGTCATCGGGTGCCTTGTCTACGGGGCGGTGGTGCCGACGCCGAGGTTGGTGACCCCGGTCGGCGGAAGCCCCGCTGCGGACGACAGGACCTCACAGAACGCCTCGACATGACCGGCGAGGGCGATCCCGGTGGCCGTCCACGACGCGCGGAGTTCGAGCTGATGCGCACGGGGCGGACCGGAGATGTCGCCGTACCGGACCGAGGTGGTCGACGTGACGGTACCTCCGAGCGCGGTGATCTCGGTGTCGGCGAGGGCCTCGGACAGCCAGCTCCAGGCCACCTCGGGAAGCAGGGGATCGGTGGCGAGTGCAGCCTCGACCTCGGCCTGGACGAAGGCGACCAGGCGCATCGTCCCGTTCCAGGCCTCGTGGCCGTCCGGGTCGTGCAGCAGGATCAGCCGTCCGAAGGCGCTGCCCTCGGAGTCGGTGGGCACCTCGCCGTCGGGTTCGGGCTGGCGCACCTCGGCGCCGAGTGCGTGGCTGTAGGGGGCCAGGCGCTGCGGCGGTCGGATGCTGCCGACCTCGATCTCCGGACGGATACGGGCCTGGTGCATCGAGTCGACAGCGCTACGGAAATCGACAGGCTCCGCGCAAGCCCCGGGTGAGGTCACACGAGCGACCGTAGGCGGCCCGGGTGGCCGGAGGTAGGAGGCGCGCCGCAGCCGTGGCAGCATTGGCACCGTGATGACCCAGCTCCGGAAGCCGTTGATCGCCGCCGCGACCGGAGAGCGACCCAGCCGTCGCCCCGTGTGGTTCATGAGGCAGGCGGGACGCTCGTTGCCCGAGTACCGGGAGATCCGCGCCGGCCGCGGGATGCTGGAGTCCTGCTTCGACCCCGAACTGGTCGCCGAGATCACGATGCAGCCGGTCCGCAGGCACGACGTGGACGCGGCCATCCTCTTCTCCGACATCGTCGTGCCGCTCAAGGCCGCGGGCATCGACCTCGACATCGTCACCGGCACCGGCCCGGTCATCGCCTCCCCGGTCCGCGATCGCGCCGCGGTACGCGCGCTACCGCGGCTGGTCCCCGCGGCGGTGGGGTCCATCGGCCACGCGATCGGCGCGATCCGCGAGCAGCTCGACGACGAGACCGCGTTGATCGGATTCGCCGGGGCACCCTTCACGCTTGCGTCCTACCTCGTCGAGGGCGGCCCGAGCCGCAACTACGAGCGCACCAAGGCACTGATGCACGGTGAGCCCGACACGTGGCATGAGTTGGTGGGCAAGCTCGCCGACATCACGATCACCTTCCTGCGTGTCCAGCTCGAGGCCGGGGTCGACGCGGTGCAGCTGTTCGACTCCTGGGCGGGGATGTTGTCGCTGGCCGACTACGAGCATTTCGTGGCCCCCCACAGCCGGCGGGTGCTGGCCGAGGTCGCCGACTTCGGTCGCCCCCGTATCCACTTCGGGGTCGGGACCGGTGAGCTCCTGCACGCCATGGGCGACGTCGGCGCCGATGTGGTCGGCGTCGACTGGCGGATCCCGCTCGACGAGGCCGGTCGCCGCGTCGGAGGGGGCAAGGCGTTGCAGGGCAATCTCGATCCCGCGATGCTCGCCGCCTCCTGGGACACCGTCGCCGCGTCGGTGCGCCGCATCGTCGCCGAGGGGGATCGGGCGGTGGCCGCCGGTGCCGGCGGGCACATCTTCAACCTCGGCCACGGCGTCCTGCCCGCCACCGATCCCGACGTGCTGACCAAGATCGTCGAGCTGGTCCACTCGCTGTGAACCGCGTGACGCGATGACCGATACCGATCCGCGCGTCGCGGTGATCGGCGGCGGGGTGTCCGGTCTGGTCGCCGCCCTACGCCTCCGACAGCGTCTGGGGCCAGAGGCCGTGATCGACGTGTACGAGGCGTCGCCCTCGCCCGGCGGGTTGCTCGCGTCCCAGCTCCTCGACGGTCAGCTCCTCGATTCCGGCGCCGAGTCGTTCATCGTGCGCAGACCGGAGGCGGTCGCTCTCATCGAGGAGCTGGGTCTGACCGATCACGTGGTCACGCCCACCACCCGTCGGCCCGCGGTGCTCGCCGGCGGTCGCCTGCATCCGCTGCCCCGGCCCACCCTCATGGGTGTCCCCGCCGACGTGTCGGCGGTGGCCGAGCTGATCGTCCCGGCCGACCGGGAGCGGATGCTCGGTGAGGCCACGCGCGGTCTGGACTGGTCCTCGGACGGCGATGTCTCGATCGGAGACCTCGTCGCCGACCGTTTCGGTCGCTCGGTCGTCGACCGCAGTGTCGATCCCATGCTGTCGGGGGTGTACTCCAGCCGGTCGGACGACATCGGCCTGCGTGCGGCGCTGCCGCAGTTGGCCGCCCGCCTCGACGCGGGTGCCGACAGCCTCGGCGCCGCGGTCACCTCGCTGCTGCCGCCGTCGTCGAGCGCACCGGTGTTCGGGGCGTTGGACGGGGGATACCGGCTCCTCGTCGACCGACTGGTCGAGACCTCCGGCGCCCGTCTGCATCTCGATCATCCGGTCGGCGCTCTCATCCCCGATGGCCACGGGTGGACGATCGACGAGGTGGGCTACGACGCCGTGATCGTCGCGCTGCCCGCGCCGGCGGCGGCGGAGCTGCTCGCGGTCGGCGCGCCCGCCCTCGCCGCACCACTGCGACGCATCGAGACCGCCAGCTCGGCCCTGGTCCTGCTGGCCGTCGCACCCGGTGTCGACCTGCCCGACCATTCCGGTGTGCTCGTGGCCACCGGCGAGGCGACGACGGCAAAGGCCATCACCCTGTCGTCGCGCAAGTGGTCGCACCTGTCCGCCGGGCCCGGACTCGTGCGGGCGTCCTTCGGGCGGTTCGGTGACCCCGTGGACGACACATCCGACCGGGATCTCATCGACGCCGCGATCACCGATCTGGGCACGATCGTCGAACTGAGCGGCTCCGGACCCGCGGTGACGTCGCGCGATGTGATCGACGCAGCCGTCCAGCGCTGGCCGGTCGGGCTGCCACGCTACGCACCGGGGCACCGCGACCTCGTCGCCGAGGTGGCCGCACACCGCCCGGCGGGCCTGGCCCTGTGCGGTTCGGCCTACGACGGGGTCGGCGTGCCGGCCTGCATCGCCCGTGCGGGGGTCGCCGTCGAACAGGTGGTGACCGATCTCGCGGTGGCGGGCGCGGGCCCCGGTGGCACGATGGAGCCATGACCCGCCTCGACTACGCCGAACTCAACTCCACGGTCCGCTATCTCATGTTCTCGGTCTTCTCGGTCCGCCCCGGGGAGCTCCCGGAGCACCGCGACGAGCTGATCGCCGACACCCGCACGTTCTTCGAGAAGCTCGAGACCACCGGTGTCGTCGTCCGCGGTCTCTACGACGTCGCCGGTCTACGGGCCGACGCCGACTTCATGATCTGGTGGCACGCCACCGACGTCGAGGACCTACAGCGCGCATACGCCGACTTCCGTCGCACCACCGCGCTCGGACGCGCGAGCAACGCCGTCTGGAGCAACGTCGCGCTGCACCGGCCCGCCGAGTTCAACAAGAGCCATCTGCCTGCGTTCATCACCGGCGAGGAACCGGGTCGGTACATCTGCGTCTACCCGTTCGTGCGCTCCTACGAGTGGTACCTGCTGCCCGACGCGGATCGCCGAAAGATGCTCGCCGACCACGGCATGGCCGCCCGTGAGTACAAGGACGTCCGCGCCAACACCGTCTCGTCGTTCGCCCTCGGCGACTACGAGTGGCTGCTGGCGTTCGAGGCGCCGGAGCTGCACCGCATCGTCGACCTCATGCGCGATCTGCGCGCCACCGAAGCGCGGATGCACGTGCGCGAGGAGACCCCGTTCTTCACGGGTCCACGCGTCGACGTCGAGCAGTTGGTCAGCGCGCTGCCCTGAGCGCGTTTCGACGAGCGCTCACCGACGCCGAAGGCGTGATGAGCGCCCCTGGACGAGCCGACAGGGGGAGCCGGGTCAGGCCTCTTCGAGGCGCATCGACACCGAGTTGATGCAGTACCGCAGGTCGGTGGGGGTGTCGTAGCCCTCACCCTCGAAGACATGTCCGAGGTGGCTGCCGCAGTTCGCGCAGAGCACCTCGGTGCGCTTCATGCCCATCGAGCGGTCGACCTTCTCGATGATGGCCTCGCCAGCCAGCGGGCTGAAGAACGACGGCCAACCGCAGTGCGATTCGAACTTCTGGTCGCTGCGGAACAGCTCTGCGTCGCACGCCCGGCAGCGGTAGACACCGGTGGTCGTGGTGTCGGTGTACTCGCCGACGAACGGCGCCTCGGTACCCGCCTGCCGCAGCACGCGGTACTCCTCGGGGGTGAGCTTCTCGCGCCACTGCTCGTCGGTCAGTTCGATCCCGGTGGGGCCTGCATTGGACTCGGTAGTCATACCTCTACGGTAGCGCGATCGCGTCGGAGGTCGAGGTGACGGAAGAGCAGGACGCAGAACACCACGATCATCAACAGCGACCAGCCCCAGGTCACCTTGTTGTACTCCAGGGCACGACCGAACGCCGCCCAGCGCGTCGAATAGAAAGCGTCGAACGTCATGCAGCCGTACACGCCGAGCCATGCGGGCCAGTTGCGCATCACCGACCCGGGACGCACCACGGTCATCAGGAGCGGGAAGAGCATCATCGAGTAGTAGCCCTGGCCGAGTCCGAGCACGAGGAACGACGTGCCGAGCAGGACACCCGACGACGTCGCCATCCACAGCAGCTCGTCGGTCCTGCGGTAGTGCTTGTAGAGGAACCACAGGCTGAACACGGCCATCAGCACGAAGGCGATGCGGAGCACGTAGATCAGCCACGACTGCACCCCGAAGTAGGCACCGTTGCCCGCGATCGAGCTGTTGTAGTAGTCGCGCGCCTCGGTCAGGTACGGAACGGTCCGCTTGACGAACGACATCGGGTCGACGCTGATCGGCCACGCCAGGGCGGTCAGCACCAGCGGGACACCGACGGCCCCGACGAACACCTTCCACTGACGGTTCAGAAGCGGCAGCAGGAGCAGTACCGCGAGCACGGGCTTGACCGCGAACGTGATGCCCAGCGGGACACCGGCCCACAGATCCCGTCGGCGCAGGGCCAGCAGCATGAACGCCAGCTCGCCGAGCAACACGAACGAGTTGAAGTTGGTGAAGATCAGCGTGTGCGCGACCGTCTCGGTGCTGAAGAAGAAGAACAGCACGGCAGGGAAGGCCACCGACGACACCGCGTAACCGAACAGCTTGACCAGCAACCACGCCGAGACGATCAGTGCGACGACCGAGACCGCGATGAACAACCAGCGGGCTCGCTCGGGGTCGATGTAGGCGAACGGTGCCATGAGCAGCGTCCCCGACGGCGGGTACAGGTAGTGCGGGTCGACGGTGTTGTAGTTCTCGGCGTACACCGGCTGATCGCGCAGGAACCGCAGGGCGGCGTTGTAGACCGGGGTGAAGTCATCGGTCCGATCGCCGTTGACCCCGAGGATGATCGACCGCTGGATGATCAGGAGTACGGAGATCGGCCACAGGACCACGGACGCGATCCGCGGTACGTCCATGGTCGGGAACAGACGTCTGTCGGCAACCGGCACCCGCGAACCGTACTACGGCCCGCGCCCGATCTGCCCGCGGCACCCCGAGGACTAGGAGGGGCAGGCGCCGGTGTCCGGCACGGTGCCGGTGTTCGCGTAGCGCCCGACGATGTCGGCCGCGCAGTCGGAATGGGCGGCGACCGAGTAGCCCAGGCCATCCCAGGTGACGGTGCTCGAGGTCCCCCTGGCGGCGAGGACGAGCGGCTCGACCGCGCCGACGCCGGTCGCGCCGTTGATCGTGTCGGTGCCGCCGTTGAGCACGAGCACGGCGACGTCGAAACCGGCGGGTCGCGGCGCGGCCGGGCCGGCCGGCCACCCGTTGCAGCGCAGTAGTGACAGCGCGGTGTCGGCGCCGGTGAGTGGGTACTGCTGGGTCCACGAGGTCACCAGGTCGCCGATCTCGTTCTGGCCCACAGGTTGCGACGTGTCGTTGCAGCGGGACAGCAGTTGCCCGTCGCCACCGCGGATCGCCCGGGCGCGAGCGACCGCCGCGGTGAGCGGGGCGACGTCACCGGTGACGGCGGACTGCAGCAGCGACGCCACCCGGAACACGGTCGCCGCGCGGTCGGAGGTCGTCAGCGCCAACTCGGTGGTCAGCGCGCTCAGCACGTCGGCGTCGGAGAGTGTTGCGAGCTGCCCCCGCGCGGCCTGCTGGATCAGGCCGTTGATGGCTCTGCGTGGGTCGGACCCCAGCGCGCAGCGCGCGGCGGCGCAGACGGTCGCGAACTGGGCCAGCGCCGCGTCGGTTCCCGCGGCGAGCTGCTGCCCGCGTGCCCGGGCCGAGGTGAGGTAGGGGGTCGGGGTGTCGAGGATGATGCGTCCCACACGGTTGCGGTAGAGCCCCGAGTAGGCGAGCGCGACATCGGACCCGGACCCGACGCCGAGCAGCCCGATCCGGTCGACCTTCCAGATCGTGCGGAGCCGTTCGATGTCGCTCGCGGCGTTCGCGGCGGTGAACGCCACCTGGTACGGACTGATCGTCTCCGAACACCCGTCGGCGGCCTCGGCGGCGGTGGATATCAGTCGTTGCTGTCGGGCCGCGGTGCCGCCGGCGACGTCGCTGCTGTCGAAACCGTTGTCCAGCAGCGAATTGCGCTCGCGGACGGTCAGGCAGTCCAGCGGGGAACTCTCACCGATCCCGCGGCGGTCGACGGCGACGATCGGGTGGTCGGCGAGCAGCGAGCGGCCGGGGGCGGAGGCGAGCAGCATGGCGGTGAGCGCCGACGGCATGTCGGTGCCGGAGGTGAGGACCAGGGGTGCGGCCGCGGCGGGGGTCGCGGCCAGGCGGACGCGGACGGCGGAGACGACGACGGAGTCGACGGTGGCGACGCCGGGGGTGATGCTCGACTGGTACTCGGCGCAGTCGACCAGCACACCCGCGGGTACGGCGGGCAGACCGAAGCGTGCGGTGACCGGACTCGCGCACGGTTTCCACGCCAGGTCGGCGTTCGGCGCGGTCAGTTGCGGTGGTGGGGGAGGTCCTGCACTCGACGCCGGTCCGTTGCCGTCGTTGCCGTTGTCGATGACCAGCTCCGGACCGGTGTCGGGGCCGACGGCACACCCGGCGGCCAGCGCCACGACCACCGACAGCGCGCACAGCAGTCGAACCGGCAAGACAGAGCGCATGCCGCGAGCCTAGTGGCTCGTTCGGAGGTGCCGGTGTGGGTGCGTGCGCACTAGGCGCGAACCCACCTGGTGAACAGGTAGCCCTCGTCGTCGGCGAGCACGTGCGCCCGGCGCATCTGTCGGGTCGGCGCGCCGTCGGGACCGTGCGTGATGCGGCCGGACGAGCCGCCGACGATGGCGGGGCCGATCGTGACGCACAGCTCGTCGACCAGGTCGTCGGCGTACAGGTTCGCCAGCAGCCCCGGCCCGCCCTCGCACAGCACCCGGAGGCGACCCCGCTCGGCCAGTGCGGACAGCACACGCGGGAGCTCGACCTCGGTCTCACCGCAGTCGACGAGCGTCGCCCCGGCGTCGAGCAGTCGGCGACGGTTGTCCTCGGGAGCCGACGCGCAGGTCATGATCACGGTGGTGGGGGCGGCGACGCTGGCCTGGTCCGGGTCGATGCTCAGCGAGCCCGACACCATCGCCAGCCGGGGCGCGGTGTCGGCGTCGGAATCTCCGCGGATGGGTCCGTAGTCCTCGCCGATGACGGTGCCCGACCCGACCAGCACCACATCGCACAGGTCACGGAGGAGTTCGAAGATCTCGTGGTCGCCGTCGCCTCCGAGAGCACCCGACACCCCGCCCACCATGGCGGCACCGTCGAGGGACGTCACCATGTTGGCGCGTACGTGACATCTGCCGTCGAGGTCCGAGGCCGGCGGATGGGCGTAGAGGTCGGTCAGCCTCGCGCGGTCGACTGTGAGCTGGGTCGCTTTATCCAAGAGGTACACGAGATCATTCTTACGGCGTCGCTACTGTCGGGACATGACGGCACGGTTGAGCGATCGCACTCCCCAGGTGCCGCCCGAGGCTCTGGTCGACGAGATGGTCCCGCCCTCGATGTTCGACGAGGTGAGCTTCGAGAGCTACATCCCCGACCCGAACGAACCGAGTCAGTCTGCGGCGGTCGACGCCGGGCGCGAGTTCGTCACCAAGGCGCGCAAGGCGCGCGAGGGCAAACGCAGCATGCTCGGCAAGCGCAGCCCGAGCCAGGGCGTCGGCATCTACCTCGACGGCGGTTTCGGTGTCGGCAAGACCCACCTGCTCGCCTCGATCTACCACCTCATGCCCGAGCCGAAGGCGTTCGCGACGTTCGTCGAGGTGACCCACGTCGTCGGGGCGCTCGGGTTCACCGCATCGGTCGAGCGACTGTCGAAGCACAGCGTCATCTGCATCGACGAGTTCGAACTCGACGATCCCGGCGACACCATGCTCGTGTCACGACTTCTGACCGAGCTCACCGCGCAGGGAGTGTCGATCGCGGCCACGTCGAACACGCTGCCCGGGCAGCTCGGTGAGGGTCGTTTCGCCGCGCAGGACTTCCTGCGCGAGATCCGAAAGCTCTCCGGTGTGTTCGAGACCATCCGGGTCGACGGTCCCGACTACCGCCACCGAGATCTCCCGCCTGCGCCCGACCCGGCCTCCGACGAGGAGTTGCGCGCCCTGGCAGAGAAGACCGAGGGTGCGACCCTCGACGACTTCGACGAGCTGTGCGCCCATCTCGCCAAGCTGCACCCGTCCAAGTACAAGGCACTCGTCGACGGGGTGACCCTGGTGTGTGTGTCGAACGTGCACCCGGCGTCGGACCAGACCGTCGCGCTGCGGATGGTCGTCCTGGCCGACCGGCTCTACGACGCGGGTATCCCGCTGATGGTCTCCGGATGCAAACTCGACGAGATCTTCACCGAGGAGATGCTGGCCGGCGGCTACCGCAAGAAGTACCTGCGCGCGACGTCGCGGCTGCTGGCGCTGTCCCGCTTCGCCGAGAAGGCCACCT
>NZ_JAEMTF010000075.1 GCF_016462415.1 Williamsia sp. | reverse complement strand
GCGCTCACATCCGGGCGTATCGCGCCATGACGAAGGCGTAGATGCCGTACGTCGCGACCCCGATCGCCGCGATGAACAGCAGGATCTGTCCGGCCGGGGCGGTTCCCAACGTCTTGACTGCCCCGTCGATGCCGGTCGCCTTGGAGGGATCGGCGCGCACCACCGCCACCCCGACGAGGAGGCCGGCTCCGGCGAGGACCAGTCCCTTGGCGACATAACCGACGACGCCGGTGGTCTGGACCGCCGGGTTGTCGGTGATGTTCAGGTCGTCCATGAAGTTCTTCGAGACACCCTTGTACACGTGATACGCACCGACACAGAAGATCACGATCCCGGCGACCACCAGCACGGTCTTGCCCAGACCCGACCCCATGAGACGCGCGCTGAGTCCGGCGTTCTCCCGACCGCTCGAGGTGCCGTCGCCGAGCGCGAACCGGACGGCGGTCCACGCGAACGCGAAGTACAGGACGGCCAGACTCAACGCCTTGCCGCGGTCGAGCAGGCTCGACGCACCCTCGTCGTCGGGCGTGTTCGGCTCGGTCGCGTGCACCCCGATCGCCGACTCGGCCAGACGCCACAACGCCATCGCGACGAACGCGGCCGCACCCACCCAGAGCGCCACCGTGCCGCCGGTCGTACCCGCGACCGTCGACAGCGCGCCCGACTGGTCGGCATTACCGCCGTCACCGACGGCGATCCGCACGATCACGTATGCGATGAGGATGTGCACGATGCCGCTGACGGCATGACCTGCGCGAGCGGCGAACTCGAACCATGAGTTGCCGGTCGCATCGTCGACCGCTCCGAACAGACCGCCGACACCGGATCCCCGCATCCGTTCACCCTAGGAGAATCGGACAGCGCGCGGGACCTATCGGCGTAGGCGCGGCTTGCCCAACGTGACACCGCGGTACCCGATCGTGCCGCCCCGGTAGGTCCCGTCGGGGAACAGCCGACGCAGTTCGTCGCTGCCCTGGGTGCTCACCCTGATCCGCGTGGTCGCGACGGTCAGGCGCATGTCGGCGACGTTCTCGGCACCTGTTATCCCCCGCGCACCGGTGGCGTCGACCTGCTCGATGCCGCTGATCGTGGGGGTGGGGATCTTCTTGGCGAACGACGAACCGAAGATCCGTGGGACCGACAGCGCCCGCTGCCGACCGGTGTCGCCGATCTGCGCGCTCACCGACCACCCGTCCCCGGCCGCGGTGAACGAACTCGACGCCACCGGGTCACCGGTGAACGTGGCGAGAACCTTGGGCAGCGCCCAGTTCTCCCGGCCGCCGCGCATCGTCGCCGCGGAGTCGACGGGCAGGAACGGGATGTGTCCGAAGACGCCGTCGGGACGGGCGTAGACGATCGCGCCGCCCAGCTCGTTGTACGTGCCGACGGGGGTGTGGCTGTATCGGACGCCGAACCCGAGACGCAGCAACGGCCGGGCGCGACGGGCGAGGGCAGGCGGCAACAGGTCGCGGTCGGACCTGCTCGCACGTGCGGAGAAGAAGAATCCCGTGCCCTCGATCAGCCACGGCGCCGGGCTGCCGGTGTCGGGCAGGGCGTCGTTCATCGCCGCGGTGGCGACAGCCTCGGGGATCGCGGACGTCAGATCGCGCCATCGCGCCTCGGTGATCATGAACTCACCATGCCAGATGACTGACACAAACCGCCAGCTTTGTTTCTTTGACGGGGCTAACGGATACCGAAGCGCTGGTCCAGGAGTTGGACCCGCCCGACGGCACGCGACCTGTCGGGGTCATCGGGACCCAACAGCGTGGCGAGCAGACGCCACGCCGCCGCGTCGTCCCGACCGTGCACCGACGCGGTCCATGACCGCAGTGCCGCCCGGTCGGCGCCGGCGATGACCGCCGAGCGGATGTCGCTGAGCAACTCCTCGAACACCTCGACGACGCCGGGCGCGCGCGACTCGGCGAGGAGCCCGCCCCGACCGAGCGCCGAGATCGCTCCCGCCACGTCGCCGTGGCGGACCCGATCGGTGATGCGATCGACGTCGGAGACCACCGGGATCTCCAGGCGGTAGGGCCGCGACTGCAGGACGTGGGCACCCAGGTCGCGGCGCAGGCGGGAGATCTCCGCCCGCACGGTGACCGCGTCGACACCGTCGTCGGACAACGCCATCGCGAGCTGTTCGGTGCTCATGCCGTGCGGGTGCGTCGACAGCAACAGCAGGATCTCGGCGTGGCGCGGGGTCAGCCGGTGGTCGGTACCGTCGTCGGCGGCGAACTGATATCCCCCGGCGTCGAGAACCCGCAGACCCGCGCCCGACGCCCGCGCGGTCGTCCCGAGATCGACTCCGCCGTAACGGATCTGGAGCTCGATAGCTGCGACCACCGAGCGAACGGTCGACATCGCGAACGGTGCGGCCACCTGCCGACCACCGGTGACGTCGAGGACTCCGAGCACGTGGCCGGTCAGCGGGTCGTGCACCGGTGCGGCCGCGCAACTCCACTCCTGTACCGGCTCGGCGTAGTGCTCGGCTCCGACGATCTGCACGCCGCGGCCGACGGCCAGGGCGAGCCCGGGGGCGTTGGTGCCCGCGACCTCCTCGGACCACATCGCACCCTCGACGAAGTCGATGGCGGCTGCACGGTCGCGCGCGTCGCGATCGCCCTCGAGCCAGAGCAACCGACCGACCTCGTCGGTGAGGGCGACGACGACGCCCGCCCCGCCGATGTCGTCGAGCATCAACGACTGCACGAGCGGTCGGACGGCGGTCATGGGGTGGGCGGCGCGGTACTCGGCGAACGCGGCAGCGCTCATGTCCGACACGGCGGTCGCAGTCGGATCGACACCGCCGCGCAACGACCGCATCCAGGAGTCGCGGACCACCGATCGGACCGAACCGTCCGAGGTCCGCCCGTCGCGGAAGCGCTCGTAGGCGGTGCGGATACGTGCGAGGTCGACGTCTGCGTCATCGATCCCCGACGTCTGCGACATTGCTCCTCCACCCTCACGCTCGATGGACGCCATTGTGCCCGAAAAGTACGCCTGAATGTGGCGTGGCCCACTTCCCGGGCGGCGGGGCCCTAGACGGCGTTGCGCGAGATCAGCACGTCGGCGGCGTCCACCGACACCGCCCCCACCCGCCGCATGAACTTCGCGACGCGGGGCAGGACCTCGGCCTCGCGGTGTACCGCCGCGTAGATCAGCCAGCGCGCGGCCTCGGTCGCGGTCAGCGCGGGCGCCTCGGTGTACTCGTCGGTGGGTGAGATCATCGGGGTCCGAACCAGCGGGAAGTACACGGTGCTCACGACGATGCCGGTTCCGCGGAGTTCGGCGTTGATGCTCCGGCCGAACACCGTGATCGCCGCCTTCGACCCCGCGTACGCGGAGAACTTGGGCATCGCGCCCATCGGGATACCCCAGGTGGAGACGTTGATGATCTGACCGCGCCCGCGGGCACGCATACCGGGTAGGAACCCGAGCGTGAGCTGTACCGGGCCGAAATAGTTGATCGCCATCGTGCGCTGGTAGTCGTGGAGTCGGTCGACCGAGTCGAGCACATCGCGGCGGATCGAGCGGCCCGCGTTGTTGACCAGGATGTCCGGGCAGCCGTGCTCGGCCAGTACGTGATCGATCAGTCGCGCGATGTCGTCGGTGTCGGAGAGGTCAGCCGGGGCGGTGTGTGCGACCCCGCCGGCAGCACGGATACGTGCCGCCACCGACTCGAGCTCGTCGATCCGTCGGGCGACGAGGACGACCTGGGCGCCGGCCTGCGCATACATCTCGGCCGCCTCCGCGCCGATGCCCGACGACGAGCCGGTCACGAGGATGAGCTTGCCCTTCAGCTCCGCCTCGGCGTCACGGGTGAGGTCGACGAGATCGCGCGCGGTCCGGGGCCGTTGCATCGCCGTCCGCACCACACGGTTCGTCAGCGAGGTCACTGGATTTGCCATGCGCCGACGGTAGAACACCGGCGCGATCCGACCCCGTCACACCCGCGCGCACGCCTCCGTACGGCGGTACAGTGATCCTCCGCCTCGAAGCGCCGCTGACCAGACCCGGAGCGTCTCGATGAGTCCTGACGACACGACCGCGCAGATCCACGTCTCCGTCGACGGTCCGTACCTCGTGACGGCCGACGTCGAGATCCTCGACGCCGACGGCCACCCGATCCACACGCGTGGCCCGGTCACCCACCTCTGCCGCTGCGGTGGATCGCGCAACGCCCCGCTGTGCGACGCGACGCACGGGTTGAAAGGGTTCGACGGCACCGAGACACCCGGGGCGTCTGATGCGATCGACACACCCGACACGGAACACGCCGCCTGCACCCCATGCATCCGTGCGCTCGTCGACGGACCGCTGCAGCTCGTCGGCGACGTCGAGGTCATCGGATCGGACGGCGATGTCCACGACACCGCCGGGCGCCGAGCACTCTGTCGCTGCGGACGATCGCGGACCAAACCGTTCTGCGACAACACGCATCTGCGAGTCGGTTTCCGCGACCCGGTCCCCGAGGGCGAGAGTCGTGAGCCACCGACGCTGTACGAGTGGGCGGGCGGGATCGAGGCGCTCGAACGTCTCACCGAGCGCTTCTACGGGGATCTGCTGAGCGAACCCGACCCCATCCTGGAGCCGGTGTTCCGTGGGATGGATCCGGGGCATCCCCGTCACGTGGCCGCCTGGCTGGGCGAGACGTTCGGTGGGCCGGCGGCGTTCACCGTCGAGCACGGCGGATACGAGCACATGGTGTCCAGGCATCGTGGTCTCGCGCTCACCGAGGAGCAGCGACGGCGCTGGGTCGAGCGCATGTGTGCGACCGCCGACCTCGTCGGACTGCCCGCCGACCCCGACTTCCGCGCGAACTTCGTCGGATACCTCGAATGGGGCACGCGCATAGCGGTGTTCAACAGTGCACCCGGCGCCACCGTCATCGAACACGCACCGGTCCCGCAGTGGGGCTGGGGCCAGAGTCCGCCGTACACACCCCAGCCGTGGGAAACAGGGACACTGGACTGATGAAGACGATCCTCAACATCATCTGGCTGGTGCTCTGCGGCTTCTGGATGGCGGTCGGTTACGTGCTGGCCGGCATCGTGTGCTGCATCCTCATCATCACCATCCCGTTCGGCATCGCGTCGTTCCGCATCGCGAACTACGCGCTGTGGCCGTTCGGCCGGACCGTCGTCCGCGATCCCCGAGCCGGCGCGGCGTCGGCGATCGGCAACATCATCTGGCTGATCTTCGCGGGTATCTGGCTGGCGATCGGACACGTCGTCACCGGCATCGCCCTGTGCATCACCATCATCGGCATCCCACTGGGCATCGCCAGCTTCAAGATGGTGCCGGTATCGCTGCTCCCCCTCGGCGCGCAGATCGTCCCGTCGGACGCACGCCTCGCACCGCCGGCGACGACCCCGGCCGTTCGGTACTGAGCACCGTCGCCGGTCAGACAGCTGGATCGACGATGCAGCGTATTCTTTAGGTATGCGTACAAAGGATGATCAGTGGTCCATCACCGACAGCGTCGGACGTACCGCGCTTCTCGTCGCACTCGGCCGGGCCCTGGAGACCCGCAGCGACTCCGCGCTGATATCCGATCCCTTCGCTGCGCAGTTCGTCGCCGACTCGGGTGAGACCGACCTCGCACCCGAGCACATCGAGGCGCTCCTCGACGCCGATGACGACCCCACCCTGACCCGGGCGATCGACTTGCTCCGCAACATGATGGCTGCCCGCACCCAGCGCATCGACGCGGCACTGACCACTGCCAACGCCCACGGCTGTCTGCAGGTGGCGATCCTCGCCTCGGGCCTCGACGCCCGCGCCTACCGGCTCCCGTGGCGGGCCGGGACCACCGTCTTCGAGATCGACCAGCCCGCCGTCCTCGACTTCAAGAATCGGACGCTCGAGCGTCTCGACGCCACCACGGAGGCCACGCGGGTCACGGTGGCCTGTGATCTGCGCGAGGACTGGTTGTCCGCGCTGACCGGTGCCGGCTTCCGATCCGACCGCCCGACGGTCTGGCTCTGCGAGGGACTGCTGCCGTACCTGACCTCCGCCGACCAGGAGCGGCTGCTGACGACGATCGGGGCGGCGGCTCCCGCCGACAGCGTGTTGGTCTTCGACGTTCCGCGTGCGTCGTTCGATCTGAGTCGGATGGACTTCCAGGCGCAGGCCTTCGGCGTCGAGATCGACGAGTTGATGCTCGATGTCGGCGAGTTCGCGGCGCAGGACTGGCTCGAGAACAACGGCTGGACAACCGACTCCGATACGATCGGCGCCCTGCTCACGTCGTACGGCCGGTCCAGTGTGGTGTTCACCGAGCCGACCACGGACACCGACCCGCAGGCGGCCGGCACTGTCGGCGACGCCATCGATCTGGTTGTCGCACATCGGCGCTGAGCGTCACCCAGCGTTCATTCGTGCGCCGCGCGCGGGACACCGACGTGCGTCATAATTTCTCAATGCTAACGAACTTGTGGGCGCGTCCCGCCTCCTCCCGGACCACCGTCTCCCGCGTCGGCGTGCTCGCCGGACTCGTCGCCGCCGGCGCGATCGCGGTCTCCACCCCCGCAACGGCCGACGCCGCCATCTCGTCGTGCGCGCTCTCGTCGCTGCCCGCGCAGGCGACGCAGACGGTGAACCTGATCCACAAGGGCGGACCGTTCCCGTACCCGAACAACGACGGCGTGGTCTTCACCAACCGCGAGGGCATCCTGCCCGCGCAGTCGTCGAGCTACTACCACGAGTACACGGTGCCCACCCCGGGCGCGACCAACCGCGGGACGCGCCGGATCGTCACCGGCGGAACGCCACTCACCTCTCCCCCGCACTACTACTACACCGGCGACCACTACGACTCGTTCTGCTCCATCACCGGTGCGTGACCGGAGCGGACGTGACGGTGCGGGATACTCGCCGTCATGACTGCTGACCCGGTGCGCTACGAGATCGACGGCTCGGCCATCTCCTCGACCGCCGATTTCTACACCGAGATCGGACGCGCGGTGAACGGCCCGGGTGGCTACTTCGGCTCGAACCTCGACGCTCTCGCAGACTGCCTACGCGGTGGTTTCGGCACCCCGGAGTCGGGGGAGTTCGAGTTCGTCTGGCGGGACAGCGCCACGACACGGGCACAACTGAGCGTGTCCGGAACCGACGAACCACCGATGCTCGACCGGATCGTCGAGGTGTTCTCCGACGTCGGTGTTCCGCTCGTTCTGAACTAGGCCGCAGGACCGCCGGCGCGGAGTTCGCGCACACTGTCGATCGTGTCCGCCTCGGCGGCGGTCTTGTCGGGTCGGTATCGCAGCACTCGCGCGAAACGCAGTGCGACACCACCCGGGTAGCGGGAACTGGTCTGCACACCGTCGAGCTCGATCTCCACCACGAGGTCCGGGTGCAGGTAGACGGTGTGCTGGTCGCGCTCGCGTTCGTGACGGACGAACTCCTCGGTCTGCCATCGCAACAGCTCGTCGGTCAGCCCCTTGAACGTCTTGCCGACCATGATCGGGGGTCCGCCGTCGGGGTCGCGGGCACCGAGGTGCAGGTTCGACAGCCACCCGGTCCGCCTGCCGTACCCCCATTCCGCGCCCAGCACGACCAGATCGAGGGTGTGCTCCGGTTTGATCTTCAACCAGCTCTTGCCGCGTCGGCCCGCCGCATAGACGGAGTCCAGCGACTTCGCCATCGCGCCCTCGTGGCCGGCGTCGATGGCCGCCTCGAAATGGGCCTGGGCCTGTTCGGCGTCGGGACGGATGATGGCCGGGATCCGGTGCTCACCGGCGACCGCATCCAGTGCGGCGATGCGTCGCTCGAGCGGCTCGTCGAGCAGGTCGACGCCGTCGAGGTGCAGGCAGTCGAAGAAGTAGGGACGCAGCAGGAGGTCACCCTCGGCCGAACCGAACCGGCTCATCGTCTCCTGGAAGGGTCGGGGACGTCCGGAGTCGTTGAGCGCCAGGGTCTCTCCATCCAGCACTACCGAGGTGCACGGCAATGCACGCACCAGCTCGACCAGCTCGGGCACCGAGGAGGTGATGTCGCGAAGGGTGCGGGTGACGATCGTGACGTCGTCGCCGTCGCGGTGGACCTGGATTCGGGCGCCGTCGAGTTTGTGCTCCACGACGAGGTCGGGACCGAGCTGTGCGTGGGCGGCGGCCATCGACTCACCGGGGGAGGCGAGCATCGGACGGATCGGACGTCCCACCGTGAGACGGAACGCGGCGAGCGCGTCGGCCCCGTCGATCATCGCCGCCCGCGCCGTCGCCCCGAGGTCGCCGGAGAGCATGACGGCACGCCGGACCGCAGCCTGCGGGATCTGCGATGCCAGCGCGATGGCGTCGGTCGCGACTCCCTCGAGCGCACCCTGCCGGAGCTCACCGGTGATGAGGCGGACGAGGAAGTCCTGCTCGTCGGCGGTCGCGGCACCGAGCAGCGACACCAACGCCTCGCGACGACGTGCGGTGGACCCGCTCCCCGAGATGGTCGTCAGCCCGGTCAGCGCGGCATCGACATCGCCCACCGACAGCGACGTCTGGGCGGCCGGGTCCGGTCGGGCCGCCGACAGCGTCCGCCACCCGATCCCGATGCGGCCCTGCCGCAGCTCACCCGACAGCCATCCCACGACCGGGTGGATCTCGTCGGGACCGGCCGCGGCGATCAGTTCCGCCACCGCGGCGATCTTCGCCTTGCGGCCCGGGGTCGATCCGACCACACGAGACGTCTCGATCACATCGGCCAGGCGCATGCGTCAGAGCTTCTCGACGACCTCGGTGATCTGTCTGACCGTCTTGCCCGCGATCTGCTGGAACACCAACCACATGACCGGCTCGGCGATCTTGGCCGCGCCCTTCATCGACACGTTTGCGCGGTAGGTGATCTCGGTACCGCCACCCTTCGCGTCGGCAAAGGAGAGGTCGTCGCTGGTCACGGCGGTCTTGTTCTGACCCTCGAAGCGCAGCCGGTCGGCGTCGTCGCGGACGAGGGTGTAGTCGAGCTCGGTGGTGACACCGACGAGCTTGGAGGTGTTGTGCCAGACGGTGCCGAGCGCCACCGGGCCGGGGCTGGTCTGGACGTTGTCCTGGCTGCCCGGGTCCCACCGGGTCGCGTTGGCGAAGTCGCGGAGGTATCCGACCACCGTCGCGCGGTCCTTCGCCACCGTGAACGTGCGTGCTACCTGGACCATCGGTCTCCTCGGGTCGGTGTCGTGCTCAACGGTCGCCGGATTCGGCGATCTGCGCTTCGACGTCGGATTCGCTCGCGCCACCGGCGACGACGAAGATCCGCTCGCCTGCGTGCGCACCGTTGACCCAGGGACCGTCGTCGGTCTCCTGCCAGTCGATCAACTTGCCGTCGCCGTCGAACGCGAGTGCGGACCGATCCGGGTACTCGCCCGCGATCTGGGCGATCGTGTGGGCGACGGCCTCGGTGTCTCGTGCCATGGGTCAGCTCCCTCTCGACGCGTGTGTCGTCGACAGTACCCACCGGCGCCCGGCCCCGAGTGGACGCGAACTCTCAGAAGTCGCGGACGCTGCGTTCGCTCGCCGGCTCGAAGTCCGGGATGCGACGCGCGGTGTCGACCACGGAGTACCCGGACGCATCGCCGTTGAGCGACACCGACGGTCGGCCGTCGACGCCCACCGGGATGTCGCCGGCCAGGGTCACCCGGTTGACCTTGCGATACGCCGAGCCGAAGTCGGCGACGCCGTAGTGCTGAGTGGAACGATTGTCCCAGATCGCGATGTCGCCCGCGTTCCAGTTCCACCGGAACGTGTTGTCGGGGCGCTCGATCCGTGCCTGGAGCAGTCGCAGGATGTCGGCCGTCTCGGACGTCTTCAGTCCGACGAAGGACTCCACGAAGTGGCCGAGGGTCAGTGCCCGCTCGCCGGTCTCGGGATGAACGCGCACCACCGGGTGCTCGGTGCGGAAGATGGTCTTGTGGAACTCCGCGCGGTACGCGGGGTCGCTGCTGTCGCCGACGGTGAGGTGCTCGGCGTAGTCGTAGTCGTTGGTGTGCACGGCCCGCAGGTTGTCGGCGAGCACCCGTAGCGGCTCCGGCAGAGCCGCATAGCCGGCCACCGTCGACGCCCACATCGTCGCTCCGCCGTACTCGGGCTGGACCACGGCGCGCAGGATCGACATCTTCGGGATGCGATCGACGAAGGTGACGTCGGTGTGCCAGGAGTTGGCCGCGCCCTCGAGGGGCAGCAGATCCTCGCCGCGGGACAACACCGTCGGATGCGCCTTGGTCGGGACGCCGAGGCGCTGTCCGAAGGCGTACTGCGCGTCGTCGTCGATGTGGTGCTGACCGGTGATGATCACGGCCTTGTGGACGGCGACGACGCGGGCGATCGCGGCCACCGTGGTGTCGTCGAGATCGGCGTCGATGTGCAGTCCGTCGATCCGCGCACCGAGATTGTGTCCGAGTTTGGTCACGCGGAACGGCGTGTGCGAGGAGGACTGGACTCCGGGGGTGTCGAGTATCGCGGTCATGATCGGCCTTTCACATAGCTATCCAGCCAGTTTCGCCGTGGGGCGCACGGTCCCGAAAGGTTTGGCGCATACTGATCGCAACCCGGCCGCTCGAAGGATCCTTCGAGCCCGAACCATCTGAGATGCACGTCGAGCCCCCGGCGGATCGCAGATCACCCACTCGCGTGAATTCGACGGTTCCACCCCGCTCCAGGGCTTCAGCAGTGAGGATCGACTCGTGGATTCAGTGTGGAGCTATTTCACTGATCATCGCCGACAGCTGCTCTTCGACTCGTATCAGCACGTCAGCGCGGTGGTCCAGAGCGTCATCCTCGCGACCCTGATCGCCCTCGTCATCGGTATCGCGTCCTATCGCAGCGCCACCGCATCGGCGTTGGCCAACTCCGTCTCGTCGGTGATCCTGACAATTCCGTCATTTGCCCTGTTGGGGTTGCTGATACCGATCTTCCATCTCGGTGTCACGCCCAGTGTGATCGCGCTGGTCCTCTATTCGCTGCTGCCGATCATCCGCAACACCATCGTCGCGCTCTCGTCCATCGACCCGGCGCTGATCGACGCCGCCCGCGGCACCGGGATGTCGCGCGTGCAGACGCTCTACCGCATCGAACTGCGGCTCGCCTGGCCCGCCGTCCTGTCCGGCATGCGGGTGAGCTCGCAACTCGCGATGGGCATCCTGGCCATCGCCGCATACGCCAAGGGGCCCGGGCTGGGCAACCTCATCTTCTCCGGGCTCGCTCGCGTCGGCAGCCCCACCGCCATCCCGATGGCGCTGACCGGAACCATCCTCATCGTCGTCCTCGCCCTGCTTCTCGACGCCGTCTACATCCTGATCGGCCGCCTCACGACGTCGAAAGGACTACGTGACTGACATGACCACCTCCCAGAAGGCAGTTCCCCAGCGCAGCGAGCACGCAGCGGGGGTCGACATCGTCCTCGACTCGGTGACCAAGCGGTACCCCGGTCAGAAGGCGGCGGCGGTCGACGACTTCTCGTTGACCATCAACGCCGGCGAGATCGTCGTGTTCGTCGGTCCCTCGGGGTGTGGCAAGACCACCACGATGCGGATGATCAACCGGCTGATCGAGCCCACGTCGGGCTCGATCTTCATCGGCGGCAAGGACGCACTGTCCATCCCGGCCAACGAGCTGCGCCGATCGATCGGCTACTCCATCCAGCAGGCGGGTCTCTTCCCGCACATGACGATCGCCCAGAACGTCAGCATGGTGCCGAGTCTGCTCAAGTGGGACAAGAAGAAGACCGCGGCGCGCACCGAGGAGATGCTCCACCTCGTGGGCCTCGACCCGGCCGTCTACCTCAACCGTTTCCCGCGTCAGCTCTCCGGTGGTCAGCAACAGCGTGTCGGCGTCGCCCGTGCGCTGGCCGCCGATCCCCCGGTGCTGTTGATGGACGAGCCGTTCGGTGCCGTCGACCCGATCACGCGAGCCTCGTTGCAGGACGAGCTGATCCGGCTGCACGCCGAGATCGGTACGACCATCGTGTTCGTCACCCACGACTTCAGCGAGGCCGTGAAACTCGGCGATCGCATCGCCGTCCTGGGCGACCGCTCCACCGTCGAGCAGTACGACACCCCCGAGGCGATCCTGGCCAACCCGGCCACCGAGATGGTCGCCGGATTCGTCGGCAGCGGCGCACTTCTGCAACAACTCGGACTGGTCCGGGTGCGCGACGTCGACCTGCAGCAGCGCCCGACCGCACACGAGAGCGACCCGGTCGAGGATCTCGCACGCGCCATCGACGGGACCGACGACAACTGGGGGATCATCCTCGACGATCGCGACCGCCCGGTGCGCTGGGTACGCGACCACCACCTGCGCAACGCTCGATCGTTGCGCGACACCGGAGTTCCCGCCGACCTGGTGTCGATGTCGTCGACGCTGCAGCAGGCGCTCGAGGCGATCCTGTCCACCGGTTGCGTCTCGGCCATCGTCACCGGCAAGAACGGAAGGTACGAGGGCGTGGTGATCATCGAGACCCTGATGGCGGCGATCCGCGATCTCCGCGAGGAGACCGGACCCGACGCCGACGCCACCCGGGAACCGGCGTGACCACCGCCACCGTCGACGACGAGGTCGCCAAGGGCGAGGGCAGGCTCCGTCTGTTCATCCAGCCCGTGCTCGTCCTGATCGTCGCTGCGGCGGTGTTGATCTGGGCGTTCACCCGCGACCTGACCGCGACCCAGAAGGAGACGATCAACGGCTCCTACGTGAGCTCGCTGGTCTGGCAACACCTCGTCATCAGTCTGGTCGTGGCCGCGATCGTGGTGGCCATCTCGGTGCCCCTCGGAACCGTGCTGAGCCGCCCGCGATTCCACCGGCTCGCCCCGGTCGCCATCGCGATCGCCAACATCGGTCAGGCCACCCCGGCCATCGGACTGCTCGTCCTGCTCTTCCTCTGGACCGCCACCACCGGGTTCTGGATCGGTGTCATCCCGATCGCGATCTACTCGCTGCTGCCGGTGCTCGCCAACACCCTGCTGGGTTATGAGCGGGTCGACCCCGCCGTCATCGACGCCGGCCGCGGGCAGGGCATGTCGAAGACGGGAATCCTGGTGCGCCTGGAGTTCCCGCTCGCCATCCCCTACATCCTGGCCGGGTTGCGGACCTCGCTCGTGCTCGCGGTCGGCACCGCCACCCTGAGCTTCCTCGTCGACGCCGGTGGCCTCGGCATCCTCATCGACACCGGCTACAAGCTGCGTGACAACGTCGCCCTGGTCCTCGGCAGCGTGTTGGCCGCCTGCCTGGCCCTGATGGTCGACTGGGTGGGCGCATTGGCCGAACGCTGGCTGGGACCAAAGGGACTGCGAGTATGACAACCACTGTGACACACCACGATCACCGATCAGGGCGTCTACGCCGCGCGCTGCGGGCGACCACGTTGCTGGCCGCCGTCGCGTCGATGACCGCCGCGATCGGCGCCTGCGGACTCGCCTCGGGCAGCACGCCGCCGTTCACCGTCGGGGCCGGGTCGATCAAGAACATCCCCGCCCTCGACGGGGTCAAGGTGACCGTCGGCTCGAAGGAGTTCACCGAACAGGTCATCCTCGGCTACATCATCGAGTTCTCGTTGATGGCCGCAGGCGCCGACGTCCGCGACCTCACCAGCATCGTGGGGTCGCGCAGTACGCGTGACTCGCAGACGCAGGGACAGGTCGACATCACCTACGAGTACACCGGCACCGGGTGGATCAACTATCTCGGCAACGAGAAGCCGATCCCGGACTCGCGCAAGCAGTTCGAAGCGGTGCGCGACGAGGATCTGAAGAAGAACAACATCGTCTGGACCGCGGTCGCGCCGATGGACAACACCTATGCGCTCGCCGCGAGCCCCGAGGTCGTCAAACGCACCGGCGTGAAGACACTGAGCGAGTACGGCGCCCTGGTGAACAAGGATCCGGCCGCCGCGCGCACCTGCCTGGAGACCGAGTTCCGTAGTCGCCAGGACGGTTTCCCGGGCGTCGCGAAGACCTACGGGTTCCCGGTGACCAAGGCCCAGGTGTCCATCCTGCAGACCGGCATCATCTACCAGGCCACCGCCGACGCGAGTCAGTGCGCGTTCGGCGAGGTGTTCACCACCGACGGTCGGATCAAGGCACTCGGCCTGCAACTGCTGACCGACGACAAGCAGTTCTTCCCGCACTACAACGCCGCGATCGTGATGCGGGAGGCCTACGCGAAGGAACACCCCGACATCGAGAAGGTGATGACGCCGGTGTCGGACAAGCTGACCAACGACGTGATCACCGACCTGAACCTCCAGGTCGATGTCCAGGGCAAGGAGCCGGCCGAGGTCGCACGCGACTGGCTGGTCAAGGAAGGGTTCGTCAGCCGCACGGGTTCCTGAACGCCCACCCGGCTCCGTGGTTCGAGAGCGGCGTCAGAGCCGACCGAGCGGGACGGGCTCGGCGGCGCCGTCGGCCGAGACGCGGACCGCATGGTCCACGTCGTGCAGCCCATCGGTGCCGATCATCAACGCCCCGTCGGAGCGTTGGACGATCGTCGTCATCCGGCCGTCCCGGCTGAGCAGCTCGATGACGCGTTCACCGGCCTGCCCCATCCCGTCGACGAGGACACCGGCGTGCCCACTGAGTCCGATGACCACGGTCTGCACTTCCGAACCGGTCTCACCGGTCGTCACACGGTTGTCAGTCACTCGATGTCTCCGTCACGCGTCGCTCGAACCCGAAAACCCGACACGGTAGCGAGGCCCCCCGAACGCGGCCCGTGCACGTAATTCACTATCAGCAATCGACTATAGCCCCGCCCGTACAGCTGTGTTGTCGATCGCTCGACGGACATGCTGATCATTCGTCCGGTCGGAGTCGTCGACGCCGGGCAGCAGGGCTATGTGCACCGACACCGGTTCCACCCCGAGGAGTCGGACGTTCATGGCGTTGAACAGCCTCAGCGGATGCCAGGCCACGACGGCTCGCTGACGTGCGAGCACGTCGTCGTCGGGGAGAACGGTCGCGATCCCGGCCACCCATCGATAGCGCAGACCGCATCTGATCCGGACCCGCACCCGCGGATCCGCGAGAACGTTGCGTACGTACTGGGCCTGCACGCCGTGTTCGGCGATCACCCAGAGGTCGTTCCCCGTGCGACCGTTGCCGACCGGTGTGCGCCGCGGACAACCGGTCCGCCGGCCGCGGGTCTCCAGCACGACCAAGCCCAGCGGGTTGACGCCGACGCCGTACAGGGCTCGCACCAGCGGATTGAGCGCACGGCGCTGCACCGTCCGCACGAGTCGGAGCTTCGCCCGTGGACACACCACCGCAGCGACGACGAGACCGACGAACACGACCGTCTGCGCGAGCGGCGCCCACAGACCCCCGGTCGGATCGATCACGTACGGCCCCCATGACAACGCGAGCGCGCCCGTCAACGCCGCCCACGATCCACGAAGCTGTGTCATACATCTGTATGTGTTCATACAGATGTATGATCCTCTTCATGGCGGTGAAGTCAAGACCTGATCCGGCCCGGTCGATCGTCGATGCACTTCTGGACGTCGTCGCCGAGCACGGGCTGGAGCGGGCGACGGTCCGGGAGGTCGCCGCAACCGCGGGTGTCGCGATCGGCACGGTGCAGCATTACTTTCCGACCAAGGACGCCATGGTGGTGGGTGCCTTCACGGAGGTCGTGGCTCGAATTCGTCGGCGCGTCGACGCGGTTCCGCTCAGCGATGATGTCGAGTCCGATCTGCGCGCGGTTCTCGGCGAGCTCCTTCCTGTCGATGCCCGGCGTCAGACCGAGGCCCGCATCCAGCTCGCGTTCGCCGCTCGGGCAGCGGTCTCACCGACCTTGGCGGCTCTGCAGCGGGAGGTCCTCGACGACGTGCGCGCATCGCTGGCTCTCGCCTTCGAACGACGGAGCGGCCGGCGCGATCCGCGTCGTGGCCATGACGCCGCGGCCGCCGCGCTGGCCCTCGTCGACGGTCTGGCCATGCATGCCGTCTCCGCGGGCGGTCAGACCGACGTCGACGCGCTGCGACGCCCCCTCGACCTGATGCTCGCTGCGTTGCTGACCTGAGACTCGTGTAGACGTGGAGACATCTGTCCCGTCCCGACCGAAGGGGGCTCGACCCGTGCGAACCCGCCGCACCCTGGTGGCCCTGCTCGTGACGATGCTCGGGGTCGCGGGATGTTCACTGTTCGCCGACGACCCCTCCGACACCTACACCGCGCTGGGCACCGCCCTGTCGAACGGGGATGTCGACGCCGCGGCCGATCACACCGACGACGCGGCAGCGGCACGTGCGGCGATGACCTCGATGTACGCCGGGATGGGGTTCGGCGATCGCGCCGCCGCGCAGAAGGCGGGCAAGAAGGTGAGCGTGCGGGCCGAGGGCGTCGACGAGAAGTCCGGGCGCGGCTCCCTGGAGTTCCGATGGACCTTCGGGCCGGGCAAGGAGTTCGCCTACCGCACCGAGGCGACCGCGACCGATGACGACGGCTGGCGGGTGCACTGGGATCCGACCCTCCTGCATCCCGCGCTCACGCGCGCGCTGAGTTTCCAGTACTCCGACGACAAGGATCTCGAGACCCCGGTGACCGACCGCCGCGGTCTGCCGCTGCTCACGTGGCAGACCGTCGGCGTCGTGACCGTGGCGCGTGATCAGGCCGCCGCGCGATCGACCGCCCTGGCCCAGATCCTGAACCGGATCGACCCGTCCATCACCGCACGGTCCATCCGTGCATCCGCCGACGCGGCCACCTCCGACGCCGTCACGGTCGTCACCCTGCGGGCGAACGACCTGGCGAGCGTGCGCGATCGGCTACGGGCGGTACCCGGCGTCTCGGTCAGCGAGCAGGGGAAACTCCTGACCGTCGACCGCTCACTTCGTTCCCCCGCGCTGGCGCAGATCCCGGATCGCTGGAACGACCGCATCACCGCGAGTGCGGGATGGTCGGTGGACCTGGTCGACGGAGCCGGCACCACCGTCGACCGGTTGGCCACCCGCGCACCCGGCGACGTCGAAGCGGTGCCGCTCACGATGGACCTGCGACTGCAGCGACTGGCGCAGCGGGCGGTGTCGGTCGAGGCGAGACCGACCGCGTTGGTGGCGATCTCCGCGTCCACGGGCGGGATCCTCGCGGTGGCGCAGAATCCGGCCGCCGACCGCCAGGGCCCGATCGCGCTGTCGGGTCTGTATCCGCCCGGGTCGACGTTCAAGACGGTGACCACCGCGGCCGCGCTGGACTCGGGCGATGTCACCTCGAGCACACCGCTGCCCTGCCCCGGTCGCGCCACGATCGAGAACCGCACCATCCCGAACGAGGACGAGTTCGACCTCGGCACCGTGCCGCTGCGCACGGCCTTCGCGCAATCGTGCAACACCACCATGGGCGCCCTCTCGGACAAACTGGGTCCGACGGCGTTGCGTGACACCGCCGCCCGATTCGGGATCGGCGTCGACTTCGTCGCACCCGGGATCACCACGGTCACCGGAAGCGTGCCCGCCGCCGACACCCCGGCGCAGCGGGTCGAGAGCGGCATCGGTCAGGGACAGGTGACGACGAGTCCGTTCGGGCTCGCCGTCGCCGAGGCGAGCCTGGCGCACGGTTCGATGATCCTGCCGTCGCTGCTGTCGGGTCAGACCACGACCGCCGACCAACGTCCCACCGCCCTCGATCCCGCGGTGGTGTCGCAGATCCGGTCGATGATGCGCGACACCGTGACCGTCGGCACCGCGCGCTCATTGCGCGACATCCCCGGCCTCGGCGGTAAGACGGGTACCGCCGAGTTCGGCGACAACACCAGTGCTCACGGGTGGTTTGCGGGCATCCTCGGCGACGTCGCGTTCGCCACACTCGTCGTCGGCGGCGACTCGTCCACCCCGGCGGTGACCGTCTCGGGACAGTTCCTGCGTGCGTCCACAGGCGACTGAGGTCTCCTTCGGACCCGTCTGAGGCGTCGCTCACGTTTGTGCCATCGGCGACTGACACCATCAGCGCTGTGAGATAGTCGGAGCCATGAAATCGCCTGGTCGGAGTGCACCGTCCCCGACATCTCCGACGACTGCCCTCGCCGAGGCATCGGACACCCGCCCCGCCATCGGCGTGACCGTCGTCGTCGACACCGGCGACGGATCGAGTGCCCGCGGCGTGATCGTGGACGACTTCGGTGACCTGGCCGGCACACCGGTCGGGATCGGCACCGAGCGTGTGGCGACCGCACGCCGCTGGGCAGTGGACGTCGACGGCGGGCACATCGTGTTCGTCGACGACTCCGCACTCCTCGAGATCCACCCCGACGAGGCGTCCGCCTCCTAGCCCGACGCCTCCGGCTCGTCGGTGTCGGGGGTGACACTCCCGAGATCACGGCCGTGCAACCTCGCGGCCGCCAACACCCAGCTGCCCTCGGGATCCTGCGGGTCGTGGCCGGTCAGCTTGGCCACCCGGGCCAACCGGTAGGCCACGGTGTTGCGGTGGATGTGCATGCTCTGCGCCGTGGCCAGTTGATTGCACGCGTTGTCCAGGAACGTCCACAGCGTCTCCTGTGCGACCGAGTCCGCGCGCAGTGCGTCGCTGACCCGTTCGAGGTAGGGATGCGCCGGACGAGCGGTCGCGACCACGTACGGGAACAACACGTCGTCGCCCACACAGAGACTGTCGGGGCGATCGAGCAACTGGGCTGTGCGACACAATGTCTGGGCCTCGATGCGCGCCGCGGGGATGCCCGTCGGGGTGGCCGGCGCGGACACTCCGGCCCAGAAGGTCGGGGATGCGATCGAGAGGTCGGGCCGGGGGATGAAACCCTCGAGGACCTCCACCGCTGCTCGACCGTCGACGTCGGACGCGGTGACCGGGATCAACGCCGTCCATCCCGACGTGTCCGACACCGTCAACGCACCGTCGTCCGCCGCGGTCCGGGTGTGGATCTCGCGCAGGATCCGCGGATCGCTGTCCGGCGCGGGTTCGAATGCGGCCACGACGTAGGCCTTCGCCAGCGGACCGGCGCGATCCAGTGTCCCGGGCGGCGGTGAGGCACCGCTCAACAGCGCCGTCGCGACCGCGCGCTTCGCGTCGCCTCTCGTCCACACATGGTCGGAGACGATCAGCGGACTGCACGCCACCGCGATCCGGCCGGTGACGGTGGTCAGGTACCGGACCAGCGCTGCGGCGGATTCGAGCATGAACTCGTTGCTCTGCTCAGCCAGTTCCGCGGTCAGCTGGTCCCAGATCATCGTCGCGCCGCCCTGGTAGACCGCCAGGATGTCCTCGAGGGGAACGCCGTCGCGCTGACGCATGAGCGCCAATTCGATCAGCGGGCCGAGCTCTTCGGTCGTCGGCATCGTCCGCGTCTGCAGGTAGCGGAAGTACAGGTCCACGTTGAGACGGGTCCCGTGCACCATGTCGTGCTCGACGAGGGCGCTCGGGGCGTTGTCGTACGCAGGCACCTCGGATGAGAAGCCGTTGATCACGGTGTACGCCTGCTGGTGCAGGCGACGGATGACCTCGGTTCGCCCCTCCATCGATCTCTCCCCCCGGCCGCCCCACCTTGGGCGCACGCACATCCAGTGTCGCCAATTCTTTGTGGAAGTGCCAGTAGTCCACCGGTGGACCCGTGCGGTGGTCTGTGTCGTGCACATCACATCCACGCCATCGGGGGCCACCATGCAGCGCACAGTTCTCATCCGACGCGGCTTCGCCGCAACGCTCCGTGCGTGCACCGTCGTGCTGCTCGTCGCCGTCGCGGCGATGACGTCGACCGGCGCGGCGCGCGCGGCGCCCGCCGCACCGCCGCGACCGGTGACGGTGACCCCGGCCCTGCCCTTCCCCATCCCACCGACCCTGCCTGAATTCGACACCGGGTTCTATCGGCCGGCGCAGGCGGTGGTCGACGCCCGGCGTCCCGGCGAGATCATCGCCGCGCGACGGGTCAATCTCGCCTACAACTCGATCCTCCCGATCACCATCGACGCCTGGCAGCTGTCGTTCCGGTCGACCGACACCCACGGACGGGCGATCCCGGCGGTGACCACCGTGATGAAACCGCGCGGCTCGAGCGCGCGGCCACGACCGTTGCTGTCCTACCAGTCGGCCGAGGACTCGCTGGGCCAGTACTGCCGGCCGTCGTATGTCATGCAGCAGGCGTCGTTGGGGATCCTGGCCGGCGCCGCCGAGACCAACTCGCTGTTCGTCGTGCCGATCGCCGCGATGGAGATGGGCTGGGCGGTGGCCGTCACCGACACCCAGGGTCCACGCCAAGCGTTCGGCGCCGGGCCCCTCGAGGGGCGCATCACGCTCGACGGTATCCGCGCCGCCGAGAACTTCGCCCCGATGCGGCTGTCGGGTGCAGCGACGAAAGTCGGGATGGCGGGATACTCCGGCGGCGCGATCGCGACCGGGCACGCGGCGGAGTTGCATCGCAGCTACGCGCCCGAGTTGACCATCGTCGGCGCCGCCGAGGGCGGGATACCCGCCGACGTGGGTGCCGCGCTGAGGATGGCGAGCAACAACGCCGGATCCGGCATCATCTTCGCGGGCGCGATCGGCGCGAGCCGTGAATACCCGGAGCTGGCCGACCTGTTCCGTCGGTACCTGACGCCGTTCGGTCGCGGATACGTCGCCGCGAAGGAGAACCTCTGTCAGATCCCGACCGCAGTTGTCCTGCCGTTCGTGAACCTCGAGGGGATGTTCTCGATCCCACGGCCGTTCGACGATCCCCGCGCCAGACGTGTCATCGACCACATCGCCATGGGCCACTCGGTGCCCGACATGCCGATGTTCATGCTGCACTCGAACCCGGACTGGCTTGTCCCGGTCGGACCCGTCAACGCGCTGGTGCGGAAGTACTGCGCGGATCCGACCGCACAGGTGCAGTACCTCCGCGACAACTTCAGCGAACACATCAGCCTCGACCTCTTCGCTCTGCCGCTGTTCCTGAGGTTCCTGAAGGACCGATTCGACGGCGTCCCGGCCCAGCGGGGCTGTACGACCTCCGACGCCGGTTCGGTGCTCCTGGCGCCGCAACTGTGGAGCACTCTGCTGCCCGCCATCGCGCCGGTGATCCTCGACCTGCTGGGCAAACCCGTCGGACGGTGATCAGA
>NZ_JAEMTF010000074.1:8455-21063 GCF_016462415.1 Williamsia sp. | reverse complement strand
TACAACCTGCCCGGTCCGCCCACCGCCCTGCGGATCCTGACCGAGTGGCGGTTCGACCTGCTGTTCGGGACGCTCGCCATCGTCCTCGCCGTGGTGTACCTGCGAGGCATCCTGCGCCTGCGTCGTCGCGGCGACGCCTGGCCGGTGGGCCGCATGATCAGCTGGTTCGCCGGGTGCGCGATCCTGCTGTTCACGTCGTCATCGGGTCTGGGCAGCTACTCGCCGGCGATGTTCAGCATGCACATGATCGCGCACATGCTGATGTCGATGCTGATCCCCGTGTTGTTCGTCCTCGGCGGTCCGATCACCCTCGCGTTGCGGGCCCTGCGTCCCGCCGGACGCTCCGCCCCACCCGGACCGAGGGAGTGGATCCTCGCGGCACTGCACAGCCCGGTGTCGCGGTTCTTCACCCACCCGGTCGTGGCGTTCGTGTTGTTCGTGGGCAGCTTCTACGTGCTCTACCTGGGCGGATTGTTCGACGCGGTCGCGACGTACCACGCGGGACACGTCCTGATGAATCTGCACTTCCTGCTCAGCGGATACCTCTTCTACTGGGTCGTGATCGGCATCGACCCCGCACCGCGGCAGGTGGCGCCGCTGGCGAAGGTCGGGATGGTCTTCGGTGCCCTGCCGTTCCACGCGTTCTTCGGGGTGGCGCTGATGTCGATGAACTCGGTCATCGCGCTCGACTACTTCCGTGGGCTGCGACTGCCGTTCGACATCGATCTCATGTCCGATCAGCGGGTCGGCGGAGGCATCGCCTGGGCCGCAGGCGAGGTCCCACTCGTCATCGTGATGTTGGCCCTGTTGATCCAGTGGACCCGTCAGGACCAGCGCGTCGCGAAGCGGTACGACCGCCGCGAGGACCGCGACAACGACTCCGAACTGGCCGGATACAACGCGATGCTCGCCGAGCTGTCCGGGACGAGCGGGACGGATGCGCGCGGTACGGACAGTGACGCGCCGACGGCACCGGATCCCGTCGGTGGGTCCCGTCCGGGTGGCGACGCCTCGTAATCCTGGGCGCCAGGGCAGCTAAGGTTGGTGTCGACCTCGTCCGGCCGGGTCGTCCCGCAGCCGTAGGGCACCAGCCCACATGCGCACCCGCCGGACGCCTCGAGTCGTAGTGCACATGTTGCGTGGAAGGTGATACGAGTGCCCGAATTTATCTACACCATGAAGAAGGTGCGTAAAGCACACGGCGACAAGGTGATCCTCGACGACGTCACCATGTCGTTCTACCCCGGCGCGAAGATCGGCGTCGTGGGGCCCAACGGCGCGGGTAAGTCGTCGATCCTCAAGATCATGGCCGGCATCGACCAGCCGTCCAACGGCGAGGCGTTCCTCGATCCGGGCGCCTCGGTCGGCATCCTCATGCAGGAGCCCGTCCTGAACGAGGAGAAGACCGTTCGTCAGAACGTCGAAGAGGGCATGGGCAAGGTCAAGGAGGACCTCGACCGCTTCAACGAGATCGCCGAGCTCATGGCCACGGAGTACTCCGACGAGCTGATGGACGAGATGGGCAAGCTGCAGGAGGCCCTCGACCACGCCGATGCCTGGGACCTCGACTCCCAGCTCGAGCAGGCGATGGACGCACTGCGGTGCCCGCCCGCCGACGAGCCCGTCACCCACCTCTCCGGTGGTGAGAAGCGCCGCGTCGCGCTGTGCAAGCTGTTGCTGTCCAAGCCCGATCTGCTGCTGCTCGACGAGCCGACCAACCACCTCGACGCCGAGAGCGTGCTGTGGCTCGAGCAGTTCCTCGCCTCCTACGCGGGCGCTGTCCTGGCCGTGACCCACGACCGGTACTTCCTCGACCACGTGGCGCAGTGGATCTGTGAGGTCGACCGCGGCAAGCTGCACCCCTACGAGGGCAACTACTCCACCTACCTGGAGAAGAAGGCCGCCCGACTCGAGGTCCAGGGCAAGAAGGACCAGAAGCTGCAGCGCCGCCTCAAGGAGGAGCTCGCATGGGTCCGCTCGGGTTCGAAGGCCCGACAGACCAAGAACAAGGCACGTCTGGGTCGCTACGAGGAGATGGCGGCCGAGGCCGACAAGATGCGCAAGCTCGACTTCGAGGAGATCCAGATCCCCACGCCGCCGCGCCTGGGCGACGTGGTGGTCGAGGTCAAGAACCTCGACAAGGGCTTCGACGGCCGCGTCCTCATCAAGGATCTCTCGTTCACGTTGCCGCGCAACGGGATCGTCGGTGTCATCGGCCCCAACGGTGTCGGTAAGACGACGCTGTTCAAGACCATCGTCGGCCTCGAGAACGCCGATTCCGGCACCGTGAAGGTCGGCGAGACGGTCAAACTGAGCTACGTCGACCAGAACCGCGCGAACATCGATCCCAAGAAGAACGTGTGGGAGGTCGTCTCCGAGGGACTCGATTTCATCGAGGTCGGCCAGAACGAGATGCCGTCGCGCGCCTATGTCAGCGCGTTCGGTTTCAAGGGACCCGATCAGCAGAAGAAGGCCGAGGTCCTCTCCGGTGGTGAGCGCAACCGTCTGAACCTGGCGCTGACCCTCAAGGAGGGTGGCAACCTGATCCTGCTCGACGAGCCGACGAACGACCTCGACGTCGAGACCCTCGGATCGCTGGAGAACGCGCTCGACACGTTCCCGGGGTGCGCCGTGGTCATCTCGCACGACCGGTGGTTCCTCGACCGCACCTGCACCCACATCCTCGCGTGGGAGGGCAACGTCTCCGAGGGGCAGTGGTTCTGGTTCGAGGGCAACTTCGAGGCCTACGAGGCCAACAAGATCGAACGCCTCGGTGCCGACGCCGCGCGTCCGCACTCGGTCACCCACCGCAAGCTCACCAGGGACTGATCCCACCCATGGGCACGGCATCGTCGACGACCCTCACGCCCGCCGAGGTCGCGCGTAGCTACTACGCGCGACCCGGCCAGGTTCCCTCCGACGATGCCGCCACGGGTGGTCGCGGGGCTGCCGATCTGGACCGGGTCGAACGCCACCTGGCGCTGGCCCGCGTCCGACCGGCGGGCCAACCGGTCGTCGAGGTCGTCGAATCCGACGGTGTCGTCCGGTCGGTGTACATCGCGGTCGACGACCAGGCCCTGCTCGTCGAGGCGGCCGTGGTCGTCGTCGAGCAGGCCGGGCTGTCGGTACGACGCGTGGATCATCCGATCTTCGCGGCGGTCCGCGACGACGCGGGCGCACTGGTCTCGCTGACCGCGGTCGGCTCGCCCGATGCCGACGTCCATGCGGTGACCGAGTCGTGGATCGGTCTGCAGGTCTCACCGGCCCGCGGTTCGATCGACGCCGACGACGTCCGTGCGCGTCTGATCCAGGTCATCGAACGCATCGGCGGTGTCCACACCGATGCCCCTGCGATGCTCGCCGAACTCGGATCGCTCGCCGACGTGGTGCGCGCCGGCGGTGACGGCGAGCAGGCCGACCTGCTCGCGTGGTTGTCCGATGGACACTTCCTCGCCCTGGGGTCACTGCAGTCCGGCGTCGGTGACACCGAATGGTCTGCTGCCACCGGGGTTTTCTTCCAGCCCTCGGTCCCGCGTCCCTCTGACCCCGCGCGCGTCCCGGACACGGCGGTATCGATCGGGCGGGTGCATCTGCCCACCGGGGTGATCCGGACCGAGTACCCGACCGCGATCCGGGTCGTCGAACCCGGCGCGGACGGTCGGACCCACCTGTTCATCGGGATCCTCACCTCGGCGGCCCTGCACACCGACGTCCTGGCGGTCCCGGTCCTCCGAACTGTCGCCACAGCGGTCCTCGCGCGGGCGGGCGTCGGCGGCGACTCCTACGCCGGGGCAACCCTGCTGGAACTGCTGCAGAACCAGTCCCGCGCCGAGTTGTTCGGCGCCGCACCCGAGGATCTGGCCGCGACGCTGATCGACGTACTCGACGCCATCGCCGCTCGTGAGGTGCGCGTGTATCTACGCGCCGACCCCGCCTCGGAGATCGTCACCGCCCGGATCTATCTGCCGCGCGATCGCTACACCACCCGTCTGCGCGAGCAGATGCAGACGTTGCTCGTCGAGCGACTCGGTGGGAGGTCGTTGGAGTACACCGCCCGCATCAGCGACTCGCCGCTCGCGTTCGTCCACGTGATCATGCGGGTGGACCGCGGCACCTGCGAACTGCTGGCCGGGATGGATCCCGCCGACCCGCGCCGCGCCGAGATCCAGACCGACATCGCCGCGGCCGCGCGCAGCTGGGACGACGACCTGCGGGCCATTGCCGGCGGCGCCATCGACGCCGACCTCGTCGGTGCCTACGCGGCCGCGATCCCGCAGGCCTACAAGAACGAACGGGACCCGCGCGCTGCGCTGACCGACGTCGTGGTCCTCGCCGGTCTCGCCGACGGCGACCACCACGTCCGGCTGCGCCCGCACTCCGCCGAACCCGACGACCGCTGGACCTTCGGCCTCTATCTGTGCGGACGGTCGGCGTCGCTCACCTCGATCCTGCCGATGCTGCAGAGCCTCGGTGTCGATGTCCTCGACGAGCACCCCTTCGCGGTCACCCGACCCGACGGGATCGCCTGCTGGATCTATGAGTTCACCATCGTGCCGGCCGCCGGGGTCGGCGTCGCCGCCGGTTCCTCGAACGACCTGCAGGCGCGTTTCACCGACGCATTCTCGCGGCTGTGGACCGGCGTCGCCGACGTCGACCCGTTCAACGAACTGGTGCTGCGGTGCGGCCTGGGATGGCGTGAGGTCGTCATGCTCCGTGCGTACTCGCGGTACCTGCGGCAGTGCGGCTTCGCCTCCGGTGCACGACACGTGACCGGTGTGCTCGGCGACCACCCGGAGATCGCCGCTGCGCTCGGGGAACTCTTCGCGGTGTCGTTCGACCCCGAGCGGGTGGACGACGACGCCAGGGTGGACGTGATCGATCGGCTCGACCGGCTGGCCGCCGACGTGCTCAGCCTCGACGCCGACCGGATCATCTCGGCCTTCTCATCGGTCGTGAAGGCGACCTCACGCACGAACTTCTACTCACCGGACGCCGGCGCGGCGCTGGCGTTCAAGCTGCGCCCCCGCGAGATCCCGCAGACGCCGCAGCCGCGCCCGCTGCACGAGATCTTCGTCTACTCCCCGCGGGTCGAGGGAGTGCATCTGCGCTTCGGTTCGGTCGCCCGCGGCGGCCTGCGGTGGTCGGATCGGCGGGAGGACTTCCGTACCGAGATCCTGGGACTGGTCAAGGCGCAGGCGGTCAAGAACGCCGTCATCGTGCCGGTCGGCGCCAAAGGCGGGTTCGTGGTCCGGCAGCCGCCGACGCCCACCGGTGATCCGTCGGCCGACCGGGACGCCACCCGCGCGGCCGGTGTCGCGGCGTACCGCGAGTTCATCTCGGCACTGCTCGATCTCACCGACAACCTCGACGTCGGAGACGGCACCGGTACCGCGGCGGTCGTCCCGGCCCCCGGTGTCGTCCGTCGCGACGGGGATGACACCTACCTCGTGGTGGCCGCCGACAAGGGGACCGCCACGTTCTCCGACATCGCCAACGAGGTGGCCGCCGCGTACGGGTTCTGGCTCGGCGACGCCTTCGCCTCGGGTGGTTCGGTCGGCTACGACCACAAGGCCATGGGGATCACCGCTCGCGGTGCGTGGGAGTCGGTGACACGCCATTTCCGGGAGATGGGGACCGACGTCGCCCGCGACGACTTCACCGTCGTGGGCGTGGGGGACATGAGTGGCGACGTGTTCGGCAACGGGATGCTGCTGTCCGAGCACATACGCCTGGTGGCCGCCTTCGACCACCGCCACATCTTCATCGACCCGGATCCAGACGCCCCCAGCTCATTCGTCGAGCGCCGCCGCCTGTTCGACCTGTCGCGATCGTCGTGGGCCGACTACGACACGACGCTGATCTCCGACGGCGGCGGGGTGTGGTCGCGGGAGAGCAAGTCCATCCCGATCGCCGCCGGCGTGCGCGACGCCCTCGGCCTGGACGGCGACGTCGAGCACCTCTCACCTCCGGAACTGATGCGCGCGATCCTGCTGGCGCCGGTCGACCTGCTGTGGAACGGCGGCATCGGGACGTATGTCAAGGCATCCACCGAGAGCCACGCCGATGTCGGCGACAAGGCCAACGACGGCATCCGGGTGGACGGGAACACCGTGCGCGCGAAGGTGATCGGCGAGGGTGGCAATCTCGGGGTGACCGAACACGGACGGATCGAGTTCGACATGTCCGGCGGTCGCATCAACACCGATGCGATGGACAACTCGGCCGGGGTGGACTGCTCCGACCACGAGGTCAACATCAAGATCCTGCTGGATTCGCAGGTCGCCTCCGGCGCACTCGCCCCGGATGATCGCAATCGGCTGCTCGAGTCGATGACCGACGAGGTGGGGCGGTTGGTGTTGGCCGACAACATCTCCCAGAACTCGGAGCTGGGCACCTCGCGTGGTCTCGCAGGGCAGATGCGTGATGTCCACGCGAGACTGCTCGGCCGCCTCGCCGCCGATCACGGCGTCGACCTCGAGCTCGAGGCCCTTCCGCACCCCGACGATCTGGTCGCCCGCGAGGGCGGCGCCGGCCTCACGTCGCCGGAACTGGCGACGATGATGGCGCATGTGAAACTCGCCCTCAAGGACGACCTGCTCGACGGCGACCTGCCCGACAACGACGCGTTCGACGACCGTCTGATCGCGTACTTCCCGCAGGCGCTGCAGGAGTCGTATCCCAGCGGCATCGCCGCACATCCGCTGCGTCGCCAGATCGTGACCACCACGCTGGTCAACGACCTCGTCGACACCTCGGGTATCGAGCATGTGTTCGCGCTCGGCGAGAGCACCGGAGCGTCGTCGACCGACACCGCCCGCGCCTTCGTCGTCGTGGCCGAGACGTTCGGGCTGTCGGAACTGCGATCGCGGATCGTCGCCGCGCCGGGGGAGATCACCGCGATCGACGAGATGCTCATCCACTCGCGACGCCTGCTGTTCCGTGCATCGCGATGGTTCGTCGCGACCCGACCCCAGCCGATGGCCATCGCTGCCGAGATCACCCGGTACGCCGATCGGGTCGCCGCGCTCGACCCCCATCTGCCCGAGTGGCTGGGGGACAGCTCGCTGGCCGACATCGACGCCCATGCCGCCCGTTGGGAGTCGGCCGGGATCCCGGCCGACATCGCGCACGACGTGGCCGGTTCTCTGCACCGGTTCTGCCTCCTCGACATCATCGACGCGGCCGAGATCTCCGACCGGGACACCCATGAGGTCGGCGCCCTCTACGGCACACTCCTCGACCACCTCGGGGTCGAGCAACTGCTCACCGCCGTGTCCGACCTGGAGTCGGGGGACCGGTGGCAGTCGTTGGCCCGACTCGCGCTGCGTGACGACCTCTTCGCCGTCTTGCGCGCGATGACCCTGGCGGTCCTCGAGGTCGGTGAGCCCGACGAGTCGCCGCGCGAGAAGATCGCGGAGTGGGAGTTGCACAACGCATCTCGACTCTCGCGAGCGCGCGCCACGTTGGACGAGATCGCCCTGTCGGGGCACCGGGACCTCGCGACCCTGTCGGTCGCGGCGCGCCAACTCCGGAGCGTGATCCGCTGAGGTCGGTGACCGAGATGCCCACGACGACCACCGCAGCACCGAAGAGGAAGGCAGACCGTGTCTGATGCAGGCGACCACCGGGACGATTCGCTCGGGGGCGACGACGGACACCGCGTCGACGCCGGTTACCTGGTGACGGTGCCGGTGCGGTGGTCGGACATGGACGTCTTCCAACACATCAACCACGCCCGGATGGTGACCCTCCTCGAGGAGGCCCGTATCCCGTGGTTGTTCTACGACGAGCGGCCCACGGTCGGTTTGCGTAAGGGATGCCTGGTGGCCGACCTGCACGTGAAGTACCAGGGCCAGGTGCGCCACGACGAGTCGCCGATCGAGGTGACGATGTTCACCACCCGCGTTCGCGCCGTGGACTTCTCCGTCGGGTACGAGGTGCGCCCGAAAGGTGCCGCACCGGACAGCCGCCCGGCGGTCGTCGCGTCGACCCAGCTCGTGTCGTTCGACGTCGACACCCAGCGGCCACGCCGGATGACCGCGCCGGAGAAGGACTACCTGATGAGTTTCCACCGCCCATGATCCGTTTCGTCACGCCCGCCGACCGCAACGACCTCACCGCATTCGTCACGCGCGCCTGCCGCGTGGACGAACTGGCGGTGATCCGGCTGCGCCGACGGGCCGACGGTGCGGTCGGTGCCTGGGTGATGAGCGGGTTCGACGTGCTCGCCGGACGGGTCATCCGAGCCGAACTCGACAACCCCGACGTCGTGTACGACGGTCCTGCGATGGTGGCGGCGCTGCGGGCCGATCCGTCCGCGTCGGCCGTCGATGCCGGGTTCTCCATCGACAGCGCGTGGCAGGCCGGCGCCCTGCCGCCGGAGACAGGGTTCGGTCACGTCGACGACGTACCCGCACGCACGATCGTCGAGTTGTCCCGCGAGGGCGCGCATCTCGCCCGGACCCAGGCCGGGCCGTTGGGCCCGCCGGCCTCGCTGCTCGAACAGACGGTCATCGAGGTCGACGATCCCCGCGCGTCCGGTGCCGCCGCGGTGGCCGTCCCGATGCGTGCGGTGTTCGCGCTGACCGCGATGGGGTTCGTCCGCACCGTCGACGGAGCACAGGTCACCGAGACCTCGCCGATCGAGGCGATCGCCGCCGACGAACCGGTGCGGATCCGGGCCACCGGGGTGTGGGCCCGCCTCGACGCTCGCTACGGATCGGTGCACGTCCGACGGACCGCAGCGCTGGCGGTCACGCCGACCTGATCAGACGAGCCAGGCGGCCGCGTTGGGCGGCAGCTTGCCGTCACGCAGCGGTGCACTGCTGAGCAGGACCTCGCCGCCGGGAAGCCCGACCGGTTCGTCGCCGGTGTTGACCGCACACACCAGGCGTCCCTCGGCCCGTCGATAGGCGATGCACCCCTCCGGCGCGCCGTACCACTCGATCTCGACACCGACGAATTCCGGTCGGGTCTTGCGCAGCTCGATGGCCAGTCGATAGAGCGACAGCGTGGAGTCGACGTCCTCGAGCTGGTGCTCGGCCGTGAGGCCCTTCCAGTCGTCGGGCATCGGCAGCCAGGTGTCCGGGGTGGTGCTGAACCCGTACGGCGCGGTGTCGCCCTGCCACGGCAGCGGGATCCGGCAGCCGTCGCGGCCCCGCATGGTGTGCCCGGAGCGTTCCCACACCGGATCCTGCAGAGCCTCGTCGGGCAGTTCGATGTTCGGCAGGCCCAGTTCGGCGCCGTTGTAGATGAAGATCGTCCCCGGCAGGCCCAGCTCCACGAGCAGCATGGCCCGAGCGCGGTCGAGTCCGACGTCGGGCGTGGTGCCCTCGGCGTACCGGGTGGCCTCACGTTCGACGTCATGGTTGGAGAGGGTCCACGTGGGGTTGCCCTGCACCGAGTCCACGGCCTCGAGGGAGTTCTCGATCGCCTCCCGGATCGAGTCGGCGGTGAAGTCGGCTTCGGCGAGACGGAAGTTGAAACCGAGGTGCAACTCGTCGGGGCGGATGTACTCGGCGAACCGGGCGTTGTCGCGCACCCAGATCTCGCCGACGGTGACCGCGTCGGGGTAGTCGTTCATGACCGTGCGGATCTTGCGGTGGATCTCGTGCACCCCGGGGTTGTTGAACCGCGGATCGTCGTCGTCGTTGATGAGCAGTCCGGTGCGCATGTCGGTCATGTCCGGCAGGCCCGGAGGTTTGGCCATGCCGTGGGCGACGTCGATGCGGAAGCCGTCGACCCCGCGGTCCAGCCAGAACCGCAAGGTGGTGGCGAGATCCTCGAAGACCTCCGGGTTCTCCCAGTTCAGGTCGGGTTGTTCGGGCGCGAAGATGTGCAGGTACCACTGCCCGGGGCTGCCGTCGGCCTCGGTGACGCGGGTCCACGCCGGCCCCCCGAAGATGCTCGGCCAGTTGTTCGGCGGCTCGTCTCCGCCGTCACCCAGCCCGTCGCGGAAGATGTAGCGCGCGCGCTCGGGGCTGCCGGGCTCGGCGGCCAAGGCCTCGACGAACCAGGCGTGTTGGTCGCTGGTGTGGTTGGGGACCAGGTCCATCGTGACCTTGATGTCTCGTGCATGCGCTTCCTCGATCAACGCGTCGAGGGCGCCGATCCCGCCGAACAGCGGGTCGATGTCGCGCGGATCGGAGACGTCGTAGCCGTGGTCAGCCATCGGCGAACGCATCACCGGGCTGATCCACAACGCGTCGACGCCGAGCAGTTCGAGGTAGCCGAGCTTGTCGATGACCCCGTTGAGGTCGCCGACACCGTCGCCGTCACTGTCGGAGAACGACCGCGGGTAGATCTGATAGAAGATCGCCGAGCTCCACCAGTGCTCATCCCGGCCGATTCCGGGGGCGTCCGCCTCGGTCGTCGTAGTCTGCGTGACGTCTCGATGCGACAGATGATCGTCCTGCGCGACAACGGTGTTCGTCGTCTCGTCGGCATCGGACGGGGTGGGTCGTCCGGCGTCGGTGTTCAGCTCGGCCGCACCTGTTGACTCGTCATTCACACGTTCCATCTTGCCTCACGCACACGCGCCCTCACCCCGTACGCCGCGCCGGGGGTGGCGGCGGTCACACCGGTGCGTTCACCATCGATTGCGCCGCCATCTCCATGTAGCCCACCAGGGCCGCGCGGTGCTCGTCGTCGATGCGGTCGGGGCCGATCGAGGCGATCGCGGTGTGCATGCAGCGCAGCCACGCGTCCCGCTCGAGCGGGCCGATGCGGAACGGGTTGTGGCGCATCCTCAGGCGCGGGTGCCCGCGCTCGTCGGAGTACGTCCGCGGGCCGCCCCAGTACTGCTCGAGGAACATCCGCAGACGCCGTTCGGCGCCCTCGAGGTCGTCCTCGGGATACAGGGGTCGCAGGACCTCGTCGCGAGCCACCTCGGCGTAGAACCGACTCGTCAGGTCGTCGAAGGTCTGCGCGCCGCCGACTGCGTCGTAGAAGGTCTGTGCGCCGTCATTCACCCCTCCAGTGTTCCCCATGGCGAGTTGTTCACCGTCACGTCGCCCCGATTCACCCGATGGACTCCCGTCAGGAGCGGTTAATGCTGTGCATTCGACGCGATTCCGTGGTGCACTGAATCGTTCCCACTCGAGATCAGTAGTGCGGGGAGGCCGGATGGCGCGCATGAGGAAGCAGTCGACCAAGGTGACCTCGCTTGCCGCCGTGCCGCCCGAGCCGCCGACCGAGGACATCCGCGAGCCGGTCGTGGGGAACTCGGCGGTCTGGGGCAAGCACCGGGTCCTGCTGCTCAACGCCACCTACGAGCCACTCACGGCGATCTCCATCCGCCGGGCCGTGGTCCTCGTCCTGCGCGAACGCGCCGACATCGTGCACACCGACGAACTCGGCCCGCAGATCCACTCCGCCGACCTCGCGATGCCACTGCCGTCGGTGATCCGTCTGCGGACCTACGTACGCGTGCCGTACCGGGCGAAGATCCCGATGACCAGGGCCGCTCTCATGCATCGCGACCGGTTCCGCTGCGGGTACTGCGGCGCCAAGGCCAACACGATCGACCACGTGGTGCCCCGCAGTCGCGGGGGAGCCCACAACTGGGAGAACTGCGTGGCCTGCTGCGCCCACTGCAACCACAAGAAGGCCGACCGCCTCCTCTCGGAGCTCGGGTGGACGCTGCAGGCGTCGCTGACCCCGCCCAAGGGCAGGCACTGGCGACTGCTCGCGACGGTCAAGGAGATCGACCCGGCGTGGTCGCGGTACATCGACGTCGGCGCGGCCTGAGCGGGCCTGCGTCACGTCGACAAACGACAGCGTGTCGTACCCAGATGTCCCCACCGCGTGGAGTTCGGCTAGATTTTCATCCTGAGCGCAACTCCCGACTGTTGAAGGGTATTTCGGATGGATGGACTCATTGTCGCGATCGGACTGCCCGTCACGATCGTCTGCATCATTGCCGTGGTGGCCTGCGTGGTGTCGATGGCCTGGGCTTTCGGTGCGAAGTACCCCAAGGTCGAGAACTACACGCTGAGCAAGCAGTGGAAGCGTGAGCCGCTGCTGCTGAGCGCAACCGAGGTGTCGCCGGTCTCCGCGGCACATCACGACGCGAGCGTCGACGATCTGATCGGAGGGTCCGCAAGTGGCAAGTGGTGAGATCAAGCACGTCGTCGACCCCGACTCGTTGCCGTTGGGCACTGTCGTCACGACAAGCGGTCGCATCTCCGCGGCCCGTATGCCCGGATACGCCGCGGACACCCCGCCGTTCGCCCGCGATGAGCTGGTGGCCCTAGACGAGGCGCTGACCTACGCGACCGAGCTGGTCAACATCCGCTTCTCGATCTACATCGGTGACCTGGGTGAGGATCCGTTCGCCGGTGCGACCGCAGTGCTGCCCACCGTCCCCGAGCCGGAGCACGCGACGGTCATCGCGGTGTCCCCGGACTCGCACGATGTCGTCGTGGTGTCGGGTCGGGCTGTGTCCGACCGGGTCAACGACCGTGTGGCCCAGCTCGGCGTGACCGCCGCGATCGCCAGCTTCCGCAACGGTGACCTGATCGACGGTCTGATCGCAGCACTGCGGGTCATGGCCACGGCTGTCGCCCGCTCCTAGCACCCACGCGCTCGGCTCGACCCACACGAACGCC
>NZ_JAEMTF010000074.1:0-8355 GCF_016462415.1 Williamsia sp. | reverse complement strand
ACGGCTGTCGCCCGCTCCTAGCACCCACGCGCTCGGCTCGACCCACACGAACGCCGCGTCCCCTGTCGGGGACGCGGCGTTCGTGCGTCGGTGTGTGTGGGCCGATCAGGCGTGGCCCGCGTCGAACGCCCGGATCCGCAGGGAGCGCGCAACGGTGTCGCGTCCCTCGAGGATGAGACGGCGCAACGCCGGCGGGTGGTCGCCCTCGAGGAACCGATCGGCGAGGGCGAGGGACTCCTCGTCCACCGAGAAGCCCGGGTACAGGCCGATGACGACGCTCTGCGCCACCTCGCTGGACCGTCGTCGCCACACGTCGGGCACGGCCTCGAAGTAGCGAGAGACGTACGGGGCGAGCAGTTCGCCCTGTCCCGGCCGTGCGAAGCCGCCGATGACCGATCGCGCGAACGTGTTCGACAGTGTGTCGTCCTCGACCGCCTGCTCCCACGCCCACTGCTTCGCCTCGGCGAGCGGACGGGCTGCCCTGGCACCGGCGGCCTTGCGGGCGCCCGCGGAGGTGTTGTCGCGCTCGGCCTCGGCGTCGATGACCGGCGTGGAATCCGGATCGGTGTCGATCGCCCCGGCGGTGGCGAGGGCGGTGACGATGCTCCACCGCAGATCGGTGTCCACGACGAGTCCGGACAGACCGTGCTCGGCCGGGTCGTCGCCGTCGAGCAGTGCTGTGAGCGTGATGACGACGTCGTCGCCGACCAGGCCGCCGAGCAGCGCGCCGACGAACGCCAGCTGGTGGTCGGAACCGGGTTCGGCGGCCTGAGCGAGCTCCAGCAGTCGCGCGCTGAACGTCGGCCATCCGGTGGTCGTCGCCCACTCGGGATCGCTGTACCGGTCGACCGCGGTCTGCGCCTGCATGAGCACGCGTTGCACCACGCCGATCTCGGTCTCGGCGCCGATGCCGCGTTCGACCAGCTCGACGAAGTCGCGGGCACGCATCGTCGCGCCGCGGGTCATCTCCCACGCGGCCGACCACACCATGGTCCGGGGGAGTGACTCGGTGATGTCGGCGATCCGCTGCGTCGCCGTGGCCAGCGAGTGGTCGTCGAGTGCGACCGTGCAATAGGTCAGGTCGTCGTCGTTGACGAGGATCAGCGCGCCGCGGTCGACCCCGACGAGCTCGGGGACCTCGGTCCGCTCGCCCTCGATGTCGAGCTCGGCCCGCTGCACACGGACCAGCTTGCCGTCGGAGTCGTCGTCGTAGATGCCGACGGCGATCCGGTGGGTGCGCAGCTCCCCGGCACCCGGCGCCGCGCCCTCCTGGACGACCTCGAACCGGGTGAACTTCCCTGACTCGTCGGTGTCGAAATCTGCGCGCAGGACGTTGATGCCGGTGGTTCGCAGCCACTGGTCACCCCAGTCGGACAGGTCGCGCCCCGACGACTTCTCCAGTGCCCCCAGAAGATCCGAGAACGTCGCGTTGCCGAACTTGTGGGCGGCGAAGTAGTCGCGCAGGCCGGCGAGGAAGTCCTCGAGACCGACATAGGCGACGAGCTGCTTGAGGACCGACGCGCCCTTAGCGTAGGTGATGCCGTCGAAGTTGACCTCGACCGCGGCGATGTCGGGGATGTCCGCGGCGACCGGGTGGGTCGAGGGCAGCTGGTCCTGGCGGTAGGCCCAGGACTTGTCGACCGTCGCGAACGTGGTCCAGGCGCTCTTGTACTCGGTGGCTTCCGACTGGCACAGGACGGACGCGAATGTCGCGAAAGACTCGTTGAGCCACAGGTCATCCCACCACTTCATGGTGACCAGGTCGCCGAACCACATGTGCGCCATCTCGTGCAGCACGGTCTCGGCGCGTCGTTCGTAGAGCGCCTTGGTGACCTTCGACCGGAAGACGTAGTCCTCGAGATAGGTGACGGCACCGGCGTTCTCCATCGCGCCCGCGTTGAACTCGGGGACGAACAGCTGGTCGTACTTGCCGAAGGCGTAGGGGACACCGAAGTTCCGGTGATAGAAGTCGAACCCCTGCTTGGTCTCGGTGAACAGACGCTCGGGGTCCATGAACTCACCCAGCGACGCCCGGCAGTAGATGCCGAGGTCGATCGACCCGTGATCGTCGGTGTAGGTGTCGGTCCACTGCGCGTACGGTCCGGCGATCAGCGCGACCAGGTAGGTGCTCAGCAACTCGGTGGTGACGAAGGAGTGCTTGCCGTCGGTGCCCGAATTCTCATCGGCGGCACCGTTGGAGATGACCTTCCAGTCGGCGGGCGCGGTGACGGTGACGGTGAAGGTGCCCTTGAGATCCGGCTGGTCGAAGCAGGCGAACATCCGCTTCGCGTCGGCCGTCTCGAACTGCGAGTACAGGTACACCGACTCGTCGGTGGGGTCGACGAACCGGTGCAGACCCTCACCGGTGTTGGAGTAGATGCAGTCCGCGACGACGGTCAGCTCGTTGTGCTCGGCGAGGTCGGGGAGCGCGATCCCGGCCTCCTCGGTGTAGTCCGACACGTCGATGTCGGTGCCGTTGAGCGTCGCCGAGTGGATGGTCCTCGCGATCACGTCGACGAAGGTCGACGCGCCCGGCGTCGCGTCGAAGGTGATGGTGCTGGCCGACCGGAAGGTCTCGACACCGGGTTTTCCGTTGCCGTCGGTCAGATCGAGATCGATTGTGTAGGTGTGGACCGAGATGGTCGCCGATCGTTCGGCGGCCTGGTCGCGGGTCAGATTGGGTGCGCTCACGATGTTCCCCCTGGTCGTGTCTGGTGTCAGCCGTGTCTGGTGTCCCCACACACTTACCGCATCAGACCCGGAAGGGAATTACCGAGGCCGACGTAGGTTGTAACCCAGAGCAGCGCCCGCCGTCCGTGGTGGGCAGCCCCAACTCATCATTCGCCGAGCGAGGAGTCATCCATGACCGCGACAGCCGATCAGACCACGACGACCGGGACCGACAGCACGCGCGATCGCGTGGATTTCTGGCTCGATCCCCTGTGCCCGTGGTGCTGGATCACCTCGCGGTGGATCCTCGAGGTCGAGAAGGTGCGCGACATCGACGTCGAGTTCCACATCATGAGCCTCGCCGTCCTCAACGAGGGCAAGGACATCCCCGCGGAGTACGCGGAGAAGCTCAAGGAGGCGTGGAAGCCGGTCCGCGTACTGCAGGCGGCCGTCGACGCGCACGGCCACGAGGTGCTCGACCCGCTGTACACCGCGATGGGCACCCAGATCCACAACAACGGCGTCGACGACTTCGCCAAGGCCATCGAGGCATCGCTCGCCGAGGCCGGTCTGCCCGCCGAACTCGCCGAGGCCGCGGACTCCACCGATTTCGACGAGACCATCCGCAAGAGCCACCACGAGGGCATGGACAAGGTCGGCGACGACGTGGGCACCCCGACCATCCACATCAACAACATCGCGTTCTTCGGACCGGTCCTGTCGCGTATCCCGCGCGGTGACGACGCCGGTCGGGTCTGGGACGGTGCGGTGCTGCTCTCGAGCTACCCGCACTTCTTCGAGCTGAAGCGCAGCCGTCACGAGAACCCGCAGTTCGACTGAGCGACCGCACACGCCGACGCGCATGGCGAGATGACAGAATGATCGCCATGCGCGTTTACCTCGGTGCCGACCACGCCGGCTTTGAACTCAAGAACCTGATCAGTGACCACCTGAAGGCGGCGGGACACGACGTCACCGATTGCGGTGCCCACACCTACGACGCGCTCGACGACTACCCGGCGTTCTGCATTGCCGCGGCGGCCGCGACGGTGGCCGATCCCGGTAGCCTGGGAATCGTGTTGGGCGGCAGCGGGAACGGCGAGCAGATCGCCGCCAACAAGGTCCCGGGCGCACGGTGCGCGTTGGCGTGGAGCGTGGAGACCGCGCAACTGGCGCGTCAGCACAACAATGCACAGCTGATCGGTATCGGTGGGCGGATGCACACCACCGAGCAGGCCCTGGCCATCGTCGACGCGTTCCTGTCGACCGCATGGTCGGACGAGCCGCGCCACCAGCGTCGCATCGACATCCTCGCCGAGTACGAGCGGACGGGACAGGCCCCCGCCCTGCCCGCGAACTGAGGGCGTATGCCCGAGGGCCACACGATTCACCGCCTGGCTCGCCTGCACCACCGGCGCTACCGCGGACAGCAGTTGCGCGTGAGCAGTCCGCAGGGCCGTTTCGTCGACGAGGCGCGTGCGCTCGACGGCCAGGTGTTCCGTGCCGCGGAGGCCTGGGGAAAACACCTGCTGCACCACTACGACTCCGGTGCGATGGTGCACATCCATCTCGGGCTCTACGGCAAGTTCTCCGATGTGAAGGCGCCGATGCCCGCACCCGTGGGACAGGTGCGGCTGCGCATCGAGGGCGACGATCACGGCGGTGACCTGCGCGGGCCCACCGCCTGCGAGATGTACACCCCGGAAGACCTCGACGCACTCGTCGCCCGCCTGGGCCCCGACCCGCTGCGCAAAGACGCCGATCCGGACAAGGCCTTCCGGCGGATACACAAGTCCAGGCGCGCCCTCGGGGCGATGCTCATGGACCAGAAGATCGTCGCCGGGATCGGCAACGTGTACCGCGCCGAGGTCCTGTTCCGCGCCGGCGTGCACCCGATGCGGATCGGCACCGCAGTCGAGAACGATGTGTGGCAACGGATGTGGCGCGACACCGTGGAACTGATGGATGTCGGCGTCCGCAAGGGCAAGATCATCACGATCCGCCCCGAGGACGACCACGGTGTTCGCGGACCGCGCGGGCGTCCCCGGAGCTACGTCTACCGACGTCGCGGCGAGCCGTGCCGCGTGTGTGGCAACACGATCCTCGGGGAGATCATGGAGGGGCGCAATCTCTTCTGGTGCCCCAGCTGTCAACCCGACTAAACGTCGTCGGTCTCTCGTTCGCAGAGAATCCTCAGGGTTGCGACCGTCGGTCTCTCAGGGTTGCGGTCGATGATCGAACCATGACCACAGTGACCGTTCTGGCCGTCGGCGGGACCGGCGAGTCCTTCCCCGGCGACCCCCGCACCGACGTCACCGGTCTGCTCGCCGGGGTGACCGACCGTCTCGACGATCGGTTCCGGAGTCGATGGGTGGGCTACCCGTCCAGCTACGGTCCGGTACCCGCACGCCACGGGATGAGCTTCGCCGACAGCGTCGCCGTGGGATCGGATCGACTGCGGTCACTGATCGCGACGACGCCGGGGCCGATCATGCTGATCGGCTATTCGCAGGGGTGTGTCGTGATCCGACATGCTCTCGCGGGTGACCACGTCCGTCGGTCTGACCTGTGTCGGGTGATCGGTGTCGGTCTCGTAGCCGACCCGCACCAGCCGGCGGGCGTCGTCGACGGGTGTGCGGGCTCCGGTGTCGCCGGCCCGGGACCCGATCTACCCACCGGTGTCGCCACGCTGTGGATCGCCGACCCCGCGGACATGATCTGTAACGCCGACGCCGACTCGCTCGTGCGCGACGTCGCCGATCTCACCGAGGCCTTGTCGCTCGACGACCTCCTCGGATGGCTGCGTACGTCATTGCTGAAGCTGCGGCGCAACACGTTCCAGAACGCCGCTCGCACCTCCATCCGACCCCGGCAGTGGCGGCGTGACCTCACGCGTGTGCGACGGCTCGTGTTCGACGTGCTCGGATACCTGCCCGCGCTGATCGTGATCGGTGGATTCCGGGTCCGCAACCGACGCGGTGGGCGTCACACCGCCTACGCGTCCGAACCGTTGGGTGGGCGTGGCGACCACCCCGGAGTCGTCGTGCTCGCCCACTGGCTGCAGGTGCAGGCCACCTTCGCCACGGACCTGATGTCCGAGGCCGCCTGAGCGCTGCCGGCCGGGTCACGGTCACATCCGCCGGAATTCATCCGCTCGACATGTGCGCACGTCCGGTCTGGGCGAGACTGATGCCAGTTGCGCCGATGTCGCGCGGGAAGCGGAGTGGAACTGTGGATCATTACGACCTGGTTGTCATCGGTTCGGGCCCGGCCGGACAGAAGGCGGCCATCGCGGCCGCCAAACTCGGCAAGAACGCGGCCGTGGTCGAACGTCGGGACATGGTGGGCGGGGTGTGCATCAACACCGGCACCGTGCCGTCGAAGACGATGCGTGAGGCCGTCCTGTACCTGACCGGACTCAGTCAACGGGAGCTCTACGGCCAGTCCTACCGACTCAAGGCGGACATCACCGTCTCCGACCTGTCGGCGCGTACCGCCCACGTCGTCAACAAGGAGATCGATGTCATCCAGAGCCAACTGACCCGCAATCGGGTGGCGTTGTTGATCGGCAGCGCGAAGTTCACCGGCCCGAACGAGATCTCGATCGACGGACCGGACGGCGAACGCAAGGTCATCACCGCCGACCACATCGTGATCGCCGTCGGGACCCGTCCGGCGCGACCCTCGTCGGTCGAGTTCGACGGCGCGACCATCGTCGACTCCGACCAGATCCTCGGGATGAGTCACGTCCCGCAGTCGATGGTCGTCGTGGGCGCCGGCGTGATCGGGATCGAGTACGCGTCGATGTTCGCCGCCCTCGGCACGAAGGTGACCGTCGTCGAGAAGCGCGCCAACATGCTGGAGTTCTGCGACCGCGAGATCGTCGAGGCGCTGCAGTACCAGCTGCGCGAACGCGGTGTGACGTTCCGATTCTCCGAGTCGGTCAAGACCGTGGAGAAGCACCCCGGGGGCACCCTGACCATCCTCGAGTCCGGCAAGAAGATCCCCGCCGACACCGTGTTGTACTCCGCGGGCCGACAGGGCGTCACCGACGAGCTCGACGTCGCGAAGGCCGGCCTGCAGGGCAATGAGCGCGGGCGGCTCGACGTGAACGAGAACTTCCAGACCGAGGTCGCCCACATCTACGCCGTCGGCGACGTCATCGGGTTCCCGGCGTTGGCCGCGACGTCGATGGAGCAGGGGCGGCGCGCCGCCTACCACGCGTTCGGAGAGCCGGCGGGCGACGTCGATCCCATCCAGCCGATCGGGATCTACGCGATCCCGGAGGTCAGTTTCGTCGGCAAGACCGAGGACGAGTTGACCGCCGAGAACGTGCCGTTCGAGGTCGGGGTGGCGCGCTATCGCGAGCTCGCGCGCGGCGCGATCATGGGGGACTCGTACGGGATGCTCAAGCTCCTGGTGCACGCCACCGACCGCAGTCTGCTGGGTGTGCACGTGTTCGGCAGCAACGCCGCCGAACTGGTGCACATCGGCCAGACCGTGATGGGGTGCGGCGGAACCGTCGACTACCTGGTGGGCGCGGTGTTCAACTACCCGACGCTCGCCGAGGGTTACAAGGTGGCCGCCCTGGATGCGGTGAACAAGATGCGCGCGATCTCACGGGTCACCGGGGCAAGCAACGGCCACGACCTCGGAGCCGAGTGACCCGATGACAAAAATCCGGGCGGACCGCGTGTGCGGCCCGCCCGGATCTCATTGTGTCAGTAGGGGATCAGCTGCCCTGGACGTACTGGCCGCCGACCGTCCCGCGCACCACGATCGGGGTGCCGGTGGGGAAGTTGTCGAAGGCCCACTTGCCGTTCTCGGTGCTCACGTTGATGCAGCCGTGGCTCACGTTGGACTTGCCCTGCTGCGCCACCGACCACGGTGCCGCGTGCAGGAAGATGCCGTCGAAGCTCATCCGGATGGCGTACTCGACGTAGGTGCGGTAGCCCTCCGCGGAGTCGACCGGGACGCCGTACGTGGACGAGTCCATGTACATGTCGCGGTACTTCTCCTTGGTGAAGTACGTGCCGTTCGGCGTCGGGTGATCGTTCGAGCCCATGGAGATGGGCATCTTGCGCACGATCTTGCCCTCGTGCCAGACGGTCAGTTCCTTGGTGGCGTCGTCGGCCAGGGCGACCCAACCGGTCTTGGTGGCCACCGGCGGAGCCGGCTCGACCGGGACCGGCGCCGGAGCGGGCTCCGGGGTCGTCTTCGGCGCGGGCGGTGCCGGCAGAAGGGGCTTGATGAAGTCCGGGACCGGCACGCCCGGCAGGCCGGGGATGGTCGGCTGCGGTGCCACCGGGGCGGCACTCGCGACGGACGGAACGGCCACGACGGCGAGAACGATGCCGAACATGACCATGAGGAGACGCGTCATCAGACGCGGACGCCGTGCGGCGTCATGGGTGGACTTGGGAGTCAGCACGAGTTCGTGACCTAACCTTCGTTCGCGGAACAACGGACAGCGCGAGACCCCACGCGCTGTTACATCGTTACATGGGCCGAAGACCACTCCAACCCGAATCGTGACCGTTTTGTGGCTGAAGTGCACTTGTGTGGCTGAAGTCACCGTGTGTGGCGCCGATTCGGGGCCGTCTGCCTCGAGACGCCGGTCACACGTGCGGCTGACAGGGGATCAGAGCGACAGGGGGATCGTGGTCGAGTAGATCGTCTTCACCG